>JAQIJC010000001.1:57500-357500 GCA_036946405.1 Sphingomonas phyllosphaerae | reverse complement strand
CAAGGGGGCCAAGGATTGCCTTCGGGTAAAGTAGCAGCGGAAGTGATTGCGAATCAGAGATTCGATTCCGCTTCTAGGAAGCCGAACGTCGGAACAGTGAATCGGATCGGCTGCGGATGAAGGTTGGCGTTGAGCCGAATCTCTCACAAGGTGGCCATAGGCCGAGTGAGCGGGTCGATGATTGGAGGACGATGGAATGAAGAGGCTGATCTTCTGCTTCGACGGGACGTGGAACAAGCTGAACGAAAACACTCCCACGAACGTCGTGCTCACCGCGGCCAGCATCCTGCGAACCGCTCCCGATGGCCCACAGCTGATACATTACGACGAGGGCGTGGGCACTGCGCGCCTGGAACGTTGGACCGGCGGCATCTTCGGGTCCGGGCTGATGCAGAACGTCCGCGAGGCTTATCGCTTCCTCATCTTCAACTACGACCCGGGTGACGAGATTTTCGTCTTCGGCTTCTCGCGCGGAGCGTTCAGCGCGCGGACCTTCGTCGGGCTCCTTCGACATGTCGGGCCACTGCGTCGACTGCATGCCGGCCGTATCGACGAGGCCATCGCTCTTTACGAAAAGCGCCTGAAGGGCGACGCGGACGCGGGCAGAGCACTGCGGGAATTCCGCGCCACGTATGCGGGCGGGGTCTGCATCGGGGCCGAAGACGACGCCTTCCGCTGCCAGTTCGTTCCAGGATATGCTTCTGGGGAGGCACCCCAGTTGAAGATCAGATACCTAGGGGTGTGGGACACCGTCGCAGCGATGGGCGTTCCCGCGAACATCTGGGGTAGCGGCTGGATCAATCGAAAGCATCGGTTCCACGACTCCACCCTCGACGATTTCGTCGAAAGCGCATGGCACGCGGTTGCCCTCGATGAGCGGCGATCTATGTTTCCGCCGACGCTCTTCGGAGATCTCACAGAGCTGAACGCCGCAAAGGGCAAGACCAACGACGACGTGCGTGCTCCCTATCAGGAGCGCTGGTTTCCAGGCGTTCACGGCTCGGTCGGAGGCGGCGGCGACATCCGGGGACTGTCGGACGGTGCATTGGCTTGGATCCTGAAGGGCGCCAAGCTCGCCGGGCTGAAGTTGGACACCTTGGCGGGAACGCGAATCCACGCGTTTCATCCCGATCCGATGGCGCCGCTCATCAACGTCAAGGATCACCGCAAGGGCTTCACCGACCGGTTCACCACGGATCGGGTCGGGCCGGAGCACATGTGGCAGCTGTCCTCGGCGGCGCAGCGACGATGGGTGACCCAACCTGCCGCCGGGGCGACGACCTACCGTCCGGCGAGCCTCAAAAGGATCGCTGGAAAGCTGAGCGAGCTGCCGACATGGTCCTTCACGCCACCGGACGATCTGATCGACACGGTCAAGGTCGGAAACGACGACACCCTGAGCGGGCTGTCGCTAAGGTTCTACGGCAAGTCCAAGCATTGGCGCGAGATACATCTGGCGAACCTCGACACGATCGAGGATCCCGACGAGATCTTTCCCGGACAAATGGTGCGCATCCCGAGATTGGGTGAAGAGGAGACAACATCCTCGTCCGTTCACCCGGCGCCACCTAGCTGAATCCGATGGATAGTTGGCGTCGAGATGCGATGGCCTTGCCGCAGTTCGAGATGCCACGCCAAGTCCGTCGGCGCCGGCGGCGTTTCGAGTTTCAGCAACTCTGATGGATACCTGCAGCTTGCCGCATGACGTGACGTGCACACGGAACAGGAACGGCGGAGCCGAAAACAGGTTACCTCAGCGAAAGTGAGTTGAACGTCTCCGTGACACCGCTCACGCATATCGCCCGAAGAACGAAGTTGGCGGGTCGCCGCGATCCGCCTTCGAAGCGCTTCAATAAGGAGACCACCATTGCTCGATCAGTTGCCGGCCCTGATAGATGCCGGCCTGTCGGCCCTATCGAGTAATCGCAGCGACATCGGAATGACGTTCGAACGCCGTCGCCGAGAAGTACGCATCAAGATCGGTGGGATGGACTTCCGGTTCTGCGGCGACACCTCGTCGGATTTGCTCGCTTGGGAGCGTCTTGCCGATCGCATACCAGCGGTGGTTGAGCGTGCACGCCTGCAAGCGCTGCAGCGCGCCGCGGGCGAGGACCAGCCGGAGGCATGGTCGGTCCATACGTCGGCCACCACTCTCGCGTGGATGACTTGGGCGTCCGGTGGTAATGACACGTCGGCGTGGCATGCAGCCATGGGCACGATCCTCGCCGCGGCCGAACGTAATAGCGATGTCGCGATCACTCCCAAGAGCGGAGGACGACCGATCGTCGGCGTCCTTCGATCGCGCCGGCTCTTGGCGATGATCCCGGTGGCGGCGGGAATCGACTACATGGATTCGCAAAGCGTGTTCCTCGCCCGGGAACAAATACCCCAAGCCGCGTCGATACACGGGCCGGGCTGCGACGTCACCGCGATCGTGGGTGCGTCCTGGCTCACCGGAAAGAGAGTCACGATCAAGACCGTCCACGTCGACCAGGCAGGTACGTTGGTTCGGGTGAGGCAGCCCCTTTTCCCGCTGGCGCCCATCCCGCGAGACGCTCTGCAGTTCGCCCGATCAGGAGGTCCGGCGTACGCACCCTGGATGATCACCCGCGCAGAACGCACGGCCTTTGACGCCGTCGATGCCACGGCCCATGAGGTCGTTTAGACACACCCAGCTTACGCCAGAAACGCTAGTCGCAGGCGTTTGCGCCTTCGTCGGAGACGGGTGCCGGCGCAGTCCATCCGACCGCACTCGCTGATCGTCTTCGCAGCATCTGCCCCTCAGCCTGTTCCGGCCGCACTTTGCCGCAGTCTCGTCAAAGACTCCCATATGTCTTCGGGAACCTGCGCCCGAGCGACGATGGCCTCGTAGATCGCGGGCATGAACCGTTCGGCATTCAGGTAGGTGGCGGTATCCGGATCGAAGCCTTCGACAGGTTCGATCGTAGGAACGACCCGGACACTGATCTTCGGCAGCGGCCCGCCGCTACGCGCGGCTTGTGCCGTTTTGCGACCAAGCTCTGCGAGACCGTTGCCTTCGATGAACGCGTGCGGGCCGGATCCCGCTGATCGAAGACGGCGGAACCGATCCGGCAACGCATCGCCGATCCCGGCGAGCACGAAGGGCACGAATTCGGACCACGCCTCGTCGGCGAGACGTGCCGCCACCGCCGGCGGCACACGCGCCTTCATGAGTGAGATGGCCACGGCGAGTTGAGCCAGTTCGGTGACGCCGAAGCGATGGCGTTCATGTGACGTCTCGCGGGTCAGCGAAGTGACCCCGAGCTCGATGAGTTGCCTGATGCGCGCGCGCAACGCAGGTTCCGAATTCTCGTTCAGGTGGCAGGCCGTCCGAAGAGTGGCGACGGCATCGCCGGGCGCCATAAGGATCTCAGCCATCTAAAAACCTTTCGCCGAACTCGGCAAATGCGTTGACACCCGCAGCAATCGATGGCAACAAAAATTACAAATATGCTAAACTTAGCAAATAGACTTGCGGAGTGGTGATCGGGTGCGAGAGGTCGGTTTTGATGAAGGTCCGGCGCGAAGCCAAAAGGCAAGAAGCTCGCCTCAGGCCAAGGCCATGGATTCTGCTGCGTCGGATCGAGTCATGACGACGGCGGAGGCAAACGCGTACCTGCGACGTGCGAAGGGATTTCTCGAAAAGCGGCGCTGCTCTGGGATCGACTCCCCTCCATATCTGCAACGGACCAAACGAGGGGCGGTCCTGTACCGCGTGGCCGACCTCATCGCTTGGGAGGACGAACGCATGCTAACTTCGTCGAGCGATCACGAGGGTGGCTTCGCGACAGGCGATCGCCATCAGCGGCGGTGATCCTCCGCTCTGTCGTCGCAAGCGCGATGATCTTCCGCGCTGGCGAACGCCAATTCCTGAGCTTGCTTGATCGACTTAATGTAGCGGCCCGCGACATCCACGCGACGATGATCTCCGCTTGCAGCTACGAGGTGCTTAGGCGCTCACCTTAGGTCGTCTCGCAGATCGGTGTTCGACCGGCGAGGAGCTCCGACGACATGCCGCGGCGCCTCTCCCGCGTCCTCTATCTGCGATCGGCTACGAGTCTCTTAGTTCATCAAGGAAGTTCTCCGCGACGCCACGCAACCTCCGAGCTCGCTCGGCGACTTCCTGAGACGTAAGACGCACCTTGGTCGCCATTTCATCCACGGACTTCACGGTTGCCGACACGATCTTCATACGGCCTTCAAGTTCCGCGCTGTTCGCCCCGATGTGACGTGTCTTCTCTCGAAGAAAGCTGGCGGCACGCTGCTGCTCTTGGATGGACATGGAAATGCCTTCGGCCACGTTCGCGGCTTTGGAGAATTGCGCCTCGATCCGTTCGATGGCTATCGAATTGTCGTGCAAGCGGCGGCATATGCCGTCCGCCTGGTCGGCGACCTTGCTTGTGGCCTCCCCGGCACGCAGAGCCAGCGACTTAACTTCCGCTGCAACAACGCCGAAACCTTGCCCGGCGGTGCCGGCACGAGCAGCTTCGATCGCCGCATTCAAGGCCAGCAGCCTCGTCTGTTTCGTCAGGCCGCCGATGATGTCGGCTATGCCGCGCGCTTGGGCGGCCTCGTCCGCGACCATCCTCATATTCTCGGAACTGTCCGCGGTCATGCGGCTCGACTCGTCACACAGCGCGCTGTGCTCGTTCACGCGCTGCTGTATCGAGGAGATGCTGGTGAACAGGTCCTCCGCGATCTCGACCAGGGCGTCGATCGCATCGGCTGTCGCACGGGTTCGGCTGAATGCCTGGCTGACCGCCTCGGAGGAGACGTGAACGGCATCGAACAGCCTGCTGGCCGCCTCGATGAGCGTGTCCATCGCTGCCGCTTGTGCTTCGACCATCGCAATGACGCTGCCTTCGAACCCCTCCGCGATCTGGATGATTATGGCACGGCGCGCCTGCTCTGCTGTGCGAATACCATCCGCCTTGATGAGGGCCGCCGAAGCGCGTTGTTCAGCCGCCTCGCGCGCAGCCGTTTCGTGCAGGGCTTGCCGCTCCGCGTGGGCCTGATGAAGATCCGCCGTTGCTTCCGCGGCCGCAACGAACAAACGGCTCTGCTGAACAGCGAAGAAGCACATGATGGTGAGCAAGGTCGCCAACAACGGGTACATCACGAAAAGGCGACCATGAGCCGCGCCGATGGCGCTGAGAAGAGGTACGCATATGGGAAAGGAAAACGCTACGAAGGCGAGGGGAAGGTTGAGGTAGAGGACGAAGCCGACCGCTATCATGGCAACCTGCAGAGAGGCTACAAACATTGCCATCTGCATGTCCGCCCCCTGCATCATGGAGGACGTCAGGACGGACCAACTGCAGCTATGCACGAGGGCGAGGGCGGTTATTTCCCGCGCAACCTTGGGAGCTGTGGCCGGTGAGACAGATCGTGGAAGTCTCGCGAGTGACCAGACGCCAACGGCTGTATCGGCAAGTTCTCCGATCAGCATGGCGGTCTGGTTGGCGGTGCTCCAGAATAGTAGGCATAGCCCTAAGGTGGTGAGCAGGGAAAGCCAGGAGATCCAGCGAACGGCAGTCGCTGTGGCCGCCACCTGCTGGCTGAAAATGCTTCGCTTCGCTGCATCCTCCGCCGGAGCATCAAGCATGGCGAGATCAGTCAGGAACTCACGGACCCCGGATCGGATCTCTCCAGACGAAAGTACCATCGCCATTGGCCACGCCCCTCCCAGCCGGACGCCCGTAATCGTCTGATGTTAAGAGCATCTAAATGCATGGAAGGCAGTCAAAGGCGACCATCAGCGCGGTCGACGGCTGCAGCTCTTTGAGGCGAGCAGTCGCTTCATTGATATGCTGCTCCCTATGTCGATCCTAGGGAAGGTCAGCCGACGGGCATCACGCCGCATGCGGCCTGTCGTTGCCGCCGTCTGCGGCTATTGCGACGGTAGCTGCAATTCATCGATCGACCCGAAGAGCGACGCCGCCGAACCGTGTTGCCCACGAGTGCGCTGTCCGCATTGCGGGCTTGCCACCCGTTCGTGCATTGGCCACCAGCTTTGACGGCGACGGTCCGATATCCCGGCGGATTGCTACCGGGACGATGACCGCCGAACGCAGCCGGTCGCAAGGCAGAGAGCGTGATGGGCGGCGGTCGACGGTGATGGGGAGGATCGGTGATGGATGATTGGATCGGAACCGCACCGGCAGTCACAGAGGTCGATCCCGGCACGGCGCGGTCCTCGTTCGCGGATCTGCTCGACGCAGCCCGGCCCGTCGTCGTGCGGAGTCTGGTGACACACTGGCCGTCGGTGGCGGCATCCGCGGGAGGCGATGCTGCGCTGGCCGCGCATCTGCGCCGGTATGACGGGGGGCGTCCGCTCGGCCTTCTGGCGGCGGCATCGACGGTCGGCGGTCGATTCTTCTACCGCGACGACATGGACGGCTTCAACTTCGAGCGCGCGCAGATCCTGCTACCGGTGCTGCTCGATGCGCTGCTCCGCGAACGCGCCGATGCCGCGCCGCCCTCGCTGTATGCGGGCGCCAGCACCGCGGACGATCATTTCCCCGGCTGGACGCGCGACCACGCGCTGCCGCTGCCGGTCGGCGATGCGCGCGCGCGACTGTGGATCGGCAACGGCAGTCGCGTCTCGGCGCATTTCGACATGGCCGACAACGTCGCGGTGGTGGTCGCCGGGCAACGCCGCGTCGTGCTGTTCCCGCCCGCGCAGGCGGTGAACCTCTATGTCGGTCCGCTGGACGTGACGATGGCGGGCCAGCCGACCAGCATGGTCGACATCGAGCGCCCCGACCTGGCGCGCTTCCCGCGCTTCGCCGCGGCGCAGGAGACGGCGTGCGTCGCGCGTCTGGCGCCGGGCGACGCGATCCTGATCCCCGCGATGTGGTGGCACGAAATCCGCGCGACCGGCACGTTGAACGTGCTCGCCAATTACTGGTGGACGCGCGGGACGCCCGATTCGCCGTTCGCCGCGCTGATCCATGCGATCCTGGCGGTGCGCGACCGGCCGGCCGCGGAGCGTGCGGCCTTGCGCGACTGGTTCGACCTATACGTCTTCGCGGAGGATGCCCGCGCGGTGGCGGATCATCTGCCGTCGGCAGCGCGCGGGATCCTGGGCCCGCCGTCGCCGACGCGCGACGCGCGAATCCGTGCCTATCTGCGTCAGATGCTGGGCGACGGCTGAGCGCCGGCGAGGCGATCCAGCGCCTCGCCGTGCGGCGGCAGCCCCGCGACCGCCGCAGCGGTGGCGCCACGCATCTGGCGCAGCGCGGCGGCCAGCTTCCCCTCGTCCAGCGCATCGACGATCGGATCGTAGCCGGCCGGGATCACGCCCTGTCCGAACATCACCGCCACCCAGCTCGGCACCGTGAACAATTCGTCATCGTAGCGGAAGATGCGCCCTTTCTGCCGGAACAGCGCGATCTTGCGCGCCAGCGTGTCGGGGATCTCCATGGTGCGGACGTGATCCCAGAACGGCGAATCATCGCGGCGGGTGGCGTGGTAATGGAGGATGATGAAGTCGCGGATCGAGCGGTAATTGTCGCCCATCTGCCGGTTGTACTCGTCGCGTTCGACCGGGCAGAAGCTCGTGTCGGGGAACAGCGCGAAAAGTTTCGAGATGCCCTGCTGGATCAGGTGGATGCTGGTCGATTCCAGCGGTTCGAGAAATCCGCCGGCGAGCCCGAGCGCGACGACGTTGCGCTCCCACAGTCGCGCGCGCTGCCCGGCGGTGAACGACAGGCGGCGCGCCGCGGCGGTGGGTTCGGCGTCCAACCGGCCGAGCAGCAGGCGCTCGGCCTCGTCGTCGTCCATGAAGCGGCTGGCATAGACCACGCCATTGCCGGTGCGATGCTGCAGCGGGATGCGCCATTGCCACCCGGCGCGATGCGCTGTGGCGCGGGTGTAGGGGACGGGCGCGGCGACCCGCGCCGTCGGCACCGCGATCGCGCGGTCGCACGGCAGCCAGTGCGACCAATCCCCGAACGGCACGCCCAGCGCCTCGCCCAGCAGCAGGCTGCGGAATCCCGAACAATCGACGAACAGGTCGCCCGCGATCCGGCGCCCGTCGTCCAGTCGCAGCGCGGCGACGTCGCCGTTGTCGCGCCGCTCGACAGCGACGATCCGCCCCTCGACCCGCACGACGCCGTCAGACTCCGCGCGGCGGCGCAGGAACGCGGCATAGAGCGTCGCGTCGATATGATAGGCGAGCGCCAGCCCCGACAGCGGCGAGCGCGGGTCGGCGACGGGATGGCCGAACGCGCCGGCGGCAGCGGCCAGCGTCGTCGCCGAATAGTCGCCGATCGCGCCGATGCCCGGTAGGTCGCGCAGCTTCAGCCACAATTGGTGAAAGTTGATCCCCTGGATGTCGCGGCCGAAATGCCCGAACGGGTGGAAATAGCGAGCATCGGGGCGATCCCAGCCGACGAATTCGATGCCCAGCTTGAAGCTGCCGCGCGTCGCGCGCAGAAATTCCGCCTCGTCGATGCCCAGGAAGTTGTTGAAGCTGGTGATCGACGGGATGGTCGCCTCGCCGACGCCGACCGTACCGATCGCATCGGATTCGACGAGCGTGATCCGGCGGCGGCCGTCGTCGAGGAAGCGCCCCGCCGCCGCGGCCATCATCCATCCCGCGGTGCCGCCGCCGACGATGACGACATGTTCAATCGGGGGGGCGGGGGTCATGATGGTGTGGCGATCCTATCGGGGAAGCGGGCGGCGATATCCCGGGCCAGCGCGACGACCACATCGGCCGCCCTGTCGGGTGACAGCGCCGTGGCGATCGGGTCGGGGCGCCGCGGCGTCAATCCCTGGCCGACCAGCACCGCCAGCCACGCGTCGCGCGGCACGCTGTCCTCGTCCGCGGTGACGAGCAGCCCGCGTTGCGCGAATTGCTTGAGCACGTTGGCTAGCGAGGGCGGCGCATCGCGATCGATGGCGATGCCGGCGGCGCGATATTGTGCGCCGAGGAAGTCGCGCAGCCGGTCGGCGCGCAGCCCCGCGCGGCGATTGTATTCCGCGCGCAGCAGCGGCTCATCGGCGCGCGCGGGCAGCAGCTCCAGCGCCAGATCGAGCTGCGCAAGCGCCAGCGTCATCCCGGCGAGGCCGAGCGGCCCGGCCTGCGCCGCCGCATCGCCGAGCGCCAGCACATTCCCCGCGAACGGCCGCGCCAGCCGTCCGGGTGCGATCGGGATCGCGTCCGCCGCCGCCCCCGCCGCCACGTCGCTGCCGCCAGCGACGAACCCGTCCGCGCGCAATCCGCGCCAGCGCGCCTGCCACCCGCCGGCGGTCGCGCGATAGTCATCGCCCGCAAGGGCGCCGGAGTCGCGATCGATGGCCAGCCTCAGCCGATCGCACGGCAAAGCATCGTGCCACGGTAAGAACGCGTCGGCCACGCCGGGGGCGACCAGCCGCGGCGTCGGTCCGCTGGCGTCGACGAACAGGTCCGCCGACGCCGTGCTGCCGTCTTCCAGCATCAGGGCAGCAACGTCGTCGTCGGCGTGACGCACCGCCAGCAAAGGGGCAAGCACCGCGACGCCGCACTGTTGCGCCAGCCCGGCCAGCGCGCGCGACATGCCTTGCGGATCGATGTGCAGCGCAGCGTCGCCGTCCGGATCGTCCCGCCCGGCCAGCGCGGCGACGCAACCGGGGATCAGCGCGTGAAATGGCGGTATCCGCCGCCCGCTCAGCCGCGCGCGTTGCCACAGATGATGCGGCGCCACCGGCCCGGGGACGGCGGCGGCATCATCGCCGACCAGCCACGCCTGGCGATCCCCACCCGACGGGAGGAAGCGACTGGCCTGCCGCCGCGTCGCCAGCCCGTGCGCGGTCAGCCGCTCGGGCGCGAGGCCGATCCGCGCCAGCATGCCGTGCGACGACGGCAGCGCCAGCGGCAGTCGGTCCGCCAGCGCATCCTCGGGCACCGGCGCGGGGATCAGCGACACGCGCGCATCGGGCAGCGCGCGCGCGAACGCCACCGCCGCCGCCAGCGCGACCGGCCCGCCGCCGGCCACCGCCACCGATTGCAACGGCGCGCGGGTGTTCATGCGGCGGTCGCCCGGATCGTCGCCAGCGCCGCATCGTGCGTCGGCATCGCCGCGACGCGCGCGGCGATCGCCCCGGCCAGCGTGGACAGCGCGCGGTCGAGCGCGGCGGGGTCGCCGATGTCGGCACGAGGATCCCAGCCACGCGGCATCACGCGCTGACCCAGATAGACCGCGACCCAGCTCGGTTCGAGGAACAGGCCGTGGCCGTACTTGGTCACATGCCCGCTGGCGCGCCACAGCGCGATCTTGTCCGCCAGCGTGTCCGGGATCGCCATCGTGCGCACATGGTCCCAGAACGGCGAATCGTCGCGCTCGGTCGCGTGGTAATGCAGGATCAGGAAATCGCGGATGCGGTCGTATTCGTCGTCGATCACGGCGTTGAACCCGTCGCGGTCGACGTCGGCGACGCGCGCGGCGGGAAAATGCTCGACCAACGCGGTGATCGCTGCCTGCACCAGATAGATGCTGGTCGATTCCAGCGGCTCGAGGAACCCCGACGCCAGCCCGATCGCCACCACGTTGCCCACCCAGGAGCGGCGCCGCCGACCAGCACGAAAGCGCAGGAATCGCGGCTCGGCCAGCGGCTCGCCGTCCAGCGACGCGCGCAGCGCCGCCGCCGCGGCATCGTCCGAACAATGCGCAGCGGCGTAGACGTAGCCGTTGCCGACGCGGTGTCGCAGCGGTATTCGCCACCGCCACCCGGCGGGCATCGCCGTGGCCCGGGTGAACGGCTCGGTCGCGGCGGCGGGGCTGGCGCACGGCATCGCCACCGCGCGGTCGCACGGCAGCCAGTGCGACCAATCCTCCCACGGTTCGGCCATTTCGACCCCCAGCAGCAGAGACCGGAAGCCGGAGCAGTCGACGAACAGGTCGCCCGCGATCCGCCGCCCGTCATCCAGCGCGACCGCAGTGACGCGCCCGTCCGCATCGTCGCGCTCGACGCGGACGACCCGCCCCTCGATGCGGGTCGCGCCGCGCGTCTCCGCCCAGTCGCGCAGGAACGGCGCGAACCGGGTCGCGTCGAACTGGTACGCGTAGCCGAACGATGTCGTCGGATCGCCGGGGTCGTCGCCCGGTTGCGCGAAGCGACGTTCCTGTGCGGCGACGACCCCGGCGGAAAAGGCGCCGATCGGCGGCACCTCGCCGCCCGGGGCGCGGCGAAGCCAGTAATGGTGGAAGGCGACGTCGTTCAGCGGCTGGCCGAACGTGCCGAAGGGGTGGATGTACCGATCGCCGATCCGTGCGAAATCGCGGAATTCGATGCCCAGCTTGTAGGTCGCCTCGGTGGCGGCCATGAACGCCCCCTCGTCGATACCCAGCCGTTGCAGAAACAGGCGGAGGTGCGGCAGCGTCGCCTCGCCGACGCCGACGATGCCGATCTCTTCCGACTCGATCAGCGTCACTGTGCAGGCGGCGGGCAGCAATCCCGCCAGCGCCGCGGCGGTCATCCATCCCGCCGTGCCGCCGCCGACGATCACCACTCTGACGCCGGCGTCCTGCACGCTCCGATTCCTCTCCCCATCCGGCGTGACAGCGCTATCACCGGTGCCGCAAAGCCACACCCACGCTGCCCTCGGCTTTTAATTAAATCAAGTTGACATATTTTCCTTGTCTTGGTCCCGAACCGGACGTATCCGATGGTTTCGAGCCGCAAAACGCGGACGGATAAGCGCCGTGGGACGGCGGATCAGGGGTGGGGATGATGAAGGCATTGCTGATGACGGATCGCGCAGCCGCTGGCTCGGGGCGGCGTTCCCATTGGGCCGCGACGGTGTCTTTGGTAGCGTTAATGGCAGCTTCGCCGTTCGCCGCGCCCGCCGCGTTCGCGCAGACCGCGCCGGCGCCCGCATCGCGCGACGACGAGTCGCGGCCGCAGACCGACGCCGCGCCCTCGGCCGCGCAGGGCGGCATCCCGGCCGGCGCCAGCGCGGGCAAGCGCCCGCTTTCGAACAGCAACTCGATCGCCAACCAGACCGCGCCCGACCAGTCGAACGTGACCGCCGCCGACGTGCAGACGCCGGCCGCTGATGGCGCGGGGGCGGACGACATCATCGTCACCGGGCTGCGGCAGTCGCTGGCCAATGCGCAGTCGATCAAGCGCAACGCGGATACGGTCGTCGACGCGATCACCGCCGAGGACATCGGCGCCCTGCCGGACCGCTCGGTCAACGAGGCGCTGCAGCGCGTGGCGGGCGTCGCCATCACCCGCTTCGCCTCCGCCAGCGACACGCAGCATTTCTCGGTCGAGGGTTCGGGCGTCACGATCCGCGGGCTCAGCTACGTGCGCGGCGAGTTCAATGGCCGCGACAGCTTCGGCGTGTCGGGCGGGCGCGAGATCGGGTTCAACGACGTGCCGACCGAGCTGGTCGGATCGGTCGAGGTGTTCAAGAACCTGACCGCCGACCTGATCGAGGGCGGCATTTCGGGCACCGTCAACATCAACACCCGCAAGCCGTTCGATACTAAAGATACGCTGCTCTACGTCTCGGGCAGCGTGAACTACGGCGACTTCGCGCGGCGCAGCGCGCCCGCGGTGGTCGGCCTGTTCTCGAAGCAATGGGATCTGGGCGGTGCCGGGCGGATCGGCGTGCTCGCCAGCGCCACCTACAACCAGCAGTTCAGCCGGTCGGACTCGGTCTTCGTCTCGTCGATGCTGCCGCGCTACAACGACGACACCAACGGCAACGGCCGCTTCGATGCGGGCGAGGGGCGGACGCTCAACGCCGGTACGCCCTATTCGTCGACGCTGTGGGACAATTTCCCGGTGCCGGCCGGCAAGCCGTTCGTCTGGTCGCCGCTCGGCGCCGGTTCGCGGCTGCAGACGTTCGAGCGGGAGCGCGTCGGCTATGCCGGCGGCCTGCAGTACGAGAACGCCAAGGGCAACCTGCTCGTCACCGGGCAGTTCCTGCGCGCCGAATCGCGCCAGCAGTGGATCGATCGCACCAACGAGCCGAACGTCTATTACGGTGATATCAACGCGATCTTCCCGCAGGGCTACAATCCGTTCGCGCCGGCCGCGGGGCAGACGTTCACCAACAACAGCTACGACGGCAACAACATCTTCACGAACGGCACGATCGTGAAGCCGGCGGGGGGGCAGTATAATTATTTTACCAACCGTTTCTTCAAGACGAACGGCGCGACGCAGGACCAGTCGATCAACGTCAAGTGGGACGTCACCAGCCGTCTGCACCTGAACTTCGATACGCAATACGTCTTCTCGAAATCGCGCGACATCGACGACATCGTCGATTCGACGACGTTCGCGGGCGTGGCGCTCGATCTGCGCGACGGCCCGGCGCGGATCACGCCGATCACCCCGGCCGGTCAGGACGTGGCGAGCTATTTCGCGAACCCCGCCAACATTTTCATCCGCGACGCCTTCAACAACCGCGCGTACAGCGACGGCGACGAATGGGCGTTCCGCGGCGACGCGCAATATGACGTGTCGGACGATGCGTTTCTGCGCAAGGTGCGGGTCGGCGGCCGTTACGCGAAGCGCGACCAGACGGTGAAGTCCAACGACTACAACAACTGGGGCGCCGTGTCGGATACCTGGACGTCCGGTCTCGCCTCGTTCGACAAATATCCCAGCGCCGTCTCGCTGCTGAACTGGGGCGACTTCTATCGCGGGCAGGCCAACCAGCCGCCGTCGGCCCCGGTGCTGAGCGATGCGCTGATTTCCGACCATGACGCGCTGACCGCGTTTCTGCGCACCGCGACGAAGGCGGCCGGCGGCGGCTACACCCCGCTGGAGGATCGCGGCACCGACCTGATCGACGGCTACTTCCGCCCCGGCGAGGTGTACCGGACGAAGGAGGACACCTACAGCGCCTATATCCGTGCCGATTTCGGCGTGGACGATATCGGCGGCGGCGACAGCAATCTGTCGGGCAACATCGGGGTGCGCTACGTCCACACGCGCGACCAGTCGTTCGGCGGCTTCACCTTCCCGAACGTCCAGCAGCAGATCGGCAGCTTCGCGACGGTGGCGGAATTCTGCGCCTCGCCCAATCCGAACACCGACCTGCGCGCGCTCTGCCTGATCTCGCCGACGCAGCTGGCCGCCGTCACCGCCTTCTCGAACGGCGCCCAGACCGCCAATGTCGCGCAGCAGAGCTTCGACAAGTGGCTGCCCAGCCTGAACATCAAATATCAGCTGTCGTCGCAGCTGCTGTTCCGGCTGGCGGCGTCCAAGGCGATCTCGCGCCCGGCGTTCGGCGACCTGCGCAACTTCATTGGCGTCACGCCGTCGGCGGTGCAGACGGCGGGCAGCTACACCTTCGCCGCCAATGCGCGTAATCCTTATCTGAAGCCGATCGACGCCAAGCAGATCGATCTGACCGCCGAGTGGTATTTCGCCAAGGTCGGTTCGCTGACCGGCGCGGTGTTCTACAAACAGCTGTCGAACATCATCCTCGACAATTTCGGCTACGACCAGTCGTTCACGAACAACGGCCAGACGTTCGACGTGACGATCAACGGCCCGACGAACGCGCCGGGCAAGGCGAACATCAAGGGCGCGGAAATCTCGTACCAGCAGACCTACGACTTCCTGCCGGGCGCGTTGCGCGGTCTGGGGACGCAGGCGACCTTCACCTATATCGATCCGGGCAAGATCCCGAACTCGACCCCGGCGAACGCGCCCAACGACGGCAACCGCCCGCCGCTGGACATTACCGGCCTCTACGACAACCTGCCGCTGGCGCAGCTGTCCAAGTATAACTTCAACGTGTCGGCGTTCTACGACTTCGCGGGCATCTACGCGCGCATCGCGTACAGCTGGCGGTCGAAGTACCTGCTGACCAACCGCGATTGCTGCTTCCCGTTCTTGCCGGTCTACGCATCGGCGACCGGGCAGGCGGACGCATCCCTGTTCTACACCGTCAACAAGCAATTCAAGATCGGCGTGCAGGTGCAGAACCTGTTCGACACGACGACCGAGACGACCTTCGTGCTGAACAAGGACGGGCTGGAGGCACCGCGTTCGTGGTTCAAGAGCGACCGTCAGTTCCAGCTGAGCGTCCGCCTGACGCTCTGACCCCGATCGTCCGCAAGGGGGACAACGGGGGCCGCGACCAACGTCGCGGCCCCTAGTTCGTCCGGGGTGGCGGCGTCAGCGCCCCGCCTGGATCAGGATCGAATCGGACGGCAGCAACCGGTCGAGGAACGGCAGGATCGCCGCGCCGACCGCCGCGGCATCGCGTGCGATCACCGCGGGCATGATCGTCGCGCGCGCAGGCAGGTCCAGCGTCGTCAGCGCATCGGTCAACGCGCCGGCCAGCCGCTCGATCAACCGGATCGGCAGCCGCCCGCCGATCAGCACCGCGTCGGGATCGAGCAGGCAGGCGAGCGTGACGAGCGGCCCGGTCAGGGCGCGCACCGACGCCGCCAGCCACGCGTCGACGATCGCATCGGCGCCGTCGGGCAGGTCGTCCAGCGCATCGACGTCGTCGATGCGGTGCCCGGCGGCGGCCAGCCGATCGAGCAGCGCTGTGACCGACACGGTATCCTGCACGCGCGCGCCGGGCGTGCCCGCCCCAGGGTCCGGGATCAGGCCGATCTCGCCCGAGCGGTTCGATGCCCCGCGGTGATAGCTGCGGTCGATCACCAGCGCGCCGCCCAGCCCCGCGCTGACGAGCAGGTAGAAGAAGCAGGGGTTGTCGAAGGCGGTGCCATATTCGGCCTCGCCCAGCGCGGCGGCGGCGGCATCGTTGTCGCAGTGGATCGGCCACGGCAGCAGGTCGGCGAGCAGATGCGAAATGCTCGTTTCCGCCCAGATGCCGTATGCGGACGGGCGGCCGGGCATGGCGATGTTGCCGAGTTCGTCGGGCAGGGCGACGCCCACGCCGAGAATGCGGTCCCGATCGATGCCCCCGGCGGCGATCGCCTGGTCCAGTTCGGCGGCGACGAAGCGCAGCACGTCGTCCGGTAGCGCGAACGTCACCTCGCGGCACACCCGGCTGCGCACGACGCCGTTCAGGTCGAGCGTCACCAGCGTCAGGTGGTCGCGATCGATGTTGATGCCGATCCCGAACGCACCCTCCGGATCGACCGCGAGTTGCAGTGCGGGCTGGCCTCTGCCACCGATCTTACGCCCGGTCACATGCACGAGGCCCATGTCGACCAAACGTCCGCTTATATTCCCGATGGTCGCCGGTGTCAGACCCGTCTGTCTTGCGATATCGGCTCGGGTCGCTCCGGGCGAGAGGCGGATCGCCTGGAGCACGGTGCGAAGGTTGTAGTCGCCGGCCCGCGCCAGGTTGGTGCCCGACAACGACCGCGACAGGCGCGCATCGCGCCCGTCGCCGGCCACCATCGCTTCCGGACGTGTGAACAGCGTTTCCGTAAGCTTCCCCCCGGCCGCCCTCGGCCATGCGCCTGCCTTGGCCGCCGTCGTCGTACGTACGTTCGGCGACCAGCAACCATGCCATCAATCATTATCATCACTGGTATTTAGAAGTGCGGACCAAAACAATGCCTTCTCAATCGTTGATGTGTTTTCGCCGACCAGGCCAGCGACGCGCTCTTGGCCCAAGCTGAGCCCTCGCAATCCTTCGCGTGCGATATTTAAATTTGAAATATGATTGATTGACATCGTCCTGCGCTCGTCGCCAATTCCCGCAATGAAGGGGCCGGGAGGCGGAATCGATGACGACGATGGTGTTCCAGCTTGGCGTCTCCGTGCCTGCGGGTAGCTGGCAACGCTCGCTGCCGAAGCCGCGACGCCGCCGCGCCAGCCTGTCGCCGCGCGCCGCAGTGGGCGGCGCGCAATGAGCGATATGACGGGCACCGCACCTACCCTCTCGCGAAGGGCCGCGCTGGGCGTCACCGCGGCATGTGCGCTCGTGCCGCAAGGCTTAGCCGCCGCGCGCGCTGGGCGCCGTCTTTCAAACCCGGCGGCCAGCGCGACCGCGCAGGCGCTCTATGCGTGGCTATGGTCACTCTACGGGCGGCGGACGCTGACCGGGCAGCAGGAGAATCCGGGGACGCCGCGTGACGAGCTCGACTATATCGAGCGGACCACCGGGCAGCTGCCGGCGCTGCTCGGGCTGGACTACATACACCCCGCCGACTGGAGTGGCGTGCGTGAGCGCGCGCTGGCCTGGCACCTGCGTGGCGGGCTCGTCACTTTGTGTTGGCATTGGGGGGCCCCCGATGTCGGCACCGGCTACGATAATTCGAAACACAATTTCGACGTTGAGCGCGCGCTTCGTAGCGGCACGGCGCAACACCGGTTGCTGATCGAGCAGATGGATGCCGTCGCCAGCGAGCTTAGCTGGTTGCGGGATCGCGGTGTTCCCGTCCTGTGGCGCCCATTTCACGAATTCAGCGGCGACTGGTTCTGGTGGGGAAAGCACGGACCGAACGCGTTCCGGCGGCTGTGGGCGACGATGTACGATCGCTATGCCACGCTCCACCGGCTCGACAATCTCATCTGGGTGCTGGGCTGGGCGGGTCAGAACGTCGACGCGCGTTACTATCCCGGGCGATCGATGGTCGATATCGCGGGGGCCGACCTCTACGCCGCCGATCATGGCAATCTTGCGCCGATGTTCGCGGCGGTGAAGCGGATCGTCGGGGACGACGTGCCGATCTGCCTGCACGAAAACGGCCCGATCCCCGATCCGGCCACGCTCGGGCCCGCCGCCGACTGGCTGTGGTTCATGACGTGGCACACGCGCTGGCTGACCGGGGCGGACCAGAACGGCGTCGCGGAACTCCGCGCCGCCTATGACGCCGAACGATATCTGACGCTGGACGAGGTTGTCGCGCGTCGCAGGGGAAGACCATGACCATGCCGATCGATCGCCGCGCCCTGCTGGGTTCGGCCGCACTGCTGGCCGGCTGCGCGACGGTACCGTCGACGCGCGGAGACGGCGGCACGCGGCGCGATTTCGTGCGACGCGACGGACTGCGGCTGATGACCGGGGACCGGCGCTATCGCTTCGTCGGCGCGAACATGTGGTATGCGGCCTATCTCGGCGCCGACGCCGCCTACGGCAATCGCGCGCGGCTGATCCGCGAGTTGGACGCGCTGACGGCGATGGGCGTCACCAACCTGCGCATCCTCGCCTCGGCGGAGGAGGGGCCGCTGCGCAATGCGATCAAGCCCGGCTTTCGCACTAAAACGACCGTCAACGAGACGCTGCTCGGCGGGCTGGACTTTGCTCTCGCCGAAATGGCGAAGCGCGACATGCGCGCGGTGCTGTACCTGACTAATTTCTGGGAATGGTCCGGCGGCATGATGACGTATCTGTCCTACGTCAACGGCGGCCGCTACATCGACGCGAACGACCCCGCGCATCCATGGCCGGCTTATGCCAACGCCACCGCGCAGTTCTACGGCGACGACCGCGCAGTCGCGTTGTACCACGATTGGGTGCGCCGGCTGGTGACGCGCGTCAATGCCGCGACCGGCACCGCCTATGCCGACGATCCGACGATCATGGCGTGGCAGCTGGCCAACGAACCGCGACCGGCGGGCGACATGGCGCATGCGGTGCTGCCGCAATTCTACGGCTGGGTGGGGAAGACCGCGCGGCTCATCAAGTCGATCGACCGCCATCACCTCGTCTCGACGGGATCGGAGGGGCTGAAGGGCGCGCTGGAACAGCCCGAGATCGTGTTTGCGGAGCATGCGGTCCCCGAGATTGACTATCTCACCGCGCATATTTGGCCGAACAACTGGGATTGGGTGCGACAAGCCGATCTGGCTGGCACCTACGCTCGCGGTGAGACGCTTAGTCAGGAATACATCGACCAACATATCGCGTTCGCGCGACGTTTGGACAAGCCGCTAGTAATTGAGGAATTCGGCTATCCCCGCGATGGTGGCAGCAACGATCCCGCAGTGTCGACGCGGTACAAGGATCGCTTCTACCGGCTGATCTATGCCGCGGTCGAGCGCGACATGGCGCGCGGCGGCCCGATCGCCGGCACGAATTTTTGGGCGTGGAACGGCGAGGCACGGGCGCAACACGCCGACTTCCGCTTTCAGCCCGGGGACCTCCAGTACATGGGCGATCCCCCGCACGAGCCGCAGGGCTGGTACGGCATCTTCAACGGTGACACGACCGCTCGGATAGTCGCCCGACACGCGGCGACGGTCATGCGGAGTTGAACCACTTTAAGCACGTGTTTGCCGATCCGAATTGGTAGGGGCATTCCCGACGGGGTTTCTAGATTGAGCCGGAAACCTCGGGCAGCGGGTGCGTCCGACGATCTACCGCGAGCTGACACGCAATTATCGGCTCGACGAGGAACCGATGTTTGGCGGCTACTTTCCGGTGACAGCGCATCCAATGGCCGCCGGTCGTCGGCTGAGAGGTGCCAAGATCAGCCGATATCCCGAGCTCGCCAGGCACGTCGTCGTTCGGCTGGAACGTGCATGGTCGCCCGAGCAGATCGCTGGCTACCTTCGGCACCGCACTGCAGGTCCGCTGCGGGTGAGCCATGAGACGATCTAACAGTTTGTGTACGGACCCGACGGGCAAGCGGCCAAGCTGGCACGCCTGCTGCCGAACGGCAGGCAAAAGCGCCGACGTCGCTACGATAGCGCGGCTGATAGGGGCCGCCTTGGCCTGCTGTTATGACGAACACGGCTTCATTGCCGCTTGACTAGTGCCTTCGCACCTCCGTGCTTCCCCGTGGTATGTCTCGCTTCGCAGGCCCGTCGAACGATGACGGGAGCGGAAATTACCGCTTCACCTCCGGGCCGATGTGGTTCGCCGACGTCGGCTCCGTCATACTACTGACGCTCATGGAACCGGGCATCACCGGGACGCAGCTGCTATACTGAGAGGACAATCTTTGAACAGGAAGCTGACTCGTAAAAGGATAGCGGTGCTGTGCGCGGGGACGATGATCGCCACACCAGCGATGACCGTAGCGCAGGACACGTTTGTCGCGACGATCGATCTAGTCAATCCGCTGATGGGCACCGATTCCAGCTATGATTTGTCCTTCGGCAACACCTATCCGGCGATTGCGCTACCGTGGGGCATGAACGCCTGGACCCCCGTCACCGGCAAGATGGGCGACGGCTGGGCCTATACCTACAGCGCGCACAAGCTGAACGGCATAAAGCAGACACATCAGCCCAGCCCATGGATGAACGACTACGCCGCCTTCGCGCTGCTGCCGATGACGGGCGCATTGAAGGTCAAGGAAGCCGACCGCGCATCGTGGTTCAGCCACAAGGCGGAGGTCAGCACTGCTTATGGCTACAAGGTCTATCTCGCCGACTATGACGTCACCGCCGAGGTCGCACCCACCGAGCGTGCCGCCAGCTTCCGCTTCACCTTTCCGAAGACCGATCAGGCGCACGTGCTGCTCGACGGCTATGCCGGCGGGTCGATGGTGTCGATCGATGCCGGCAAGCGGCGGATCACCGGCTACGTCCGCAACAATCACGGCGGCGTGCCCGCCAACTTCCGCAACTGGTTCGTTGCCGAGTTCGACCATGACTTCACGGTCACGCGCACCTTCGACGGTGCCGGTACGGTCACGAACGGGCGTCGCGCCGAGGGCGATCACGTCGGCGCGGTGGTGAGCTTCGCGACGCGCGCGGGCGAACAGGTGGCGGTGCGCGTCGCTTCGTCGTTCATCAGCGCCGAGCAGGCGCAGCGCAACCTCGACCGCGAAGTCGGCCGCGACGATTTCGCCGCGACCCAGGCGAAGGCGAGGGCGGCATGGACGCGCGAGCTCGACCGGATCCAGATTGACGATCCCGACCTCGACAATCGCCGCACCTTCTATTCGGCCTTCTGGCGGATGCTCCAGTTCCCGCGCCAGTTTCACGAGATCGACGCGCGCGGGCAGCAGGTTCATTACAGCCCCTATGACGGGCAGGTCCATTCCGGGCCGCTCTATACCGACAACGGCTTCTGGGACACGTGGCGCGCGGTCTTCCCGTTCTTCGCGCTGATGTATCCGGAGCGGGACGGCGAGATCATGCAGGGGCTCGTCAACACCTACAGGGAATCGGGCTGGCTCCCGGAATGGGCGAGCCCCGGACATCGCAGCGTGATGATCGGCTCGAACTCGGCCAACCTGATCGCCGACGCCTATCTGAACGGCGTGCGCGGCTTCGACGCCAACACGCTGTACGAAGCGATGGTCAAGAACGCGACGACATCGCAGGGCCGTCCGCGCGACGCCAAGGGCAAGGTTCTGACTGCCGTCGGGCGTGAGGGCGTCGAGCTGTACAACCAGCTTGGCTACGTCCCCTATGACGTCGGCATCAACGAGAATGCGGCGCGAACACTCGAATATGCCACCGCCGATTTCTCGCTGTCGCGGCTCGCCGCGGCGCTCGGCAAGAACGATGACGCACGCAAATATGCGGCGCAGGCGCAGAATTACCGCAAACTGTTCGACCCGCAGAGCGGATGGATGCGCGGGCGCAACCGCGACGGATCGTGGTCGACCCCGTTCAATCCGTACAAATGGGGCGACGCCTTCACCGAAGGGAATTCGGTCCATTACAGCTGGTCGGTGATGCAGGACGTGGCGGGACTGATCGACCTGATGGGCGGACGCGACAAGTTCGTCGCGCGGCTGGACTCGGTCTTCTCGACCCCACCGATTTTCGACGACAGCTATTACGGGCAAGTCATCCACGAGATCCGCGAGATGCAGATCGTCGACATGGGCCAATATGCGCACGGCAACCAGCCGATCCAGCATATGATCTATCTGTACGACTGGGCCGGAGCGCCGTGGAAGGCGCAGTTCCACGCGCGCGAGGTGATGCGCAAACTCTATTCCGCCGCGCCGGACGGCTATCCGGGCGACGAAGACAATGGCCAGACCTCGGCGTGGTACGTCTTTTCGGCGCTCGGCTTCTACCCGGTGACACCGACGGTCGGGCAATATGCGATCGGCAGCCCGCTGTTCCGCTCCGTCCGCGTGACGATGCCGGGCGGCAAGCTGCTGACGATCAAGGCGCAGAACAACAGCCGCGACAACGTCTACATCCAGTCGGCGACGCTAAATGGCGTGTCGCACGACCGGCCCTGGCTGTCGCGCGAGGTGCTGCAGGCCGGCGGCACGCTCCGCTTCGTCATGGGGCCGACGCCGAACAAGGCGTGGGGCGCGCGGCGCGATGCGGCACCGTTCTCGATGAATGACGCGAAGCGGGCACAATGAATGACGATGACGATCGGGAGTGGTGCCTGGTAGATCAACCGCGCTAAACCTTCCAAGCGACAGACGGCGTGGAACGCGTCAAAGCGCAAAGCCGTAGGGGAAGCGGCATTCGCAGGCTGACGCGGCCTCACTGCAGGCGACGAGCAGGCTAAGAAGGGCGAGGTCCGAGCGGTCCTTCGCATGGGACATTGTCAAGGGCGAACGCCGTTCTAGATGGACGGGCGACCGCGTTTTAGCGCCTTCAAACCATGCGTTCACCTGAGCCAGGCGCAATCGCTCGCTGCGGCGGACATGGTCTTGTCGCAGTTGAGAGGCAGCTGCTTGAAGCCGATGCGGTAGAGATGCTGAGCAGCACCCAGGACGCGCACATGTCGTTGCCAGTGAGGGCAGGCGGCGCAAACCCTGAGGTCGATCGAAGAGGCTCGTTCATCCGCTGCGCACTTCGCAAAGGCGTTACGCCAAGGCCCACGATCGCAATCTGGCAAGCGCCTAGATCGCGGGCGCGTCAGTCTCGAGTCGCGCGGCACGCGATCAACGACTTTCGATCCGTCGCATCCCACCGTCGATCCATCGCGTTCGAGCCGAGCCCGCATTTTTTGCTGACGCTTGCCAGGCGCTTGCCAAGCGACACCCATACCCCTTCGGGGTATAGCTAACTTATTGAAAAATGGTGCTGCCGGTGAGGATTGAACTCACGACCTCAGCCTTACCAAGGATGCGCTCTACCACTGAGCTACGGCAGCACTTCCCACGTCGTCCGCGGGAGCGGGCCTAAGAGCCGAGACGGGCGGCGTTGTCAAGGTCGTTCGGTGCCGTTAGCGGATATTTCCGATGAGCGATCAGGACGAACGTGCCGCGCGGCTCGCCGCGCAACTCAGGGCCAACCTGCGGCGGCGCAAGGCGCAGGCGCGGGAGCAGGCCGCGCCGCTGCCGGACGCCAATGGCGGGCAAAAGGAACGCTCCTGAGCGCGTCGGGTCACGCCGGGAGCGGTGAACAGCGCGATTCGAGCCACTTGTGATCGGCTTCGTCGAGCAGCGGGGACAAGTCGCGCGCCAAAATAGCATGGTATTCGTCGACCCAGTGCCGCTCCGACGCCGATAATAGCCCCGTGTCGATCAGATCGGGATCGAGCGGTGCCAATGTCAGCGTTTCGAACGCCAGCATCTCCGCCTCGCCACCCGCGACGTCGCGCGGGACGACCAGTAGCAGGTTCTCGATGCGGATGCCGTAGGCGCCGGCCTTGTAATAGCCGGGCTCGTTGGAGAGGATCATGCCGGGGCGCAGCGGCTCGGACGGGCCGGCGCCGGGATAGCTCGGCTTGGCGATCCGCGCCGGGCCTTCGTGGACCGACAGGAAGCTGCCGACGCCGTGGCCGGTGCCGTGCGCATAGTCGAGCCCGGCCTGCCACAGCGCACCGCGCGCGAGTGCGTCGAGTTGCGCGCCGGTGGTGCCGTGCGGGAAGACCGCGGTGGCGAGCGCGATATGCCCCTTGAGCACGCGCGTGTAGCGGTCGCGCATCTCCGGGGTCGGCGCACCGATCGGTACGACGCGGGTCAGGTCGGTGGTGCCGTCGTCATACTGGCCGCCGGAATCGATGAGATAGAGCTGGCCGGGTTCGATCGCGCGGTTCGATTCCTCGGTCACGCGATAGTGCGGGAGCGCGCCGTTCGGGCCGGTGGCGCTGATCGTATCGAACGATAGGTCGCGCAGCACGCCGGTTTGCTCGCGGAAGCGCAGCAATTGCGCGGCGGCCGACAATTCGGTCTGCCCGCCGCGCGGACCGGCGTCGGCGATCCAGCGCAGGAAGCGCGTCACCGCCGCACCGTCGCGCAGCGAGGCGGCGCGGTGGCCGGCGATCTCGACCGGGTTCTTGCACGCGCGCGGCACGACGGTCGGGTCGCGGCGCGCCAGCGTCGTGCCGCCGCCCGCCTCGACCGCGTCGAAGATCGCCGCGACCGTCAGCGCCGGATCGATCGCGACCGTCTTGCCCGCGAAGTGGGAGAGGGCACCGGCGAAGGCGTCACGATCGTGGAGCCGCACCGCGTTGCCGAGATGCTCGCGCACGTCGGCACCGATCTTGTCGGGGGCGACGAACAGATCGGCGGTCCCATCGGCATGGACGATCGCATAGGAGAGCGCGACCGGCGTGTGCTCGACGTCGCTGCCGCGGACGTTGAACAGCCAGGCGATCGAGTCGAGCGCGGCGACGACGAACGCGTCGGCGCGCTCATCGCCCAGCCAGTCGGCGACGGCGGCGCGCTTCGTCGCGGAAGAGACGCCGGCCAGTGCCTCCGGCTGGACGATCAGTGGTGCGGGCGAGGGGGCGGGGCGATCGTGCCAGATCGCGTCGACCGGATTGGTATCGACCGCGAGCAGCGTCACGTCCTTCATCGCGAGGGCGGCGCGCCACTCGTCGAGCGCGCCGCGCGGATGGAGCCACGGGTCGTAGCCGATCCGCGCGCCGGCGGGGGCATGGTCGGCGAGCCACCCGGCGACGCTGCTCTCGGGGACGCCGACATAGTTCCAGTCGGCGGCGTCGACCTGTTCGCGGACCTGGATCGTGTAGC
This sequence comes from Sphingomonas phyllosphaerae, assembly GCA_036946405.1. NCBI lineage: Bacteria > Pseudomonadati > Pseudomonadota > Alphaproteobacteria > Sphingomonadales > Sphingomonadaceae > Sphingomonas > Sphingomonas phyllosphaerae. Next base: position 332,742 of record JAQIJC010000001.1, on the reverse strand, counting down.
GACCGTCGGTGAAGATCGCGGCGCGCTCCGCCAGCACCACCGCGCAGCCCGCCGAGCCGGCGAAGCCGGTCAGCCAGGCGAGGCGCTGCGCATAGCTGCCGACATATTCGCTCATATGCTCGTCGGTCAGCGGGACGATGAAGCCGTCGAGGCGGTCGGCGGAAAGCTGCGCGCGCAGCGCGGCGAGGCGGTCGGCGTGGATGGTCATGCGGGACAGGTGGCATAGCTTTGGAGTGTAGTCACGCCTGCGGCCTCTTCGTCGTTCCCCCCTTCGGTCGTTCCCGCGATCCCCTCGTCATTCCCGCGAAGGCGGGAATCCAGAACCTCTGCCGTTTCGCCTCTTGCGAAGACCTGCGCGTCTGGATTCCCGCCTCCGCGGGGATGACGGAAGGGGGGAATGACGGAAGGGGGGAATGACGGAGGGGGACGGGTGGGGCGTCGCAGCGGTCTTGCGGGAAGGGAACATCCGTCGCCCCTGCGGAGGCAGGGGCCTATTTCTGTGTCGTGCGTCGGGCATTTCGACACAGGCGCGTTGGTCTTTGTGTCAGATCTTTCGCGACACTCTACAGACATGGGCCCCTGCCTCCGCAGGGGCGATGGCTCTTTCTTCGTCCGGGGTGACGAAGGGGAAAGGGAAACGCGAAGCCCTCTATCCGCCTGACTCTTGAAGCGGCGCGCGCGTGCTGTCATCATGGCGTCACGCCGGGGCGCGAAAGCACGCGGCACGACGAAGCTGAGGTAAGGGGGACGTTCTGACGTGTTCCATCCCGACCTGATGCGGCACCCGGACTCCTGTCCGACTTTGGTGCTGAATGCCGATTACACGCCGCTTTCTTATTATCCGCTCAGCATCTGGCCGTGGCAGACCGCGGTGAAGGCGGTGTTCCTCGAGCGTGTCGACATCGTCGCACATTACGAGCGCGAGGTGCGCAGCCCCAATCTGACGATGCAATTGCCGTCGGTGATCGCGTTGCGGCAATTCGTAAAGCCGTCGCAATTTCCGGCCTTCACGCGCTTCAACCTGTTCCTGCGCGATACCTTCGCCTGCCAATATTGCGGCAGCCACGTTCGCGACCTGACGTTCGATCACGTCGTGCCGCGCGCGCAGGGCGGGCGGACGACATGGGAAAACGTCGTTACCGCCTGCGCGCCGTGCAACCTGAAGAAGGGCGGACGGACCCCGAAACAGGCGGCGATGCCGCTGCCGATCGAGCCGATCCGCCCGACGAGCTGGCAGTTGCAGGAACATGGACGTCGCTTTCCGCCGAATTATCTGCATGAGACGTGGCACGACTGGCTCTATTGGGATGTTGAGCTGGACGCTTGAGGGAGTTTCGACGGACATGCGGGTGATGGTGGTGGTCGCAGGCGCGCTGGCGCTTGCCGCATGTTCGCAATCCAAGGAGCCCAGCCCCGAGGAACAGGCGGCGCTGTCCAATTACGTGCCGCCGTTCGTGATGTCGCGGCTCGACTTCGGCGGCGTGGTCGAGCGGCGATTCCGCCGGCTGGACGTCAACAACGACGACAGGCTGACGCGGAACGAAGTGTCCAAGCGACTGCTGCCGCGCTTCGACGAGATCGACCTGAACAAGGACGGCGCGATCTCGAACGAGGAATGGAGCGCGTGGATGATGAAGCGGTTCGACGCGCAGGACATCAACCACGACGGCACCGTCACCAGCGACGAGCGCGAGCGTGCGCGCGAGATGCAGGAACTCGACCTGCCGACGCCCGCCGAAGAGCCCGCGAACGCGGTCCCACCGCGCAACTAAATATCGTGTACGAAGGTGTCCAGGCAGCAATCAGACGTTGACCCGGCTCGTGCGGCAGCGCAGCAAGGCCGCATGAGCACGCTGCCCCCGATCACGAACAATCCCGATGTCCGCTATCTCGGCCGCGTGCTGGGCGATGTGATCCGCGCCTATGGCGGGGAGAAACTGTACGAGCGGACCGAGGCGATCCGCTCCGCCTCGGTCGAGCGGCATCGCGGCAACCATCAGGCGTCGGCTGACGCGGAGCTGGGGGCGCTCGATCTCGATGAGACGCTCGATTTCGTGCGCGGCTTCATGCTGTTCTCGATGCTCGCCAATCTCGCCGAGGACCGGCAGGGGATCGCGGCGGAAGAGGGCGCCGACGTCGCGGCGGCGCTTGCGCGATTGAAGGACGCCGGGGTCGGCGTGGATCGCGTTCGTGGGTTGCTCGAACAGGCGTTGGTCGCACCGGTGCTGACCGCGCACCCCACCGAGGTGCGGCGCAAGAGCATGATCGACCACCGTAATCGCATCGCGCAACTGATGGCGCTGCGCGATCGCGGCGTGGAGACGACGCCGGACGGCGATCTGGTCGACGAGGCGATCGTGCGGCAGGTGGCGCTGTTGTGGCAGACGCGCGTGCTGCGGCGCGAGCGGCTGTATGTGGTCGATGAGGTCGAGACGGCGCTGAGCTATTTGCGCGACGTGTTCCTGCCGGTGCTGCCGGCGCTCTACCAGCGCTGGGACCGCGCGCTGGGCGGGCGGGTGCCGTCGTTCCTGCGCCCGGGCAGCTGGATCGGCGGCGACCGCGACGGCAATCCGTTCGTTACCGCCGACTCGCTGCGCACCGCGCTCGCCAAGGCGGCGCAGGCGGTGCTGGGTTTCTACCTCGAACAGCTGCACGCGATGGGTGCGGAACTGTCGATCTCGGCGCATCATGCGACGGTCGATGCGGACGTGCAGGCGCTGGCCGATGCGAGCGGCGATACCTCCGAGACGCGCAGCGACGAGCCGTATCGGCGCGCGCTGTCGGGGATCTATGCGCGCACCGCCGCCACCTACACGAAGCTGACCGGACAGCCGGCACCGCGGCCGGGGCCGCTGAAGGGCGAGCCTTATCCCGACCCCAGGGCGCTGCGGGCCGATCTGATCGCGATCGCGCGGCCGCTGTCGGCGGGCGGCGACGGGCTGCTGGGGAGCGGCGGGGCGATCGGGCGGCTGATCCGCGCGGTCGACGTGTTCGGCTTCCACCTCGCGACGCTCGACCTGCGCCAGAACAGCGCGGTGCATGAGCGGGTGGTCGCGGAAATGCTCAAGGTCGCGGGCGTGTGCGAGGATTATGCCGCGCTCGACGAGGATGCGCGCGTCATGCTGCTGCGGCAGGAGCTGGCGACGCCGCGGCCGCTGACGACGCGCTTTGCGGATTATTCGGAAGAGACCGCGGGCGAGCTGGCGATCGTGCAGGCCGCCGCCGATGCGCACGCCACCTACGGCGCGGCGGCGATCCGGCAATATATCGTGTCGATGACCAAGTCGGTGTCCGATCTGCTCGAAGTGCATCTGCTGCTCAAGGAGGTCGGGCTGTATCGGCCGGGGCCGCCGGCCAGCGCGGCGATCATGGCGGTGCCGCTGTTCGAGACGATCGAGGATCTGGAGGCGGCGCCCGCGATCATGAGCGAATGGTTCGCGATCCCCGAGGTGCGCGCGATCGCGACGGGGCGCGGGCATCAGGAAGTGATGATCGGCTATTCCGACAGCAACAAGGACGGCGGCTATCTGACCTCGACCTGGCAATTGTCGAAGGCGTCGACCGCGTTGAAGCCGGTGTTCGATGCGGTCGGCGTCGGGATGCAGCTGTTCCACGGGCGCGGCGGCGCGGTCGGGCGTGGCGGCGGGAGCAGCTTCGCGGCGATCCGCGCGCAGCCGCCGGGGACGGTGCAGGGGCGGATCCGCATCACCGAACAGGGTGAAGTGATCGCGGGCAAATATGGCACGCGCGAGAGTGCGGCGACCAATCTGGAGGCGATGGCCTCGGCGACGCTGATCGCGAGCCTCGAGCCCGAGGCGCTGTCGAATGGCGACAATGAAACGTTCGCGGCGGCGATGGACCGGCTGTCGGGCGAGGCGTTCCGTGCCTATCGCGGGCTGGTCTATGAGACCGAGGGCTTCCGCACCTTCTTCCGCCAGATGACGCCGATCGCCGAGATCGCGGGCCTCAAGATCGGCAGCCGGCCGGCGAGCCGCAAGCAATCCGACGCGATCGAGGATCTGCGCGCGATCCCGTGGGTGTTCAGCTGGGCGCAGGCGCGGGTGATGCTGCCGGGCTGGTATGGCGTCGGGCAGGCGATCGCGGCGTTCGAGGATCGCGCGTTGCTGCGCGACATGGCGCAGGGCTGGCCGCTGTTCGCCGCGACGCTGGCGAATATGGAGATGGTGCTCGCCAAGTCCGACATGGGGCTCGCCGAGCGCTATGCCGGGCTGGTCGAGGACAAGGGGCTGCGCGATCATGTCTTCGGGCGGATCCGCGACGGCTGGCAGCAGACGCATGACGGGTTGCTCGACGTGACCGGGCAGGCGCATCTGCTGGAAAAGCATCCGGCGCTCGACGCGTCGATCCGGCTGCGGCTTCCCTATATCGAGCCACTCAACCTGTTGCAGATCGAGCTGATGAAGCGGCATCGTGCCGGCGAGGAAGACGAGCGCGTGCGGCAGGGCATCCTGCTGTCGATCAACGCGATCGCGACCGCGTTGCGCAACTCGGGGTAGGATATGGACTGGCACGCGTGGTGGATGTTCGCGGGTGCGTCGGTGGTGATGGCGATCATCCCGGGACCCGGCGTCGCGAGCATCATCGGCTTTGCGTTCAGTTCCGGGCGGCGCACCGCGCTGGCGTCGGTCGCCGGGATGGCGGTCGGCAACATGATCGCGATGACCGTTTCGCTTGCGGGCGCGGGGGCGGTGCTGGCGTCGTCGGCGCTGGCGTTCGCGATCCTCAAATGGATCGGCGCGGCGTATCTGATAGCGATCGGCGTGCTGGCGATCGTGCGCAGCGGCGCGGCGGTTGGCACTGACGACGTGCCGCGGCGCGCGGTCAGCCCGCGCGCGGCGTTCGCGACCAATGTCGCGGTCGGCACCTTTCATCCGAAGACGATCCTGTTCTTCGTCGCCTTCGCATCGCAATTCATCCGCGCCGATGCACCGTTCGTGCCGCAGGCGGCGGTGCTGATCGCGACCTTCACGCTGATCGCCGGGGTGAGCGACAGCCTGTATGCGCTGGCGGGCTCACGCGCGTCGGGATGGCTGCATCCGCGCGCGCGGGTGTGGACGCAGCGCGCGGGGGGCGGCGCCGTGCTGGGCGCCGGCCTCGCGATGGCGGCGATGCGCGCGCCGCGTTGAACAGTTGCGGTCACGCGTGATCTGTCGCATGGGTCAGCGCTAATAATAAGATTATAGGTACGCTGATGCTGTTCGATCGTCGCTTGATCCTCGGAGCGCTTGGCGCCGCGCCGTTCACCGGTCCTGCGCTGGCGGGGACAAGCGACGACCCGCTGCTGTTCGCCTATTTCGGCACCGGCAAGGACGAGGCGACGGGTCTGCGCTTCGCGGTCAGCGACGATGGGCTGGCGTTCCGCAATCTCGGCGGCGGGACGAGCTATCTGCGGCCAGAGGTCGGCGAGGCGAAGCTGATGCGCGACCCGTTCCTGTTCCGCGATGCGAGGCAGGACGGGCTGTGGCATCTGGTATGGACGACCGCCTGGGAGGGGGTGACGATCGGCCACGCCACCAGCCGCGACCTGCGCCACTGGTCGCCGCAGCGCGCGCTGCCGGTGATGGCGTCGGTGCCGGGGACGCGCAATTGCTGGGCGCCCGAGGCGATCTGGGACGCGACGGCGCGGCATTATGTCGTGTTCTGGTCGAGCACGGTGAAGGGGCGCTTCCCGGAGACCGAGGGCACGTCGGAAACCGGCGCCAACCACCGGCTGTGGTATGTGACGACGCGCGATTTCGCGACGTTCAGCGAACCGCAGGTGCTTTACGATCCCGGCTTCAGCGTGATCGACGGAACGTTCGCGCAGGCACCGGACGGCGCGCTGCACCTGATCGTCAAGGACGAGACGTTGCATCCGCCACGCAAGCACCTGCGCAGCGTTGCGGCGGCGTCGCCGACCGGACCGTTCGGGACGCTCTCCGCGCCGTTCACCACATCATGGGTCGAGGGGCCGATGACCGCGACGGTGCATGGGCAGACGCTGTGTTACTGGGACGTCTATCTGGAAGGCCGCTGGGGCGCGGCGGCGACGCGCGACTTCGTGACGTGGCGGGACGTGACGGCCGAACTGTCGATGCCGAAAGGCGCGCGGCACGGATCGCTGGTGCGCGTGCCGCGGCGATTGATCGACGGGCTGGCGAAAGGACCCGCCTGAGCGTCGATTAGGTGATGATCTCGATCCGTGTTAAGCTTCTTCATCGTCGGTAATTCGCCTTCAAGCGCCGACGGCTGAGAGACATCGCGCTCCCGCTTGTCACTCGGGAGCCAGCGCATGGACCTCAACTATCTTTTCCATCGGCAACAGGTGTCGATGATGATGGCGGCCGCCGCCCACAGCGTCGAGGCGCGGCTGGCGCATGCGCAGCTCGCCAGCCGCTACGCGACCCGGATCGCCGCGACGCAGGCGCGAATGGGCGCCGACCGGCCGTTCGTCGCCGCATGAGCGAGGAGCAGCCGCGCGCGACGCGCACCTTCCGCGCCGCGCGCGTCCGCTACGATCCCGACCGCGCCGAGCGGCAGAGCCGCGTCACGCGGCTGGCGATCGAGCGAATGGGCGCGGCGGCGGCGCTGCCGTTCCTCAACGCCGATCACGAGGGGCTGGGCGCGACGCCGCTCCACCTGGCCGGCGAGAGCGTCGAGGCGTGCGCGCGCGTCGAGGCGGTGATCCTCGCGCTCGATCACGGCGCGGCGCTTGCGTGACGCCGCGCCGGCCCCTGTCGCGACGCCGCCGGGCGCGCCGCGCGTGGCGGTGAGCACCGCGGCGCGCGATCAGGCCGCGGTGACGCTGGCGCGCGCGACCGCATTCCTGCGCACGCAGATCGATCGGCCCTGGCTCGACCAATGCTGGGACGAGGACGATCGGCTGGTGCGGTCACGCGTGATCGGCAACTGGATCGGCGAGCTGGACCGGTTGCTGCACGTGCTGCTCGATGCCGCCGCGGATCATGCCGGGCGGCCGGTGCGGTCGCGTCAGCGCAACACCGGGAGCAAGCTGGTGACGTTCTGCGCCGAGGCATCGTGGGGCGTCGAGCGTCTGGACGGCATGGCGCGCGCCCGAGCGACGTTCCGCTACACGCAGGGCGCGGCGCGGCGTGCCGACGTGCGCGGCGGCAGCCATATGACGGTCGGCTGGTCGGGGCCGGGCGGGACGCTGCGCCGCTTTACGCTGGGCGAGCGGATACACCTTGGCAGTGAGGCGTTACTGGAGATCTGCGACCTGTACGACGAACTGGCGGCGCAGGTCGTGCGCGTGCCGCCCGTGCAAGCCAAGGGGGCCGGTCATCAAGGAATATGAACGCTTCGAAGCGATCGCCGCGCAACACCGCCGCGATGCGCAGGAAACCACGCTGGACAACGTTCGCGAACGTTGCCGGCGATCAGAGGACGCCTGGATGAAGATGGCCGCGCAGTCGCGGCGCACCGAGCAACGCCGCGTGGAGCGCGAGGCGAAGGTGGCGTTGGTGGCGGTCGTTTGAGGTGGTTTAGCCCCTCCCCTTCAGGGGGAGGGGTTGGGGTGGGGACTGGCCTTTGCCGTGTAGGATCAGGTGGTTTGAGTCCCCCACCCCCAGCCCCTCCCCTGAAGGGGAGGGGAGATTGTTACCCCTCAAGACTTTTCGAGGCCTGTTCGAACAGGTCCTTGCTGATCCCCGGCGTCGCGACGATCCGTTCCAGTTCGGCGCGCATCGCGGCCGAGCGGACCGGATCGAAGCGGCGCCAACGGCCGAGCGGGGGGAGGAGTCGCGCCGAGGTCTGCGGGTTGAGCTTGTCGAGCGCCAGCAATTGCTCGGTCAGCCAGCGATAGCCTGCGCCACCCTCGGCATGGAAGGCGCGTTGATTGACCGCGAACGCCCCGACCAGTGCGCGGGCGCGATTGGGATTGGCGAGCGTGAAATCGGGATGCTGCGCGAGTTCGGCGACCAGCGCGGGCGTGTCGTCGCGCGACGACAACGCCTGTGTCTGGAACCATTTGTCGAGCACCAGCGGATTGTCGGCATAACGGGTGTAGAAATGGTCGAGCGCGCGTTCGCGCTCGGGTGACTGGCCGCTGACCAGTACCGCCAGCGCGCCCTGCCGGTCGGTCATATTGTCGGCCGCCTCGAATTGCGCCCATGCCAATGCCGGTGCGTCGTCGGTGCCGGCGGCGGCGAGATAGCCGAGCGCGACGCTGCGCAGCCGGCGGATGCCCTTGTCCTCGGGCGTATAGGCATAGGGGCGACGCAGCGCGGGGTCGCAGGCGGCGCGCCAGCGCGCCTCCAGCTCGCGGCCCAGCGTGGCGCGCAAATCCTCGCGCGCGTGGAAGATCGCCTCGGGATCGACGACGCTCAGCTGGTCGCCGATGAAGTTTTCCGACGGGAGCAGCACCGCCTCGGCGACGAACGCACGGTCGAGCGTCGGGTCGTCGAGCGTGTCGGCGACCGCGGCGACCACCGCGCGCGGATCGGCCGCGCCCTCGACCGCGGCGGCGATCAGCGTGTCGAGCATCAATTGTTGCATCGCCTCGTAGCGCGCGAAGGCATCGTCGTCGTGACGCGCGAGGAAGGCGAGATCCTCGGCGCTGCGGTCGCTTTCGACGATCACCGGCGCGGAGAAGCCGCGGTTGAGCGAGACGACCGGGCGTTCGGTGACGGTCTCGAAGGTGACGCTGGCGCTGGCATCGGAAAGGATCACGAGCTGCTCGTCGCCGAGCGGCTGGCCGGTGTCGCCGCCAAAGAGCCGGATGCGCAGCGGGAGCACCTGCGGGTGTTTGACCGGCTGGCCGGGGGTTTCGGGCACCTTCTGCGCGAGGTTGAGCGTCGCGCGGCCGCTGCCGGGTTCGTGGACCAGCGAGGCGGAGACTCGCGGGGTACCGGCCTGGCTGTACCAAAGGCGGAATTGCGTAAGGTCGATATTGCCGCCCTCTTCCATGCAGGCGACGAAATCCTCGCAGGTCGCGGCGGTGCCGTCGAAACGCTCGAAGTAAAGGTCGCAGGCGGCGCGGAAGCGCTGCGGCCCCAGCATCGTCGCCATCATGCGGATCAGCTCCGCACCCTTGTTGTAGATGGTCGCGGTGTAGAAGTTGCTGATCTCGATATAGCTTTCCGGGCGGACCGGGTGCGCGAGCGGCCCGGCGTCCTCGGGGAACTGTGCGGCGCGCAGGCCGCGGACGTCCTCGATCCTTTTGACCGCCGCCGAGCCCTGATCGGCGGAGAAGCCCTGATCGCGGTAGACGGTGAAGCCTTCCTTGAGGCTCAGCTGGAACCAGTCGCGGCAGGTGATGCGGTTGCCCGACCAATTATGAAAATATTCGTGCGCGACGACCGCGGCGATCGCGTCATAATCGTAATCGGTCGCGGTGTCGGGGTCGGCGAGGATGTAGCGGCTGTTGAAGATGTTCAGCCCCTTGTTCTCCATCGCGCCGAAGTTGAAATCGTCGACCGCGACGATGTTGAACACGTCGAGATCGTATTCGCGGCCATAGACGCGCTCGTCCCATGCCATCGACAATTTGAGTGCGTCGAGCGCGTGATGCGTCTTGGGCAGATCGGCGGTGCGGACCCAGATGCCGAGCTGCACCGCACGGCCCGAGCGGGTGGTGAACGTACCGCGGTTGACCGCGAGATCGCCCGCGACCAGCGCGAACAGGTAGGACGGCTTGGGCCACGGATCGTGCCATTCCGCCCAATGCGTGCCGTCGGCATTGTCGCCCTGCGCGACTGGGTCGCCATTGGCGAGCAGCACCGGGAAGCGCGCCTTGTCGGCGGTCATCGTCACCCGATAGGTCGCGAGCACGTCGGGACGGTCGGGGAACCAGGTGATGCGGCGGAAGCCCTCCGCCTCGCATTGCGTGCACAGATTGCCGCCCGAGGCGTAGAGCCCCATCAATTGCGTGTTGCGGTCGGGGGCGATCTCGACCTCGGTCTCGACGACATGCGCGTCGCCGGGGAGCGGGACGACGAGCTGCTCGCCCTCGATCCGCCAATCGTTGATCGCCTGGCCGTCGACCGTCACCGACAGCGGCACCTGCCCGGCGCCGTCGAGCCGCAGTGGGGTGTCGTGCGCGCCGTTGCGGGTGACGTCCAGCCGCGCGCGGACGCGGGTCGCGACGGGGTCGAGCGCGAAGTCGAGCGCGACCTGCGGCACCAGCCACGCGGGCGGGGTGTAATCGCCGCGGCGCGTGGCGGCGGGCGTAACGGGGGTGGTGCGGGCATCGGCCATGCGCCAACTATGACGAACTCGCGGCGATGGTTCCATCCGAAAGCCGCGCGATCGTCTCGACGGCAACCATCTTGCCCCGTAAGGTCAGCGATCCTTCCTCTTCCACCCGGGCGTGTCCATGTTTCGTTCGTTCGCTTTCCTGCCGTTGCTCGCGCTTTCCGCCACCGCGCTCGCCCAGACGACGCCCGCCGCGCGCAACGCCGCGCTGAATGCGCCGCTGCCCGCCGATCAGGCGGCGATGAAGGCGCATGTGATGTTCCTCGCGTCCGACGCGATGAAGGGGCGCGACGTCGGCTCGCCCGAGTTCGACATCGCCGCGCAATATGTCGCCGCGCAATTCTATGCCGCCGGGCTGAAGCCGATGGGCGACGAGGGCGGCTATCTGCAGAAGGTGCCGCTGACCGGGTACGCGATCGCGGACGAGGGGCGTGCGTCGTGGACCGCGGCGGGCGGGGCGGCGGTGCCGCTGGCGTTCGGCAAGGACTTCACCCCGGCGGCCAATCCGGCGGCGAAGGCGACCGCGGTTGCCGCCCCGGTGGTGTTCGTCGGCTACGGGCTGGAAGCGCCGCAATATGGGCTGGACGATTATGCGGGCGTCGACGTGCGCGGCAAGATCGTCGCCTATGTCGGGGGTTCACCGGCCGGGCTGCCGAGCGAGGTGGCGGCGACGTTCGGTAGCGCGGCGGCGCGGCAGAGTGCGGCGGCGAAGCATGGCGCGGTCGGGGTGATCGCGATCGCCGACCTGCGCAAGCCCGGGCGCGGCGCGCCGTCGTTCGCGGCGGTGACGAAGGGCTATGCGGCCGAGCGGATCACCTGGGCGCGGCCGGACGGCACCGGCAACGCCAGTGGTGCGCCGTTGCTGGCAACGCTGTCGCCGGCGGGCGCGGCGAAGGTGTTCGGACGGCAGTGGCGGGCGCTCGCCAAGGGGGCGGCGCGCAAGACGCTGAGGGTGCGGCCCGCCACGGCCGCGGGCACGCTGTCGATCGCCAGCGCGACCAAATTCCGCGCGATCCCGAGCAGCAATGTCGTCGGGATGATTCCGGGCAGTGACCCGGTGCTGGGCAAGGAGACGGTGGTGCTGTCCGCGCACCTCGATCATGTCGGGGTCGGCAAGGCGGTGAACGGTGACACGATCTATAACGGCGCGCTCGACGACGGGATCGGGATCGCGAGCCTGATCGAGGCCGCCAAGCGCTTCAAGACCGCGACCCCGCCGAAGCGCAGCATCCTCTTCCTCGCGGTGACCGCCGAGGAGAAGGGACTGGTCGGCAGCGATTATTTCGCGAACCATCCGACCGTGCCAATCGGCGATATCGTCGCCGACGTGAACCTCGACATGCCGATCCTGACCTACACGTTCGAGGATATGGTGGCGTTCGGCGGCGATCGCTCGACGCTTGGGCCGATCATCGCGCGCGCGGTGGCCGGGATCGGCGTCGGCCTGTCGCCCGACCCGATGCCCGAGCAAGCGATCTTCGTCCGAAGCGACCATTATCGCTTCGTGCAGAAGGGCGTGCCCTCGGTGTTCCTGTGGCCGGGCGAGAAGGGGCCGGGCAAGGCGGCGATCGCGACGTTCATGGACAATTGCTATCACAAGCCCTGCGACGATCTGACGCAGCCGATCCTGTGGGATCAGGGGGTGCGGTTTGTCGACGCCAATTACCGGATCGCGCGCGAGATCGCCGATGCGCCGCAGCGGCCGGTGTGGAACAAGGGCGATTATTTCGGGCTGCTCTTCGATGGACCGATGGCGGATTGACCGTGCTTGCCAAGCGGCGCGCGGCGGCCGATGAAGGTCGCTTGGCAGGAGAGCGGCAGGTGACAGGCGGGCGCGACATCATCCGACGCACGGTGATCGAATTGGGGCCGCTGCGGATCACGCGCGAGCGCCGTTTCGCGGGACCGGGGCTGCACTATCCGTTCTACGAGCCGGCGCGGTCGCGGTCGGGCGGCGGCTGGCGCGCCGCGGGGGTGCTGGGCGTGGTGCTGGCGCTGAGCGCGGGCGGGCTGTCGATGGCGGCGACCCATGCGCCGCCGGTGCGGCCGGTGAGATACGCGGTGAGCGTACCGGTGCCACAGCAGGTGATCGCCCCGCCTTCGCCGGTGGTGGCGGCGCGTCCGGTGGTGCCGGCGATGGCGGTCAAGAAGGCGGTGGTCAACGATCTGCCGCTCGACACCGGCAGCCGCGCGACGGCGATCGCGGCGGCGCTGCGCAGCGGCGAGGTGCAGGAATGGTATGAATCGGCCGGGCAGGTGCACGGCTTCGTCGTCGCGGGCGCGGCGGAGGCGGAGGGCGGGCGGACGTGCCGTGCGCTGTCGGTGCTGACGCGCGCGCCGGGCGGGGCGGATCGGGTCGATCAGCGGCGTGAGTGTCTGCCGGCGGGGTAGGCGGTTCGGGTTAACCGCCGTTCCGTCACTTCCGTCATCCCCGCGCAGGCGAATATCCAGAACCTCGGACGGCTGCGTCTCTGTCGACGGACCTGCGCGTCTGGATCCCCGCCTGCGCGGGGATGACGAACTTTGACTAAGAGGCGGGGTCCCTGATCGGGTCCGGGCGACGGAAGGTGTCTCGCCGCCCGGAACCCCACCGCTTCGATCAGCGGCCGATGCTGGTGTAGCGGAAGCCCGCCGCCTGTACTTCGGCGGGGGTGTAGATGTTGCGGAGGTCGATCAGGATCGGCTCCTTGAGCAGCGACTTGACGCGCGGCAGGTCGAGCGCGCGGAACTCGTCCCATTCGGTGACGATCGCCAGCGCGTCGGCGCCCTCGATCGCCTGATACGGGCCGTCGCAATAATCGACGTTGTCAAGCACGAGCTTGGCCTGCTCGGTGCCCTCGGGATCGAACGCCTTCACCTTCGCACCGGCATCCTGCAACGCCTGGATCACCGCGATGGCGGGCGAGTCGCGCATATCGTCGGTGTTCGGCTTGAAGGTCAGCCCGAGCACCGCGATCGTCTTGCCGCGGACGTCGTCGCCCATCGCATGGACGATCTTGCGGCCCATCGCGCGCTTGCGGTTGTCGTTGACCGCGACCACCGCCTCGACGATCCGCTGCGGGGCGTCATAGTCCTGGCTGGTCTTGAGCAGCGCGAGCGTGTCCTTGGGGAAGCACGACCCGCCATAGCCCGGGCCGGCGTGGAGGAACTTCGAGCCGATGCGGTTGTCGAGCCCGATCCCGCGGCTGACGTCCTTCACGTCGGCGCCGACCTTTTCGCACAGGTCCGCGATTTCGTTGATGAAGGTGATCTTGGTCGCGAGGAACGCATTGCCGGCGTATTTGATCAGCTCGGCGGTGCGGCGCGCGGTGACGAGGATCGGCGCGGCATTGAGGTACAGCGGACGATAGACCTGACGCATCACCTCGGTCGCGCGGTCGTCGCCCGAGCCGATCACGATCCGGTCCGGACGCTTGAAATCGTCGATCGCCGCGCCTTCGCGGAGGAATTCCGGGTTTGACACGACGCCGAATTCGGCGTTCGGCGCGGCCTCGCGAATGATCCGCTCCACCTCGTCGCCGGTGCCGACCGGCACGGTCGACTTGGTGACGATCACCGCATAGCCGGTCAGCGCCTCGCCGATTTCCTTGGCGGCGGCGTAGACGTAGGACAGATCGGCATGGCCGTCGCCGCGGCGCGTCGGCGTGCCGACGCCGATGAACACCGCATCCGCCCCCGCGACCGCTTCCTTGATGTCGGTCGTGAACTTCAGGCGGCCCGCCGCGACGTTGCGCGCGACCAGATCCTCGAGCCCCGGCTCGTAGATCGGCATCTTGCCGGCGAGCAGCCGGTCGATCTTGCCCTTGTCCTTGTCGACGCAGATCACGTCATGGCCGAAGTCGGCAAAGCACGTGCCTGAGACCAGGCCGACATAGCCCGAACCGATCATGGTAATGCGCAAGACGGTCGCTCCCTTGAATCAACCGCCCCCGGCGGTATCGCAAGCCTTGCCGCTAGCGACTCAACCGCCCGTCTGGCAAGCGTTCAGGTGCTTGCAATTGGGACATGTCCCTTTGCACGAAGCGAAATCGCGTCAGATCGCGCCATGGTCGCGCCCGACTTTCGCCAACGCCGACGCCGCCATGCGAGCACCGCGGTGATCGCGACCGGCCATAGCAATGTCAGCGCGACATCCGACGCGGTGTCGGACCAGGTCCAGTCCGGGCTGGCGTTGAGCCAGTCCATGACTTCGTTCCCCAGTTCGGCGGCGAGCACGACCTGCAACGCAACGCTGCCGGCGCGACGCTGACGCACCATGAGCAACACCGCCAGATAGATCGCCATTCCGACATGGACGTGCAGCAAGGCCGCCGAGCCGCCCCAGGCGACGACCGTGTCGATCAGCGATTTGTACAGGTGGACGATCCGCATCCCGGGAGGGGTGGCATGGAGGTGTTAACGAACCGCTTCCGCCCGCGGGATGCCCGGTGACCGGAACCGCGGCGCTTGCCGAAGATTGTCGCGGTAATGAACGAATTGCCCGCGCAGGTCGGCGTCCTGACCTTTCACCGCTGCATCAATTACGGCTCCTATTGGCAGGCGCGGTGCCTGGTCGAAGGACTGCGCGCCATGGGGCATGACGCGCTGCTGCTCGATCATCACAGTGAGGCGGTGGTGCGCGCCGAGTGGCGGTGCGCGTTGCAGCCGACGCTGCCGGAGCGGACGGCCGCGGGCGATCTGGCGGCGTACAAGGCCAAGGCGCGGCGGTTCGTTACCGCCATCGAGCAACTTCCGCGCTCGGCCGCGTTCGCGATCGACGATCCGGGTGCACTCGGCGCGCTGGACGCGGTGGTGATCGGCAGCGACGAAGTGTGGAATTTCCGCCATCCCTGGTATGCCTCGACCCCGTTGTTCTTCGGCGACGGGCTGACCACGCCGCGGCTGGTTTCCTATGCCGCCAGTTTCGGCAACCACGATGCGGCCGACGGCATCGGTGATGAGTGGGTGGACCGGCTGCGGCGCTTCACCGCGATCTCGGTGCGGGATGCCAATGCGCAGGTGCTGATCGGCGGTGCGCTGGGCGAGACGCCACCGCTGGTGCTCGATCCGGTGCTGCAATTCGGCGATCCCGTGCCACGGGGTGTGCCGGAGGGCGAGCGCTACGCGCTGGTCTATGGTCATGGCTTTCCCGACTGGCTCGCGCAGGCGATGCGGCAGTGGGCGAAGCGGCACGACGTGCGGCTGCACAGCATCGGATACCGCAACGACTGGGCCGACACTCAGGAGATCGACGCCGGACCCGAAGCGTTCGCCGAGCGGGTGGCAGGCGCGAGCGCGCTGGTCACGAATTTCTTCCACGGCTGCGTCTTCGCGCTGGTGCACGGGACGCCGTTCGTGACCGCTCCGTCGCCCTATCGGTTCAACAAGGTACGCGATCTGGCGGCGGCGCTGGAGGCGCAGCGGCATATCGTCGCGCCAGAGACGGCGAACGCGGACTACGACACGTTGCTCACCGCGCCGCACGATCCGCGGATCGGCGAGCGGATCGCGACATTGCGCGCGCAATCGACCGCGTTCCTCGGCGCCGCGCTTGGCTGAGGCGCGGCACCCGGACGATATCGTCGGCGCGGGGCTGTGCATCGGCTGCGGCGGCTGTGCGGCGGCGATGCGGATGGACCGCGACGGGCTGTGGAAGCCCGAACCGGGCACGCCGGGCGGCGCGGACTTCGCGGCGCGCTGCCCGTTTTCGCCCATCGCGGCGAACGAGAATGTGCTGGCCGCCGAGCGCTTCCCCGCCGCACCGGCGCAGAGCGATCTGCTCGGGCGGTTCGAATCGACGTGGGTCGGGCATGTCGCGGAGGGCGGGTTTCGCGATAACGGCAGTTCGGGCGGGATGGTCAGCTGGGTCGCGGCGGAGTTGCTGCGCACCGGCGCGGTCGATGCGGTCGCGCATGTCGCGCCGGTCGCCGATCCGCAGGCGGACGGGCGGTTCTTCTCCTATCGGCTTTCGCGCGACGCTGGCGAGATCGCGGGCGGGGCAAAGTCGCGTTACTATCCGGTCGAACTGTCGACGGTGATCGCGGCGATCCGCGCGACGCCGGGGCGCTATGCCGTGGTCGCGGTGCCGTGCTTCATCAAGGCACTCAACCTGTTGCGCCGCACCGATCCGGTGATCGGCGCGCGGGTGACGCAGCTGCTCGGGCTGTTCTGCGGCCATCAGAAGAGCGCGCGGCTAGTCGATAGCTTCGCGTGGCAGCTCGGCGCGCCGATCGCGCGGGTGCGCGGCGTCGATTACCGGATCAAGGACGCCAGCCGCCCGGCCAATTGGTATCGCGCGCACCTGACGCTCGACGACGGCAGCACGCGGGCCGAGGATTGGTGGCATCTGGCGGATGGCGACTGGGGCGCGGGGTTCTTCCAGAATCCGGCGTGCGACTGGTGCGACGATGTGGTGGCCGAAACCGCCGATGTCGCGTTCGGCGATGCATGGGTCGAGCCCTATGCGTCGGACGGGCGCGGGACCAATGTGGTGATCGCGCGCTCGCCCGCGATCCATGCGATGATCGCGGGCGCGGTGGCGGACGGGCGGCTAGCGCTGCGCGCGGTCGATGCGGCGTTCGTCGAGCAGACGCAGGCGGCGGGGTTCCGGCATCGCCGCGAGGGACTGGCGTATCGGCTGACGTGGCGACGCGGAGGCCGGTTGCGCCCGGTCAAGCGTGTCGCGCCGTCGGCGGCCGGGCTGCCGCTGCGGCGGCGGCTGGTCTATCGGATGCGCCATATGATCGCGCGCGACAGCCACCGGATCGCGCGGCTTGCGTTGTTCACTGGGCGGGCGGGGCTTTACACCGGCTGGGCGCGGCGGGTGCTGGCGGTGTATCGCGCGCTGGCCTGGTCGCACGGGCGGCTGGGCAAATGGGTCGATCGCGTGCTGCCGGACCGGCGGGCGCGATAGCAGGGCTCGCGTGCCGTTCGTTCCGGGCGTGTCCAGGCGTGCGCGCTTTGGACACGCCCGTCGACAAGCTCAGGGCGAGCGGTTCTATTTGTCCGATTGACCCGACGCGCGTCAGACGAGTGCGCGCCGCATCGGCTTGCGGCGGCGGCGCAGCGTGGCGCCGATCGCGCCGAAGCCGGCGAGCATCATCGCCCAGCTCTTCGGTTCGGGCACCGCGCCGGTCAGCTTCGCATATTCGTCGGCGCTGACCTTGAAGCTGTAGACCATGCTCGGGATCAGCGTCATGCCCTTGGGGCAGGCGGCGCCAAGCTTGACCTGCGCGCTGCTGCCCTTGCCGGTGCAGACATCGAACTGTTCGCCGCTGCCCGATTGCGTCACCGAATAATCGTTGTCGGTGATGATGATGAGCGAATAGCTGCCGTCCGCCAGCCGCGGGCCGAACGAGAAGCCCTCGATCTTTTCGGGGACGGTGTAGCCAGCCGCCTTGAGCGCGGCCGCGATGTCGAGGAACGGCGTCGCGCTCTTGGCGACGGGGACGACGCCGGCAGGCAGGTCGTTGGTGCCGGCGAGGCTGATGTCCTTGACGTCGGTGGCGTGGGTCAGGTCGATCTCGTAGATGCGCTTGTCCGCGATCTGCTTCTTGCCGGTGGGATCGTCGACGCCGATGCCGCGATTGTCGCGTTCCAGCACCAGCAGCTTGTTGTCGCCGACCGCCTGAAGCGAGGAGACGCCGATCGAACGACCCTGCTTGTCGGCGTCGAACTGGTTCTTGGTCAGCCCGGCGTTCAATTCATCGACCGAGGCGAGTTGGTAGACATATTGTTTGGTCTGCTTGCCCGAGGCGATATCGAATTCGACGATGCGGGTATTGCGGCTGTAGACGCCGTTCGCCGAACCGTCCGCGGCGCGGCCTTCGTTGATGAGCGGGTCCTGCAGGATCGCATAGGCGGTCTTGCCGTCCTTGCTGACCGTCAGCCCCTCGAACCCGCGATTGTCCTGCCGGCCGGTGACGATCGACTCCGCGCCGCCGACATAGTCGACGCCGCCCTTCGCATCATGGGGCACGAGGTTCGAGGGCGTCTCGAACGCGCGGACGAACTGGCCGTCGGCGCGGAACTCGAGCACCGACGGGCCATATTCGTCGGAGACGAGGAAGTTGCCGTTGGGCAGCCGCGCCAGCCCCTCGGGATCGAGCGAGCGGCCGAGATCGCTGACGCTGCCGTTCAGCAATTGCGGGTTGAGGCCGTTATAGTTGGTCGCGCCATCGTGGTAGAGGATCGTGCTGGTCAGCGTGAAGTCGTTGATCTTGCCGCCGGTGTCGATGTCGAGCGTGAAGCCTTGCAGCCGGGGGGCGTAGGACAGCACGCCGCCGCCCGGACCGCGGTCGGTGGTGCCCCAGAAGGTCCCGGTGCTCGCGTCGTAGCTAAGGTCTGACCCGAACCCGCCGAGGCGATTGTCGCCGGTGTTGGGCAGCCCGGACAGATCGGGTCCGTTGGCGATCGAAAAGGCCGAAATCAGCGTGACCGCACCCGCCGGAAGCGGGGACGCGGCGATCGCGGTGGCGGCAAGCAGGGCGAGAGGGCGCATTGGTTGATCTCCTGTCAACCATGCGCCTGCGGCAGCGTTGTTACGTTCTCGTGACGATCGCGCGATGGTCTGGCGACAGCGGCCGGCGTCGTCCCGGATCGAGGCAATCGGGCTATTTCGTCGAACGCAGGTGTTCGGCCAGCCGCAGCGTTTGCGCGAGCAAGGTCAGCGTCGGGTTGGCGAAGCTGGACGTTGGAAAGCTCGCGGCGCCCGCGATGAACACGCCGCGCGTGCCGAACAGCTCGGCGTTGGCGTCGCAGACCCCGCTGGCCGAACCGTCGGCCATGCGCGCGGTGCCGATATGGTGACCGCCGACCGGCACCGGATGATCGCTCCACGCCTGTGCCTCCGCGTCGGTCAGCGTGATCGTCGCGTGGCCGCTGCAATTCACCGCCGCCGCGATCACGCGCACGCCCGCCACCATGCGCGCGCGATCGGCGGCGGTGCAGCGCCAGTCGATGATCGCGCGGCGCATCCCGGCGCCGTCGCGCTCCTGCCCGAGCGTGATGCGGCTGTCGCGACAGGGTTCCTGCTCGCCGTTGAGGTCGAGCGGGTAGACGCCGTGCGGCGCGTCGAGCAGCACGCTGGGCAGCTTGCGGCGCGCGAGAATGCGGCGGCGCGTCCAGTCGAGCGCGAACCCCGCCAGCCGGGGCGATCCCAGCAACACGTTGCGGACATGCGCGGCATGGAACGCCATCGAGCGACCGCCCAGCCGCCTGCGCGCATCATGTTCCAGCGCGGTCATCTTGCGCGCATATTCGGGGACAATGCTGTTCTTGGCGAGGTACATCGCCGACAGCACCGGATGGCGGTGCGCGGGGTCGACGATGCCGGCGTGCGTCGGGCGCAGCACCATGTTCGCGAGCCGCTCGCGCCGCTGCGCCGCGGGCGACAGCCACAGATAGCGGCGGCAATAGACGCCGTCGTGCGCGCGGAAATAGTCGAAGCGGTCATGCCCTGCCGGCGGGTGGAAGGCGATCGTGCCGAGCGTGCCTTCCAGATGGCATTGATAATAGCGGCCGACCAGATCGTGTTCGTTGCCGAGCCCGCAGAGGCGCGCCTCGTCGCTGGCGAGCAGCAGCCGCGCGGTTTCGATCCCGCCCGCGGCGATGACGACGCGCGGTGCGGCGACCGTGACGTTCGCGCCATCGGGCAGGCGGAGGCGGACGCCGCTGGCGATTGCGCCCTCGCTCGCGGTGAGGATCTGGTCGACCGGGGCGTTGGTAAGGACGCGCACCCGCGGCGCGGCGGCCAGCCGCCCGCGATACCAGCCGCCGAAATCGATCGGGTGGCTGAAGCGTTCGATGCGCTCGGTGATCGCGTCCGCGCCGGTGCCGGGCAGCGCGGGATCGGCCTCGCGCGGATTGGCGGCAGCGGCGGTCATGTCGGGCGCGCCTGCCCCGGCGAGCGCCAGCGCCTGTGGGTAGAAGCGCGCGATGTCGTCATACGCGATCGGCCAGCGCGCGGCGGGCATCCAGTCGCGCGGCTCGAAGTCGATCGGATCGAACGGAATGCAGCGCCCGCCCCAGATCGCGCTGGTGCCGCCGAACTGGCGGCGGCGGTACAGCTCGCCAGGCGCGTGCGTCGGCGGTGCGACCGCTTGTGCGCGGAGGAAATCCTGCGCGGCCTTGTCGAACCGGTCGCCGCCCGCCTCGACCAGCACCACGTCCCAGCCGGAATCCGCCAGCGTCAGCGCGAGCGTGATCCCGGCGGGACCGGCGCCGACGATCACCAGATCGGCCTGAAGACGCGGCGGCAGCCCGGCGCGCCGCGCATCGAGGATCATCGCGCCGTGCCGCGCGCTATCGCGGCGAGCGCGCGCAAATGCTCGGGCTTGCCGGTGCCGACGATCGTGCAGTCGACGCTCGGATGCACGAGCGCGCGCGCCACCGCCTGTGTCGGGATCAACCCGGGTTGCCGCGTCACCACCTCGCGCGCGAGCACCAGATGCCCGCGCTTGCGAATGGTTTCGGCGCGCGCGCCAAGCGTGGTCAGCACCGTCCACGGCAGTTCGAGCACGTCATAGCCGGGCTGGTCGAGCGCGGCTTCGAGCGTCGCGAGATCGTCGCACGAGACGCCGATCCGCAACGCCTTGCCGGCGGCGCGCGCCGCGACCAGCGCCAGTGCCAGCTCGGCATCGGCGGCGACATGCGCGGGCGGGCTGTGGAGCAGGAACGCCTCGACGCGATCGGTGCGCAGCCGCCTGAGCGATGCCTCGAGGCTGGCGACGACGGCGCGCGGCCGCCAGTCGGCGTGCATCGCGCTGCTGCGATGCGCCGTGACCACGCTGCCGGTGCCGCCGCGCCGCGACAGGATCGCGCGGACCAGCGGCTTGGCCGTGCGCAGCAGGCGATATCGGGCGGCGAAGGTCTGCCCGCCCTTGGTGACGACGAACGCCGCGTCGCGTCGCCCGGCGATCGCGCGGCCGATGATCCGTTCGCTATCCCCCTGGCCATAGATGCTGGCGGTATCGAGGACGGTGACGCCGAGGTCGAGCGCGATGCGGACCAGCCGCTCGCTGTCGGCAGCGGGAGCGGGGTTGGCGAACGAACCGAACCTGCTGCCGCCGAGCCCGAGGCGCGAGACGGCGGTCATCGCAGCGCGATCCGGCTGGTGCGCTCCCGGCTGCGCCCGCCGGGCAGCGCCGTCGCGACGATCACTTCCAGACCGCTCCGCCGCATGCGCGGATATAGGCGGCGGTCCGGCGCGCAATCGGCGCGCGCCGCGGCCGGTCGGCGCGGCGGTGCCACGCAAGAAACGCGCGCACCGCGCCGATGACGCTGACATGGCCGCGCTGGCGCAGCAGCAGATAGGGCGTGAAAAGCGCGGCGTTCACCAACACCTCCGGGAAAGGCATCCGAAGGTAGCTGATGATATATTTGTTCGCCAGCCGTTGCGTCTGAACCCGCTTGCGCGCGTCGCGCCCGGCGGGATGTTCGAGTTCCTCGCACGCGATCGCCGGATCGTAGCGGATCCGCCAGCCGGCATCGATGATCCGGTACGACAGTTCGATCTCCTCCAGACCGTAGAAGAAGTCCGGCAGGAAGCCGCCGACCTCGCGCAGGCAGGCGGTGCGGAACGCGACGCATCCGCCGACGAAGCGGAAGGTGAGAAACGGCCGCGTCAGGTCGATGTCCTTGCGGGTGTGCGGGATCAGGTCGACGCGCCGCCGCGTCTCGCCACGGACGTGCTTGCGCACCGTGATCGCGCCGAGCCGCTGGTCGTCGGCGAAGCGCGCGGCGAACAGATCGAGCATGTCCGGCGTCTCGACCAGCACGTCGTCGTCGAGCAGCACGATGACGTCGCCGCGTGCGGCGTCGAACCCGAGGTTGCGTGCGGAAACGCCCTTGTTGCCGCCAGCGAAGAGATATTGCCGGTGCGGAAAGCGGTCGAGCAGCGCCGCGCGTCCGCTGCGTGTCTCGTTGTTGTCGACGAGGATCACTTCGTAATCGTCGCGCGGGCCGAGGCAGTCGTGGAGCCGCGCCAGCGTGTCGGCGAGGACCGGGTCGCGCGCGTAGGTGAGCACGACGATGGAGAAGCGGATCGTCATGATCGTGGCGAGGCGGCGGGGCAGCGACGCAGCGCGTGGCGCTCGGCGAGGGCGAGCAGCCCGATAGTGGCGAGCTGGCTGATCGCGATCGCGGCCGTCATGCCGGCGATGCCGTACGGGATGACCAGCACCAGCGCGGCGAGCGTCACCAGCGCGGTCGCGGCGCGTGTCGCGAACAGCAGGCGGCTGGCGCGCAACACGATCAGCAGCGTCTCCGACGGCTGGTTGAGGCAGAACAGGAAGAAGGCCGCGCAGAGCCATCGCACGTCGGTTTCGGCCCCGGCGTAGCGCCCGTCGAAGACGAGCGCGATCAGCGGCGGTGCGACGAGCGCGATCGTCGCCAGATAGCCGCCGGTCAGCACGATCAGCGTGCGGCGCGTCGTGCCGATCGCGTGGCGCAATCCCGTGCCGCCGTGTTCGGCAAGGGCGGCGGCGGCGCGCGGCTTGTCGGTCGAGTCGATCGCCGAAACGATGCTGACCGCCGGGTTGGTGAGCGTGCGCGCCGCGGTGAACACGGCGGCCGCTTCCGGTCCGAGCAAGGCACCGATCAGGATCACGACGGTGGCGGTGCTGTAGACGGCATAGGGGAAGATGTTGAGCGCGAGCCAGCCCGCGAACCGGCGGTGCGGTACGAAGCGCTGCCACGCGCGTGTCGCGGCGGGGGCGGCGGGGCGGAGCAGCAGGAGGGCGCAGAGCGTGGCCAGTGTCGCGGCGCCGCCCCAGGCCAGCGCGCCCGCGACCGCATCGGTGCGGGTGGTGGCTGCGACGGCGGTGCTGCCGATCAGCGCGACGAAGAAGGTCGCGGAGACGAGCGCCGCCAGCCACGCACGCTCCTGCTTGTAGAACCAGCGGCGTACGAAATCGGCGGCGAGCAGGGGCGGGGTGATCGCGGCGCCGAGCAACAGCGGTTCGGCCAGCCAGCGCTGCGCGGGCAGCGCGATGTGCAAGAGCCCCGCGATCACGGCCAGCGCGGCTGCGAGCAGCAGCGCGGCGGCGAGGCTCAGCCACCACCAGTCGGAATGATAGCGATGGTCGTCGTGCGGGCGATGTTCGGTGACGTACGGAAGGGTGATGAGCGAGCGGTGGAAGCCGGCGACGACGTAATAAGCGCCGATCGCAACCCCGACCGCGCCGAACGCGTCGGCGCGCAAATGACGGCCGAGGATGGCGCTCGCGATGATGCTGGCCAGCCCCTGCAAGCCCTGATCGGTCAGCGCGAACAGGCGGGCCAGCCGCCGATCGCGAAGCCGTGCCGTCAGGCGCCGGGAGCGGGAAGGGAGCATCGCGCCGGTGCGCCGTTCCGGTGCGGTCACGCCTTTGCGTAATAATCCTTCATGTAATCGGCGTAATAGGATGGATCGCCGAACCCCGCTTGCGCCTGTACCTTGAGGTCGACCATCGTCAGCGCGACGCCGGTGACACCCACGCCGACCGAGCTGATCTGATGCAGCGCGGCGCGCGCCGCCCGCGCCGGGGTGGCGCGCCAGCGGACCAGCAGCGCGAGCGCATCGAAATGCTGCGCGAGCACGCGGGTGTCGGCGACCGCGAGCACCGGGGCGGTGTCGACGACGATATGGTCGTAGCGGCGGCGCAATTCGGCGAGCAGGGCGGCGAATTCGGGGGTTTCGAACAGGTGCGGCGAGGTGCCGACGGTCGCGGCGAGCGGCAGCACGTCGAGTCCGGTCGCTTCCTCGCGCACGAGCACGTCATCGAGCGCCGCGGTGCCGGCCAGCGCTTCGCCGAGCCCGGCGCGGGCCTGCGGGGCGAGCGTGACCGACACCGAGCGGCGGCGCAGGTCGGTATCGAGCAGCAAGGTGCGCGAACCGCCGGTGGCGAGCACGCGCGCGACAGAGGTCGAGGTCGTCGTCTTGCCTTCCTTGGGCAGCGCCGAGGTGATGCCGAGGATCTTGCCGCCGTGCGCCGACGATGCGCTGAAGCTGAGGCTGGTCGCGATGTTGCGATACGCCTCGGTATAGGCGGACAGCGGGTGGAGCAACGTCGCCGCCGCCGCGTCGCCGGTGCGCGGCTTGTCGATCGCGCTGGCCGGGGTCGGCACGCTGTTGAAATAATCGACCCCGAGCATCGTCTCGATATCGTCGACGGTGTCGAGGCCCTGCACCCAGCGTTCGCGGACATAGGCGATCGCCAGCCCGATCGCGAGCCCGAGCACCGCGCCCAGGAACAGCAACACCGGGACGTTCGGCGAGCTGGGGGTCAGCGGCAGCGACGCGGGGGCCGCGATCCGGCTGTCCGGGCGGACGATCGCCTGCTGGGCATTCTGTTGCGTGCTGGTGTTGAGCAATTGCTGATAGGCGTCGCGCGCGTTCTGCGCGGCGCGTTGCAGATCGGCGAGTTCGACCGAGGCGCGGACATTGTTCGCCAGCCGTGCCTGCGCGGCGGCGAGGCTCGCCTCGAGCGAGGCGGTGGTCGATCCCGCCGCCTGCGAGGCGTTGCCGGCCGACCGCGACAGGTCGCGCATCTCGCGGCTCAGCTGTGCGTCGATCGCGTCTAGCTCCTTGCGGGCGTCGGCCAGCGCCGGATAGCGCTCCCCGTAGCGCGACTCGAGCGCGGCGACTTTCGCCGCCGCCTGCGCGCGCTGCTGGCGCAGCGACGCCAGCGCCACCGTGCTGTACGGGCTGTTGGTGCCGCCGCCGACGATCGTCGCACCGCTGGCGAGGCTGCGCGCGCGCGCCGCGGCTTCTTCGGCGCGCGCCGCCGCCAGCGCGTTGCGGATCGAGGCGATCTCCTGCTCGGCGGTGGCCGAATCGGGCAGGCCGAGCAGGTTGTTGCGCACGCGGAAGGCGGCGACCGCGGCGTCGGCCTGCTCTACCTTGCGGCGCAACGCGTCGAGCTGTCCGGCAAGGCGCGCGTCGACGTCCCTGAACTCGGACATCTTGGCTTCGAGGTTTTCGGCCATGAACGCCTGCGCAAAGGCGTTCGCGACCTGCATCGCCTTGAGCGGGTTCCGGTCGGTATAGCCGACTTCGAACAGCGAGGTGGTGCCGATGCGCGCGGCATTGAGATTGGTGAGCAACGCGCCTGCGATCGCCTGCTTGCCCGTGGCGGCATCGGTCACCAGCGACCTGGCGGCGGCCTGCAGTTCGGGGTCGCGGTCGAGCTTGAGCTGGTCGACGACGCGGGTGGCGACCGCCAGCGACTTCATCGTCTGCACCTCGGCGTCGATCTTCGCGTCGCGGGCCAGATCCGACAGTTGCGGCTGCGGTGCACCGGCGACCGCGCCCTGTGGCGTATATTCGAGCTGGGCGACGGCGGTGTAGCGGCGGGGCAGGATCTTGCCGATCCCGGCCGCGACCACCACCATCCCGACGATGCACGCGACCAGGACCGGCAGGTGACGCTTCAGGCGCGAGAAGAGCCCCGCCAGATCCTGGCGCTCGTCGATCCGCACGTTGGTCACATCCGCCATCATCTTCCCCTTTCGTGTGCCCTTGCCGCCGCCTAGCGCCGCAACGTCATGCTCAGCCCGGCGCGGACCTCGCGGAAGCGTTGCCCGATCTGCGCACCACGGCTGGCGCGATCGGAAATGTCGAGCGAGGGCGTCAGCACCACCGAGCGGTTGAGCGTGTACAGCGCGCTCGCGCCGGCATGGAGCAGCGTGTCGCCACGGTCGATGCGCGCGAAATCGTCGTGCTCGACATCGGCGCGCGCGATCAGGATCAGGTTGCGCAGCAGTTCGTGGTCGACCTCGGCCGCCAGTCGCAGCGCGACATAGCCCGGCGACCCGGTGACCACCGCATCACGGACGTCGCGGCGCGCCGCCAGGCTGATCGTGGTCAGCGCGGTGGCGAGATAGTCGACCTGCGCGTCGATCGCGAGCCCGGTGAGGTTGGTGGTCCCGGCGGTGCGGTAATGCCGCGTGAGCCAGCCGAGGCCCAGCCGCGTCCGGACCAGCGGCGTGAGATCGAACGCCGCGCCGCCGATCACGCGCAGCTCGTCTCCGCTGCGGTCGAAATCGACCCGCGCCACCTTGTAGTCGTGAAGCGTGTAGACGCCTTGCACGAACAGCGAGGTGACCTGCGACACCCCATAATCGGCGCGCGCGGTCAGCCGGGTCGCGGTGCGATCGAGATAATCCTGATCGATCCGCGTGCCGTCGCGCGCGCGCGTATCACTATAGTTCAGTCGCGTGACGTTGACGTCGCCGACCAGCTGTACGCGGTTGACCGCATAGCTGCCGCGCAGCGACGCGACCTGGCGGTCAAGCGGGACAGAGGCGGCGGCGAAGCGCGGGAAGTCGCCCGACAATTGGCTGATGTAGAGCCGATCGGCATTCACCGCCGCGCGCACGGTCGAAGAGCCGGCGATGTCGAGCCGGCTCTCGACACCGACATCGTAGCCGTCCTCGTCCTTGATCGGATAGGCGAGATAGCGCCGCAGCGTGCCGCGCACATGGCCGAGCAGTTGATGGCGGGACCAGTCGCTGCGCGCATCGAGCCGCGGCGCGAGCGTCGCAAAACCGTCGGACAGCGCTGAGTCGGTTGCACCGAAGACGTTGCTGGTGGCGTTCGCAGCCAGATCGACGGCCGGGAAGACGATGAACCCGCCGGCACGAACGCCCGCGACGTCGCGTTCCGGATGCGGGCGTTGCAGCACCGTGACCCGGTCGGTCAGCGGCAGGTCGAACGCGATGCCGG
This sequence comes from Sphingomonas phyllosphaerae, assembly GCA_036946405.1. Classification (NCBI taxonomy): domain Bacteria; kingdom Pseudomonadati; phylum Pseudomonadota; class Alphaproteobacteria; order Sphingomonadales; family Sphingomonadaceae; genus Sphingomonas; species Sphingomonas phyllosphaerae. The sequence continues at coordinate 305,846 of JAQIJC010000001.1, read as the reverse complement.
TGTCGAGCACCGAGCGGGCGGTCTGCGCCGGGGCGGCAGGCGCGAGCGTGACGAACGTCGAGGCCACGGCCAGCAGCCGTACCACGCCGGTGTGCGACCGGCGCCGGCGACGATCGGAAGCAGGCGACACGCAGGCCACCGCCGCTGTCAGAAGAAGCGCTCGGCGAAGCGGATCGTGTCACCCGGGCGCACGGCCAACCCGGGCGTCGCTTCCACCCTGACCTCGCCATCGCCGGTTTCCGCGCGGATGAAGACGTATCTCTTCTGCGCGCGATAGGTATGGCCGCCCGCCAGCGCGACCGCACCGTCGAGCGTCAGGCCGGTCTGATAAGGATATTGCCCGGGCTTGTTGACCTCGCCGAGGATATAGAAGGGGCGATAGGTGACGATCGCGCCGGTCACGCTGGGAGTGCGGAGGAACCCGTCGGCCAGCCGGTCGCGGATCAGCGCGCTGATCGCGCCGATCGTCATCCCCTGTGCCTTGATCGTGCCCGCCAGCGGCACCTCGATCGTGCCGTCGAGATTGATCGCATAGGTACGGGTGAGATCGGGCTCGCCAAAGACCGCGATCGCGATCTGGTCACCGACGCCCAGGCGATAGGTATCATCGACCGGCGCTGCCCGCTCGCGCCCCAATGCGGACGCGGATTGCAATGGCAGATCGCCGCCACGACCGGCGCAACTTGTCGAAAGCGCCAGCGCCGACAGCAAAATCGCCAGCCTCGTCATAGTGATAGTTCCCTGCGCCTTTGCTGCACCTGCGAAATTGCCGACTTCCTAAGTGATGACACTGCAAATGCAAGTGACGTTTGAGGGTCCATCCATCGGACGTGTGTCATTTTGCGGATAGGTCATGACGCAATTTGGCGATCGTCACGCAGAAAGTAGCAGCGTCAAACGAAAGCCTGCCGTTATGTGCCGCGCGGGGCCGGCAAGATGCGACAATGATCTGGGTGTATGCCACTGCTGCTGTTCTGATGCTGCTGCTCGCGGCGCATCCATTCATTATATACCCGATAACACTCCGCTTTTTTCGCCATCGCGCGGTCGCGCGTCCGCCTGATCGTGATGCCGTCCGGCCATCACTGGCGATCTGCATGTCGGCGTATAACGAATCGCGCTCGATCCGGCGGCGACTGGAGCAATTGATCGAGGCGGCGGATGCCTATGGCAACGCCACGATCCATGTCTACGCCGACGGGCCGGACGACGGCACGATCGACATCCTGCGTGAGTTCGCGGATCGGATCGACCTGGTGATCTCCTACGATCGCAACGGCAAGACATTCGGGATGAACCAGCTCGTGCGACGCTCGACGTCCGAGCTGTTGATGTTCACCGACGCCAACGTCCTGCACGGCCGCGACGTGATCGCGCCGCTGGTCGCGCCGTTCGCCGACCCGTCGGTCGGATGCAGCAGCGCGCGGCTGGTGTACAGCAACGCCGCGGACAGCCCGGCGGCGGCGACCGGGGCGGCCTATTGGCGCGCCGAGGAAGCCATCAAGGCGATCGAGAGCAGGACGATCGGCTTGATCGGGGTCGATGGCGCGATGTTCGTGGTGCGTCGCGACCTCCATCGCCCGCCACCGCCGCACCTGATCGACGATCTCTATGTGAGCCTGGGGGTGCTGACGCAGGGCAAGCGCGTCATCAGCGTGCCCGAGGTGCTTGTGTACGAACGCAGTGCGATCGCGGCGGAGGAAGAGCTGTTGCGCAAGCGGCGGATCGCCTGTCAGGCGATCAACGTCCACCGGGCGTTGTGGCCGCAATTGCGCCGGCTGCCATGGCCGGCGCTGTACGGCTATGTCTCGCACCGGGTCCTCAAATGGATGACGCCGTTCCTGTTGGCGAGCGCCGCGCTGTTCGCCTTGCCCGTGGCGGTGGCGATTCTGGGCGGCGGAACGGTCCTGTCGCTGCTCTTTGATGGCGTGATCGTGCTGGCGGTGGGCAACCGGTTGCGGATCGCGATCGCGTCGAAGATCGTGGCGGCGTTGCTGAGCCTGCTGGGCGTCGCACTGGGCGTGATCGATTCTTCCTGGCGCGCGCGGACCTATGTGGTGTGGCAACCCGCGGAATCGGTGCGCAATTAGAGCGCGACGCGTTGCCGTTTACCGTTCGCGGCTTTAGGAGGCGGTGCAGCATGACGGCGCCGACCCCGGCGCGAACCGAGGGATGACAGCATGAGCGGCCGCACCGATCCGATCCTGGTCACCGGCACCGCCGGCTTCATCGGCCATGCCGTCGCGCACCGGCTGCTCGACCGCGGCGAACGCGTGATCGGCGTCGACATCGTCAACGATTATTACGATCCCACGCTGAAGGAAGCGCGGCTCGCGACCTTCCAAGGGCGCAACACCTTTGCATTCCACCGCGCCGACATCGCCGATGCCGAGACGATGGCGACGATTGTCCGCGAGGAAGGCGTGCGCCGGGTCGTCCATCTCGCCGCGCAGGCAGGGGTGCGCTACAGCCTCGAAAATCCGTTCGCCTATGAGCGGTCGAACCTCGCCGGGCATTTGTCGATCATGGAGGCGTGCCGCCACGCCGAGGGGTTCGAGCATCTCGTCTATGCCAGCTCCAGCTCGGTCTATGGTGACAAGCCGATGGGTGGCGAGGGCTTCACCGAGGACGAGGCGGCGGTCGATCCGGTGTCGCTCTACGCCGCGACCAAGCGCGCGTGCGAGCTGATGAGCCAGTCCTATGCGAAGCTGTATGGCTTTCCGCAGACCGGCCTGCGCTTCTTCACCGTCTATGGCCCATGGGGGCGGCCGGACATGGCCTATTTCTCGTTCACGCAGAAGATCATGCGGGGCGAGGCCATCGAGGTTTACGGTGAAGGCAAGATGGCGCGCGACTTCACCTATATCGACGATATCGTCGATGGGATCGTCGGTGCGCTCGACCATCCCCCCGAAGCGGGCGGGCACCGCGTGCTCAACATCGGTGACAGCCATCCGGTCGGGCTGATGGAAATGATCGAGGCGCTGGAAGACGCGGTGGGGCAGAAGGCCGAGAAGGTAATGCGGCCGATGCAGCCCGGTGACGTGACGGCGACCTATGCCGACGTGTCGAAGCTGCACGCACTGACCGGCTATCAGCCCAAGGTGATGCTGCGCGAGGGGCTGCAGCGATTCGCGCAATGGTATCGCGGCTATTACGGCCCGAACGCCTGACGGCGTTGGTGTCGTCCCGGGGCGAGCCCGGGACGATGCGACCGCCGCTCAGCGGTACATCGTGATCCGGAACAGCTCGCCGGGCGCGCCGGTGAGGCCGATCTCGAACGCGACCCAGCGGATCGCGAAGGCGAGCGCGATCAGGGCGGCGGTGGCGAGCACGTCCTGACGGATGAACGTGACCTTCAGGCGCGCCTGCCCGATTGACAGGCAGGCATAGCGCATCATTTCCGCCAGCACGGTTGTCACCGCCGCGGCGGCGATGCCGTAGCGCATCAGACCGATCGGCAGCAGCACCGCAAGCCCGACCAGCTTCGCCGCGCTGCCGAAGGCGCTGTAATGCGGCTTGCGCAGGCCCAGCATCAGATTCTCGTTCAGCGTGCTGAGGATCATCAGCCACGCCGCCAGCGACACCCAGGGGATCAGCTGCGCGGCGCTGTGATACCGCACGTCGTAGATGCGGATGATCAGGTCGGACAAGGCGATCACCCCGGCGATCATGACCATCGTCGCGGCCTGGAACTGCATGCGGCGGTGCGCCAGCTTGCGTTGCAGCTCGACCCCGCGGGCGGTGGCGGCGGCCACGCTGGGAAAGATGATCTCCGCGCCCAGCTTGACGCTGAATTGCGCGAAAACGTCCGACAGGGTGCGCGCGATGCCGTAGATGCCGAGCGCGGCGAAGCTGACGTATTTGGCGAGGATCAGCCGGTCGAAGTTGAGCGCCAGGAAGAAGACGATCGACGAGATGAACACCCATTTGCCGAAGCCGAGGATCTCGCGCACATAGCCCCAGTCGATCAACAACCGATGCCTGATCTCCGGCTTGACGAAGTAGGACAGGACGATCTGGGTCAGCGACGCCAGCAGGCTGCCGATCAGCAGCCCCCAGATATCGGGGCGCGCCCATGACGCCCCGATCAACAACAGGTTCGCGATGAAGCAGATGGCGACCTCGAACATCGACGTGCGGTCGATCGCCAGTTCCTTGACCGCCAGCGGCTGACCGATCGAGACGAACCCGGTCATTAACAGGAAGAGCGCCATGAACGGCAGGATCTTGTGGAGCGTCGGATCGCCGTAGAAATGGCTGATGACCGGCTGTAGCAGCAAGGCGATCAGGGCGAGCGCGACGCCGCGGATCACCTGAATCGTCCAGGCGGTGTTGTAGAAGCGCGGATCGGTGGCGTTCGGGCTGCTGATGACGTTCTGCCCGATGCCGATATCGGTGAACAGCTCCAGCCCGACCCGCAGCGATGTCAGCAGGGTCATGATCCCGAACAGCTCGGGCGCGAGCAGCCGCGTGAGGACCAGATTGGTGCCGAAGCGCATCCCCTGCACGACGATATAGCCGGACGTCGCCCAGCCGAGCCGGGCCAGCAGCGCTTCGGGCACGTGAATCCGTGCCATCATCCGGGCGCGCAGCGTTGGGGAGTCGGCCATGAAGTCGTGGATATCCATCGATAATGAGGGTCGGCGCGGCTAATCACGCCGGGATGTGCGCCGCAACCGCAAACGCGCGGCCGGCGCAACGGGCAGCTCTAGCGCGCCGCCACTGCCTGCCCCGCGTGCGTCGGCGCACCCGGTCGCGGCGGGATCGGGACCAGCCGGCGCGGCGTCGTCCAGGCGAACGGTGCCGTCGGCTTCATCATGCGGCGTCCGCCCAGCACACCGCTGTTGCAGGATTTGAGCGCGTCGAGACAATCGGCGGTCCACATCGCCATGACGTCGTCGTCCCATGCACCGAACCAGTCGGCGTGGAAGGTCGAACCCGCCGGCATCCGCGCCATGCCGGGCATCTCGTCCGACGACAGATACCAGGTGTCGGCACGCTGCGCATCGACGGTGTACCACGAGCCGAGCGTGAAAGACGGCACCACATAGGGATGCGTCGACGGGCAGCGCAGATAGCCCCAGGAACCGTAGCTGGGGTTCGCCATGTGCTCGCGGTGGTTGGGACTGTCGAGCCGTGTGCCGTCCCAGCACCCCGGCGCATTGACGATCGCGCCCAAGCGGTTCCCGGCGGGGCAATTCGCCGCCGCCTCGGTGATCGTCTTGTAGCGGCCGGGCTTCGCGGTCGGGCCGGTGCAATCGAAATAGCTGCCGCCGGTCGGGGTCGTGCCGGTCACCATATCGTAGCCGAAGATGAAGCGCAGTCCGCGGGGCAGCGCGACGCATTCCTTGCCCTGACGGCGGCACTCGGCGCTGTCCTTCGGCAAGCGCTTGTAATAGACCGAGACATAATCCGGACGCACGACATGGCCGCGGCCGTCGAGCATCGCCGGCATCCAATAGGCCGAGCGATTCAGGATGTTGACGCAGGTGCTGTCGCCGGTCGTGCGCAGGCTGCGATACGTACTGTTCGCATTCGCTCCGGTGTTGCCGAAGAACTGGTGCAAGTGGCTCTTGCCCGGCTGGTTCGGATAGACGATCGGATCGTCGTAGCTGATCTGTCCCGGTTCGCACATGAAACGGAACGCGCCGACCGTGTCCGGCGCGGCGGTCCCGGGCGGTTCGTCGATCGGCTGGATCAACGTCGCCGGCCTGACGCTCGACGGGATCGAGGGCGGTACGTCGAGCACGTCGCCGCCCAGCTCGGGACGGACCAAATCGCCGTGCGGACTGCCGACGCCATGCGCGATGTGCTGCTTTCCGCCGGCCTTCGCCTGGTCGGGTCCGCGCAACTCATAGGCCGTCTCGTCGGCGCGCAGCAGCGTGCGCTGCGCCGGAGTCGCGGCGGCGCAGCCGAGCAGCGACACGGCGATGATCAGGCGGCGGTACACGATCGGTCTCCAGCAGGCCGGGGCCTTATAGGGGACACGCGGCACCGCGACAAATGCCAGGGCTCGCGGCCTCACCCGTACAGTCCGATCGGTCCGCGGCCGTTGGTCGACCATGTGGCCCAGTTCGGGACGACATAGGGCAGATCTGCCTCCGCCACGCCATGCCATTTGAGGATCGCGCCGAGATATTCCTCCTGCGCGGTCGTCGGAAGGAAGCGACCTTCGTTGCTGATGTCGTCGGCACCGCCCAGCGTCGGGTCGGGATAGCGGCCGAACACCCCGCCGGCGGTCACCCCGCCGCCGATCACCAGATGGTTGTTGCCCCATGCATGATCGCAGCCGAGCTGCGCATTGCCGCGATAGGTGCGTCCGAAGTCGCTCATCGTGAAGGCGGTGACGTTGTCCTGCAGCCCGAGCGCTTCCATCGCCTTGTAGAAGGCCGACAGCGCCAGCGCGAGATCGCCGAGCAGATTGGCGTGGGTGCCCGCGACGACATTGCCCCAGGCGACCTGCGCATCATGCGTGTCGTACCCGCCCTGCGAGACGAAGAACGACTGGCGCGTGTGCCCGAAGGTCGACCGCGCCTCGATCATCCGCGCGACGCGCTTCAACTGCTGCGACACGTCGGAGGTCAGCGCCGCGCCGGTGGCGGGATCGACGAAGAACGCCTCGACGCTGCCGGTCGTGCCCAGCACCGCGCCGGTCGCGGCGGTCATCGCATAGGCGTCCCTGATCGTTTCGGCGGTGGAGGCGGTGACGTCGTCGAGCCCGGTGCCGCCCGCGAAGCTGTTCACCGCGGCCTCGATCGCGGTGCTGTTGCTGCCGTACCGCGACAGTACGCCCCGCGACGGCAGCACCAAAGGCTGCGCCTGCTGCCCGATCAACGCGACATTGTTGCCGCCGAACGAGATCACCGGCGGGACCCCGCTGGCGCCCATGCGATCGTGGAGCCGCCCCATGAAGCCGTCGCGGTTGACCGATTGGGCGCGCAGCCCCTGCCAATGCTCCTGCTCGTCGGAATGGCTCATCAGGTTCGACGGACGCAGGTCGGGGCGGCTGAGATAGGTCGCCTTGGTCAGCGGGGTCGCCAGCGTGCCGGTGTTGAGCACCAGCGCCATCGCGCCCTTGTCCCAGATCGGCGCGAGGCTCGCCATCGCCTTGTGCAACCCGAGCCCGCTTCCGGCGAGCGGGACGATGCCGGCGGACGGCAGCGCGACGGTCTGCCGCGAGGCGGCATAGGCGGCATAGGCGGCGGTGTCGGTGGGGACGAGCATGTTCCATCCGTCGTTGCCGCCGAACAGGAACACGCCGACCATCGCGCGGAAGCCGCTGCCCGGCGCGCCATAGGCGACGCCACGGCCGAACATGCCGAGCGCGGCCGCCGCGCCAGCGCTGAGCGCCATGCGGTGGAAGTGACGGCGGGAGAGCTGGACCATCGGGATGCTCCTCAGCGATCGACGAGGAAATTGGGGCTGGACGCGGCGATGTAGAGCAGGGCCTGCGCGCGCTTGCGTGCCTGTAGCTGCGCGTTGGTATTGGTGATCGACAGCGCGGCGCTGCGCAGCGCCTGTTTCTGTGCCGCGGTGGCGGTGTTGTCGAGCATCAGCAGATCGACCACCGCGACCAGCCGGTCGGGGTCGGCGGCGATCGCCTCCCAGCCGGCCCACAGCGGGAGGGTGTTGGCCGAGCTGCTGGCGCCGTTGAGACTGTTGGCGGCATTCCAGTCCCAGCGGTTGGCCTCGCCCTTGATCGTCCAGTCGAAGACGAGGTTCTGAAGCGCGACGGTGCCGCCCGCCGAGTAGAGCTTCGACGCCGGGCTGACCAGCCCGCTGCTGCGCGGCAGCGGGTAGTCGGGCGGGTAGAAGTTGAACACCGACGGCGCCTGGAACACCGGCTGGCCGAGCGCGGCGTCGCGCAGCGTCATCGCCGCGCCATCGGTCTGGAGACCGAGCGCGCGGACCAGCCCGGCCATCGCCAGCACCGGTTCCTTGACCTTGCCGAACCCGCCTCCGCGCGGTTCCGCGCCGCGCGCCTCGGGATCGAGCAGGATCGCGCGGACGATCGCCTTCATGTCGCCGCGCACGCCTTTGCCGTTGTCGACGAACACCGCGCCGATGCGCGCGACATAGCCGGGCGAGGGGTTCGCCTTGACGAGATGCTGGATCAGCAACCGCGCGAGCCGCGGCGGGGTGCTGGGATGGTTGAACGCGGCATCGAGCGCGATGCGGACGCCATCGGCCGGTGCTGCGCCCGCCGGAACGGTGACGCCGAGAAATGCCTTCGCCTGCGTATCATAGGCCCAATTGACCGGGCGGACGACCATCGGCTGCGAGTAATCGTTGCCGGTCCAGTCGGTGCGCCCGCCGCTTTTCGTATAGGTCCAGCCGGTCAGCGCGCGCGACAGCGCCTTGATGTCGTCCGATCCGTAGTTCGGCACCGGTGCCCCATTGGCGGCGAGCACCGGGGTGCCATCGGCGGCGAGCTGCATCGGCCCCATCGTGAACAGCTGGAGCAGTTCGCGCGCATAATTCTCGGACGGCGCGCTACGGCTGCTGTCGGCCATCGACAGGTACAGGCCCATCGATCCGTGCAGCGTCACCTTGCCGAGCAGATCGCGATAGTTGCCGAAGGCACCGTCGAGCAGCACCTGCTGATAGGAGGCGATGCCCGCGGTGCTGTTCACCCCGCTGCCCGACACGACGAGGATCTGCGACAGCGCGAACGCCACGCGCTGGCGCAACTGATCGGGGGCGAGCGCCGCGTCGGCATAGAAGCGCGCGGCGACCGGCACGCGGGTGAAGTGATTCTGCCAGCAATTCGCGATCGTCTTGTCGGAGCAATAATCGTTGGGCACCCATTTGACGAGATCGCCATAGGTGCTGCCCCGCACGCGGAACTGCTCGTCGATCCAGCCGGGAATCCCCAGCTCGCCGATTCGCGACACCAATTGCGGGGTCGGCCCGAAGGACGCCTGTCGCGCCAGACGCAACACGTCGACGGGCACTGCCGCGGCACCGTCGATGGTTGTAACCGGCTGGTCGAACGCGGTGAGGCCTGCGCTCCACGGCGTGCTGCTGCCATTGGCGGTGAACAGCGCGAGGAACCGCCAGAAGGCATCGGCGATCGACGATGCCAATTCGCCGGCACGCGCAGCGAGATAGGCGAAGCCATCGGCAGGCGCGGTCTCGTCGGGGAGCGTCGCGGTGGGGGTTGGGGTCGGTGTGGGGACCGGCTGAATGACAGGGCTGACCGGCGTGCTCGACGAGGGGGACGGGACCGGGCTGGGCGAGGGTGTCGGGCTTGGTGACGGGCTGGGCGAGGGCGCCGGGGCCGGCGTCGGCGTGACGATGACGATCCCGCCACCGGTCGGCGACGGCGATGGCGATGGCGATGGTGTTGGCGATGGCGACAGAGCAGGGACGACGGTGACGGGGGCCGTCGACGTGCCACCGCTACTCCCGCCCTCGCTGCCGCCGCATCCGGCCAGTGCCCAAGGGGCGGTCGCGAGGAGGAGAAGTGTCCGAAGCCGCGTCATCACGCCCGTCCGCCCGAGTCAGAACTGCCGCCGCCGGTGCGACGGACACATGGCAGCTAGGCCGATCGCTTGAAGACGAGGTTAATGCGACGTCGATCGCGGCGGTTCGTGGTGGCGCGACGTTGGTCCCGGCGTCGCAGACCGATCGCGGTTCCGCAGCGGGGAACGTGGCTTACCTGTTGTTAACCGACACCGCTTAACATTCTCCACCGGCGCAACGAGCGAGGATGAGCGGCATCATGGAAGCGACGAGCAGGCGGGCGACGATCGAGGACGACGTGTCGGCGGCCCTGCGCCGCGCGGTCGGCTTCGCCGGGTTGTTCGGGCTGACCGCGGTCGCGGCGATCGCCTGCACCGCACGGACGCCGCAGCCCGTCGCCGGGATCGCCACCGACCGGCTGCTGGCGCAGGAAGCGTTGTGGCAGACGGAGTTGAGCGGTGCACCCGCCATTGCCTTCCCGCCGGCCCTGCTGGCGCGGCGCGGCGATCGCGCGGTGGCGTCGGCGCTGACCGCGGCGCAGCAGCAGCTTCATACGGATCGTGCGGCGGCGGCGGCGCGGCGTAACGTCGTGCTGGACCGGATCAACGAGCTTCGCGCCGACCGCGATCTCCACGAGTCGCAGCGCGCGGTGCTGTCGCTGAAGATCGATCAAGTCTACGCGCGGGCGCAACAGCGCGGCGCCGCGGGCGACATGCCGGCGCTCCAGCGTGAACTGATGCCGCTGAAGATCCAGATGGCGAAGGTCGACGGCGATGCCGCCCGCGCGAGCCGCGCATTGCAGGTCTTGAGCGATCGGATGATGACGCTGGCGACCGCCGAACATACCCGCGCCGAACGACATTTGACGGCGGTTCGCGATCAGCTTCGCGGCGGGTGAGCCGTCACCGCGGCCACCCGGCCGCAGGACGGAAGATCAATAAGAACCGCGCTGGAACAGCACGCTGGGTACGGTGAAGGCGATGATCTTGACGTTCATCGCGCACGACCGCGCGCGGCTGTAGGTCACGTCATAGGCCACACGCCGACGGTAGGACACGTCGTTGCGGCCGCCGACCTGCCACAGCCCGGTGATGCCCGGCCGTACCGCGCAATAATGCTCGAAATAGCGGCCGTAACGGCTGATCTCACCGACGACGATCGGGCGCGGGCCGACGAGGCTCATGTCGCCGCGGACGACGTTCCAGAGCTGCGGCAGCTCGTCGAGGCTGGTCTTGCGCAGGAAGCGCCCGATGCCGATCACGCGCGGATCGTCACGCAGCTTGTGATCGCGTTCCCATTCGGCGCGCGCTTCCGGGCTGGTTTCGAGCAGGTGGCGCAGACGCGCATCGGCATCCACCACCATGCTGCGGAACTTCAGGCACGGAAACGACCGCCCACCCCGCCCGATCCGCTGATGCGCGAAGATGATGGGGCCGGGATCGAGAATGTAGATCACCGCCGCGACGATCGCCATCAGCGGTGCGAGGATGATCAACGCGGTGACGGCAAGCGTCACGTCGAGCACGCGGCTCGCCATATCGTCCAGTCGCTGCCACTGTGCGGAATCGTTGATGTCGTTGATCACGCCGGCCCGGCCCGGCGCGACCATCACGGTCGCTTCATGCACGGCTTCGCTCCCTGACGTTACGCTGCAATGCAACAAGTAGATGAAAAAGAAGGAAATGAAAACAGGAAGAAAATCACACTTCCTTCATCTCACCCCGCCGGCCTGCCGATCCGTCGTGGCGATCGTTAAATTGATGTTTACCAAGCGAGTTCCGTTCCGGCGGCGAGTCGTGGCTGTGATGAGGCAGAGCGTTCGTTAACCATGGAACGGCAACCTGACAGCAGCGTGACATGACGACGCGGCGCGGCGATTCGGGCGAATTTTGCGCGTGGACGTGCGCGTGGATGCACAGGCGGAGGGGCTGCTGCGCGTGCGTTCAGGAAGCCCGCTTTGTCCCATTCCGGGGCAATGCAGTCGGCGGGGTTCGCCATCCGGGAAGCGATGGTGATTCCGTATGAAGATGCTTGGGAGCCGGGCCGGCGTCAATTCAGGCGGCGTGCCGGGATCGCAGGATCGATCGCGATCGAGTCGCGGGGTCGAATCGGAAGGATGGCCGGCTACGGCCTTTGCCTGACCCCGGCCTTCGACGTGCCCCGGTCGTCAGAACAGGCTGGCGAGTGCCTTGGCGATCGCTGCCCACAATAGCGCCGAGCCGCCGACGATCACGCCGAGCCGGACGGCACCCGGATACCGCGTGATCTGCGGTTCGGGGAGCGGATGGCTGATCGGCGCGCTGCTGGTCAGCTGGATGACGGTGCCGCCGCGGAACGTCTGCATGACCTCGGCGCGGCCGAGCGCCTCGACGAACTCGCACCCGTAACCGCCGGGCACCTGCCGCACGACCCGCGCGCTGGCGCGGCCGCGGCCGGGCAGGCCGATCGTCACGAGGCTGCCGATTTCGAGTCGCGAGTCGGTGGCGACGCTGAAGCCGGTTTCGGACAGGTCGCGCACATAGACGTCGGTCGCCTCTTCGCGCGCATCACGCAACGTCGAGGGTTGGTTGATCGGTTGCCGCTCTGCCGAGCGGCGATCGTCCGAATCGCTGGGTAGCAATATTGCCGGTATGAGCATCGCCGCGCCTTTCACTGAGCTTCAGGGTTAGTCGTCGCAGAGCTACCAGCAGGTTAATGCGCCACCGAATTTGCGCCTGCGGAAACAACTTTGATCGAACACGTTCATCATCATGCAAGATTTCTGTGCCGTTCCGGGACGGAGGCGCAGGGAACAGGCGGAATGGAGGGGAAGGTGCGTTTCGATCGACAGGAACAATTCGCCGCGAGCGGCGTGCCGCTGGTCTTCGATCGCTTTGGAATGATCGGCCCGTTCGTTGCCGATGTGCTTGATCCGCTGGCGACCGCGCGCGGCATATCGATCGGCATGGCGCTGGCGCTCATCATCTGGTCGCTGATCGCCGCGCTGTTGATCTGATCCCGGTCGCGGTCGCGCACGCACCTCAATTGCGGATCGCGACGACGTGCGGTTTGGCGGTCCAGGAGAAGCCCGCGAACATCTTGAGCTGCTTGCCATTGCCCAGGTCGCCGCCGTTGCAGCTCAGCAGCTTGTTGATGCAATTGTCGGTCCACATCCGCATCACCGAATCGTCCCACGCGCCGAACCAGTCGGCATGGAGCGTGCTGCCCGGGCGCATCAACGGCATCCCCGGCATCTCGTCCGACGCCAGATGCCACGACGACTTGCCACCGTCCCACTTGCCCGACGTGTCGAGGTCCGAGTCGACCGTGTACCAGGCGCCCAGCGTGAAGCCCGGAATGACATAGGGGTGCGTCGACGGACACCGCAGATAGCCCCAGTCACCGTAGCCGGCGTTCGCGACGTGCGAGCGATGGTCGGCGCTGTCGAGGTTCTTGCCATCCCAGCAATTGGGCGCGTTGACGATGGCACCGAGCTGATTGCCGACCGGGCAGTTCTTCGCCGCCTCGACGATGTCGTCGTAATGGCCCGATACGGCAGTGGGTCCCTGACAGTTGAAATAGCCTGCGCCGAATTTGGTCGACATGCTCGCCATGTCGAAGCCGAACAGGAAGCGCATCCCGCGCGGCAGGTCGACGCACGCCTTGCCCATGCGCTGACACTCCGGATCGTCCTTGGGCAGCCGCTTGTAATAGATGCTGATGAAGTCCGGTCGGACGACCCCGCCCTTGCCGTTGAGCATCGCCGGGATCCAATAGGCGCTGCGGTTCAGCGGGCTGTTGCAGGTGCTCTCACCGGTGGTGCGCAGGCTCTCGTAGGTCGAGTTGGCGTTGGCCAGCGTGTTGCCGAAGAACTGGTGGAGGTGCGAGCGGCCGGCCTGACCGGGGAAGACGATCGGGTCGTCGCGCAGCTCGTGACTGGGGGAGCAGATGAAGCGGAAGGCGCCGACCGTGTCGGGCTTGCCGGTCGCCGCGATCTCGCCGGTGCCCCACGATGGCACCAGTTCCGAATTGACGTCGAAGTTGCTCGGGATCTCGGGATAGCTTTCGGCAGCCGCCAGGCTGCCCGGCGTCACCGCGACCGGCGATGCGCTCGCCGAAGGCGTGGGTGACGGCGTTGGGGTCGGCGTCGGGGTAGCGGTCGGAACCACCGTGACCGGTGCCGCGGCGCTCGGCGCGGCCGTGCTGCCGCCGCCACCGCTGCCGCCGCCGCACGACGCAAGGGCAAGCGCGCCGGCGAGTTGCGCGAGGGATCGGCCGGTGCGACGCGTCAGCGTGCCCGTTGCCGCATGACGCAGCAGCGACTTCATTGGAAAGCTCCATGCCCGGGGTGGCCGGACGACGTCCGGTCGGGATGGCTCTTTCTACGCTGCGGTGGTTAGGGCGGGGTGAAGCGGTGTGGTTACGGGTCGGTAAACATTGCGTCTTTCCGGACGCACGCGCGGCGCGATCAGTTCGCTGCGTCGCCGTGGCGCCGGGCAAGCCGCCGCTTGAGGCGGCGCGCATATTGCGCAGCCTGACGCAGCACCGGCCAGCGATCGAAGAAGCGCAGCTCGGCGATATCGGTGCGGGACGGCCGCTGGTCGGCGATCGGCGGCACCGCGAAATGCGTGACGACCGCCGGATGCGCGCGACGATACCAGACATAGGCACCGTCGATCGGCGGGTGGTCGCTCGATGCCAGCAGCCCGCGCACATAGGTGGCGAGCGCGGGAACGATGTCGGCGCGGAACCCCATGCAATGCGCGCCGATGATGTCGCTGTTGTGCAGATCATCGGGCCGCGCGGCATAATGGCCGCCGTAGAAGATCTGCCAGTCGGCGGGCAGCACGGTATCGCGCGCGGCGGCGGTGAAATCGACGTCGTCCTCGAGGATCAGCACGCTCGCCCCCTGCGCAGCGGCTTCCTCAAGGATCGCGAGATGGCTGTGATAGACGCCGCGCGCGCCGATCGAGGTGAAGGTGCCCGCCTCGTCGAAGCGGCAGGCGTCGAAGAAGGCGACGCGCGGATCGCCGGCCGCGCCGATCCGCTGCAGTTCGCCGAGCATCTGCGCGCGCCGGTCGGTACGGTGCTTGAGGTTGATGACGCGGACGTGGTCGAATGGGTCGAACAGCATCGTCTCACTCCTTGCCGAAGCGGCGCGCGAGCGGGAGCACCGCGGTGGCGATGTCGAACTCGCGCTCGACCTTCGCGCGCGCGGCGGTCGCCAGTCGGTCGCCGAGATCGGGTTCGTCGCGAAGGCGCGCGATCGCCCGGCGCAGGTCGTCCCAGTCGCCGGGGCGGAACAACAGGCCCTCGACACCGTCCTCGATAAGCTCGGGAACGCCCGCGACACGGCTGCCGATCACCGGCACGCCGATCGCCATCGCTTCCATGAGCACGATCGGCAGCCCTTCCATGAAGCTGGGCAAGACGAGCAGGTCGGCGCGCGCGATGGCGGCCAGCGTCGCGGCTTCGTCGAGGCGGCCGGCGAAGCGGACGCGGTCGGCCAGCCCTTGCGCAGCGACCGCGGCCTCGATCCCGGCAAGCATCGGGCCGTCACCGACGAGTGTCAGCGTCACGTCGAGCGGCGCGATCGCCTCGAGCAGGCCGAGGTGGCCCTTCTCGGCCGACAGCCGCGCGACGCAGACGATCTCGCGGCGCGGGCCGGTGCGCGGCGCGGCGGCGGGCAGCCTCGGCAGGTCGAGCCCGCAGCGCACCGTCGCGAACTTGTGCCACTGCGCGGGCGCGGTGACGCGCATCGCCTGCGCGCGCCCGAACCACGAGACGCAGGCGGCGAAGTCCGCCGTCTCCAGCTTCGCGCCCAGCGTCAGCCCGGCGGGATAGTCGGTTTCGGAGATGCCGTGCAGCGTCAGGCTCCACGGCAGCCCGGCGAAGCGCGCCGCGAGCATCCCGACCGTCGCGCCGGCATTGGCGAAATGATTGTGGACATGAGCGATACCATCCTCGCGCAGCATCTCCGCGAGCACCACCGCCTCGGCGAAGTGGAACAGCGACCAGAGCATCGCCTTCGCGCCCGGCGCGCGGTGTTGCAGTGCAAGCCGCAGCAGCGCGAACCACGCAGCAGGGCGCGTCGTGACCGCGCGGAGGTGCGCGCCGAGCAGCGTCGCCATCCGCATCGGCAGCACGAAGCGCGTGGTGTCGAACGACGCTCTGTCTTCGGGCGCCTTCAGCTCGGCGGGCGAGGGGCGGCGGATGCTGTAGGTGCGGATGTCGACGCCGTGGCGACAGAGGCTGTCGACCTCGCGGCGGATGAAGGTGTGTGACGAGGCCGGATATTGGCTCACGACATAGGCGATGCGCGGGTCGGTCATTTGTAGGTGATCGCCGAGGTGAGGTGCCGCGCGCGTCGATAGCGGATCACGCCCTGCAGCTCCGGGAACTTGGCGAGCATCGTGAAGAAGGCGTGCGGCCACGCCATGCCGCGCGGCTGCCCGCCGCGCAGCGCGATGCGCGCCACCTGCGCGGCGAAGGCGGCGAAAGGGAGGAGGAGGAAGGCGGGGTGGACCAGCAGCGCCAGCGCGACGCCGACGAACGGGATGATCCCGGCCCACAGCTGCGCGCGCTTCACCTCGGCGCGATACAGCGGCTGCGGCAGCGCGGCGGTGGCGTCACCGGCCTGCGCATAGCCGAAGCCGGTGCGCACCGCGCGCCACCACCATTGTTTGAAGCGCAGCATCGCGGCGTCGTGGCGGGTCATCTCGGCGTCGATTCGCCATATCCGCCAGCCGGCGGCGCGCAGGCGCGCGCACAGCTCGGGCTCCTCGCCGGCGGTCAGCGTGTCGGTAAAGCCGCCGAGCGCGCGAACGGCGGCGGCGCGCATCAGCGAATCGCCGCCACAGGCGCTCGCCTCGCCGACCGGCGTGTCCCACTCCATGTCGCAGAGCCGGTTGTAGACCGAGGCGTCGGGAAAGCGCTCGCGGCGGCGTCCGCAGACCACCGCGACATCGGGGTGGGCGTCGAGGAACGCGGTGGCGGTCGCCAGCCATGCGGCGTCCAGCTCGCAATCCCCGTCGACGAACTGCACCAGCTCGACATCCGGAAGCGCCGCCAGCCCGGCGTTGCGCGCGCGTGCGGCGGTGAAGGGCAGGGTGAGATCGAGATCGACCACCGTCGCGCCCAGATCGCGCGCGCGGCCGGCGCTGCCGTCGGTCGACGCCGAGTCGACGTAGACGACCGCCGCGCCGCTGCCGTCGAGCGCGCGGAGGCAGCGGATCAGCCGTTCGCCTTCGTTACGGCCGATCGCGACGATGCCGATGCGCGTCGGTGTGGGGGGAGAGGGGAAGGTCATGCCGTCGCAGCGGTCGTCCAGTGAGCGTTGCGAATCAAGCCGGATTGATCCACCGCCGATGCCTCTAGCATCGCACCGGTTAAATTCGAGCGACCGCGGAGCCGGTGCGTGCGGGATAAGGACATGACGATGCGGATTCTCTTTGCCCTGCCCGGTTTTCACCGTTTCGAGCGCGGGGCGGAGATCGCGTTGCTGTCGCTCGCTGCCGAGCTGGCGCGGGCGGGCGAGGACGTGACGGTGATCGGCTCGGGCGAGCCGCGTGCCGGCACACCCTATCGTTTCCTCCATGCCGGATCGGTGCGCCGCGAGCGGCTGGAGAAATTGCCGCGCGTGCCGGCGCTGCGCAGCGACACCGGCTGGGAAGAGGCGACGTTTGCGCCCGGGTTGCTGCGCGCCTATCGTCCGGCGGACCATGATGTGACCGTCACCTGTTCGTTTCCGTTCACCAATTGGGTGCTGCGGCGACCGGCGATCGGCGGGCGCCGCCCGCCGCACGTCTTCGTGACGCAGAACGGCGACTGGCCGGCAATCTCAAACGATTCGGAGTTCCGCACCTTCGGCTGCGAGGGGCTGGTGTGCACCAACCCCGATTATCTCGAACGCAACCGGGACCGCTGGCGTTGCGCGCTGATCCCCAACGGCATCGACGCGACGCGCTTTACACCGGGCGCGGCGGAACGCGCGCGGCTGGGTTTGCCGGAACAGGGACCGATCGTGCTGATGGTCAGCGCACTGATCCCGTCGAAGCGGGTCGAGGATGGCGTGCGCGCGGTCAGCCACATGCCCGGCGCGCAGCTCGTCGTCGCGGGCGACGGGCCCGAGCGCGAGGCGGTCGACCGACTGGCGGGCGAGTTGTTGCCGGGACGGTTCCGGCGACTGACCGTGGCGGCGACCGAGATGCCCGCGCTCTATCGTTCGGCCGACGTGTTCCTGCACCTGTCCAAGGAGGAATCGTTCGGCAACGTCTATATCGAGGCGCTCGGATGCGGCGCGCCGGTGGTCGGGCATGATTCGGCGCGGTTGCGCTGGATCGTCGGCGACGATGCGGTGCTGCTCGACACCTCCGACCCGGTGGCCGTCGCGCGCGCGCTGGAACAGGCGATCGCCGCGTGCGAAACGCTGGTGCCGCGCGGCGTCGCGCGCGCAGGCAACTTCGCGTGGCCGCGGGTGGCGGCGCAATATCGCGATTTTCTGGCCGAGGTGATTGCGGCGCAGACGTCATCATTGCGAGCGTAGCGAAACAATCCAGGGCCTCCTGATCCGGCCCTGGATTGCTTCGCTACGCTCGCAATGATGTGGTGGTCAGCTAACGAAGTTGCGGAAATAGTCGATCGTGCGCTCCAGCCCCTCGCGCAGCTGCACCTTGGGCTCCCAGCCGAGCGTGTCGCGCGCGACGCTGATGTTGGGCTGGCGCTGCATCGGATCGTCCTGCGGCAGCGGGCGATAGGCGAGCGTCGAGCGCGAGCCGGTCAACTCGATCACCAGCTCGGCGAGTTCGCGGATCGTGAACTCATTGGGGTTGCCGATGTTGACCGGGCCGGTGACGTCCGGGGCCGTATCCATCAGGCGCAGGAAGCCCTCGACCAGATCGTCGCGGTAGCAGAAGCTGCGCGTCTGCGATCCGTCGCCGTACATCGTGATCGGCTCGTCCCTGAGCGCCTGCATGATGAAGTTCGAAACGACGCGGCCGTCCGCCGGGTGCATCCGCGGGCCGTAGGTGTTGAAGATGCGCGCGACCTTCACCTCGACGCCGAGCTGGCGGTGATAGTCGAAGAACAACGTCTCCGCGCAGCGCTTGCCCTCGTCATAGCAGGAGCGGATGCCGATCGGATTGACGTTGCCCCAATAATCCTCGGTCTGGGGATGGACGTGCGGATCGCCATAGACCTCGCTGGTCGAGGCCTGGAAGATCTTGCACTTCAGCCGCTTCGCCAGCCCGAGCATGTTGATCGCACCGATCACGCTGGTCTTGGTCGTCTGCACCGGATCGTGCTGGTAATGGATCGGCGAGGCCGGGCAGGCGAGATTGTAGATCTCGTCGACCTCGACGTAGAGCGAGAAGCAGACGTCGTGGCGCATGAATTCGAAGCGCGGGTTGCTGTGAAGATGCTCGATGTTGCGCTTGGCACCGGTGAACAGATTGTCGACGCACACCACCTCGTCGCCGCGTTCCAGCAGCCGGTCGATCAGATGCGATCCCAGGAAGCCGGCGCCCCCGGTGACCAGAATACGCTTACGTGACTGATAATTCCGCGCCATCCGGCACCAATCCCCTGCTTGTCGCCCGCTCGCGAGCGCCGGGCGGCGTCGCGCGCAAAGCGTTAGGGCATGGCTACTAAGGAGGCGTTACGCCTTTCGCAAACACTGATATGGAACACGGTTATGCAGCGGATTCCGATCCTCGACGGCTGGCGCGCGCTCAGCATCCTGATGGTGCTGGCCGGACACCTGCTGCCGCTCGGCCCGCATCGCTGGAGCATGAATGCGGCGGTGGCGGGGGCCGGCATGGCGCTGTTCTTCACGCTGTCGGGGTTCCTGATCACGCAATTCATGCTGCATCGGCCCGATGTCCGCGCCTTCCTGATCCGACGGCTGTTCCGCATCGTGCCGTTGGCGTGGCTGGCGATGCTGATCCTGACGATCGCGACGCGCGCCGACCTGCAGACGATGCTCGCCAATCTGCTGTTCGTCGCCAATCTGCCGCCGGTACGGCTGATGCACGGCGGGGAGCATCTGTGGAGCCTGTGCGTCGAGGTGCAATTCTACCTGACGGTCGCGGTGATCGTCGCGCTGGCGGGTTCGCGGGGGCTGTGGGTGCTCCCGGCGCTGTGCGTCGCGGTGACGCTGGGGCGCGTCGCGGACGGCGCGCTGATGAGCAACTACACGTGGCAGCGTATCGACGAAATCCTCGCCGGCGCGACGCTGGCGCTGCTCCATGCGCGGCTGGCGGCGACGCCGGTGCGGCGGGCGGTGCCGGCGTGGCTGCCGCTGGCGCTGTTCGTGCTGACGGTGGCGGCGGCTAACGAGCGAAGCGGGGCGCTCAACTACCTGCGGCCCTATCTCGCGGCGGCGGCCGTCGGGACGTCGATCGTCGCAGCGCCGCGCTGGATGCGCGCGCTCTTCGCCTCACGAACGGCGCGCTATATCGCCGAGGTTTCCTATGCGGTGTACGTATTCCACGGGATGCTGACGGCGACATGGCTGGGCAGTGGCGACACGCTGGTGAAATACGCCAAGCGCCCGTTGCTGTTCGCCGCGACCTTCGCCGCAGCGCATCTGTCGACCTTCCGCTTCGAGCATCCGATGATCGCGCTCGGCAAGCGGCTCGAAAGGCGGCGTGTGCCTGCCGCCATCTAGCGGCCGGCGCGCAGCCAGTCGGTCGGGCGCTTGCGCGCGAGCCCCAGGTAGAGCGGGATCTTCCACAGGATATAGAGCGGCAGCCGCACCGCCGCCGCACCGGTCAGGAACGGCCGTCCGACCCGCGCCCACGCTGCGATCAGGGCGGCGAGCGCGAGCAGCAGCAACGCGCCGAGCAGGAACGCCGGCCACGCCGCGCCGCCGAGCAGCGTCAGGACGCCGAGCGCGACCAGCCCGACGATGTCGAGCAGCAACAAGAGCGTGAGCGGCGGCACCGCGAGGCTCAGCCCGGCCCAGATCGCGCGGGGGTTGGCGGCGCGCAGCCCGGCAGCGATCGCAGGCAAGGCATGGCGGCGCGAGGTGGCGATGAAGCCGCCCTCCCAGCGCGTCCGCTGCTTGAGCGTGCCTTCCGCGCTGCTCGCGGCGCTCCATACCGTCGCCCCCGCGGCGAAGCGCGGCGGGGTGCCGCGCCGCGCCAGGTCGAGCCCGAGCGCGAGATCCTCGACGATATCGTCGGTGGCCAGCGGCGCATCGCGAAAGACCGGCCAGGGAAAGGCCATGCCGGTGCCGGTCAGGTTGACCCGGCCCGACAGCCGCTGCAGCCCGCGCTGCCGAACGAGATTCTTGATCGCGAAGGCGAAGTTCGACACCTGCACCATCGGCGCGGCGTCGCGCTCGGGCTGCATGAGGTAGCTGGCCTGTGCCGGCGCCGCCCGCGCGGCGGCGGCCAGCGCGGTCAGCGATCCGCGATCGATCGTGCAATCGGCATCGAGGACGACCGCGACCGCGCACGGGCTGTCCGACGTGGCGAGATGATCGCGTGCATGGGCGAGCGCAAAGCCCTTGCCGCGGTGTACGGCGTCGTCGCGGCGCAAGACCTCGGCACCGGCCTGCTCGGCAAGCGCGGCGGTATCGTCGGTGCAATTGTCGGCGACCACCAGCACGCGGAAGCCATCGGGCAGTTCGGCGGCGAGCAACGTCAGCGTGCGGGTGATGACCGCGGCCTCGTCGTTGGCGGGCATGACGATCACGACCGGCGCGCCGCCGCCGGTGACCTCGCCCGCACGCATCGCACGCAGCCCGGCGAGTACCTCGATCGCGAAGGTCGCGGTCAGCACCGCCAGCGGGGTGACGAGCGCCACCGCCACGATCGTCGCGATCACCTCCATAGCCGTATCCCCGCTGCCCGTGCCAAGCCTCTGGCGTCCGCGTGTAGGCGGTCGCGCCGCCGACCGCCATGCCACGGCAACAGTTTACCGGACCTTGAGGAAGATAGCGCCATAGCCCTGCGTCCCGCGACGGGAAGCGCGACCTCGGGTCGCGACGTCGCGTGTGTTGCGGCGGAGGGGTGGAGTGTCTAGAAGGTCCAAGCCGGATGGGGCGCCGGTGCCAGCCAGGATTGTGCCCGCGCGTCGGAAGCAGACAAGGTGAATAACGAAGCCGTCGGAACATGGGAAACCGCGGACCGCAAGCCGTCGCGACGCCGCGCCGTGACGTTGCGGTGGCCGAAGCTGTCGGCGGCGGCGTGGCTGCTGATCGCCGGGATCGTCGCGCTGGGGATCCCGACGATGCTCACCGTCGCGCGCGTCAGCTGGTCGACCGAACAGGGCGGGCACGGCCCGCTGGTGCTGGCGACCGGATTGTGGCTGATGTGGCGCGAGGTGCCGGGGGCATTGCGGTTGCGCACACCGGGCAATGCGTTGCTGGGCGGCGCGTTCGTCGCCTTGTGTCTGCTCGCCTATCTGCTCGCGCACATCACCGGCATCATCGAGGTCGAGGGTTTCGCCTTCTACGGCGCGCTGCTGGGCGCGGGTTACCTGATCTTCGGCGGCCGGGTGCTGCGCGAATTGTGGTTCCCGCTCTTCTACCTCGGGTTCGTCTTTCCGCCGCCGGATCAGGCGGTTGCGGTCATTACCCAGCCGATCAAGATCGCGATCTCCGAACAGGCCGTGAACCTGCTCTATGCGCTGGGCTATCCCATCGGCAGCTCGGGCGTGTCGATCCAGATCGCGCAATACGATCTGCTGGTCGCCGCCGCCTGTGCCGGGCTCAACTCGATCATCAGCCTGACCGCGATCTGTCTGTTCTACATCTACGTCCGGCATCACGCGAACTGGCGCTATAGCGCGCTGTTGATGCTGACGATCATCCCGATCGCGGTGTTCGCCAATTTTGTTCGCGTCATCCTGTTGATCCTCATCACCTATTATTTCGGTGACGCCGCAGCGCAGGGCTTTGCGCACGACTTCGCCGGACTGGTGATGTTCCTGATCTCGGTGCTGACGATCTTCGCGATAGACGGGCTGGCGGCGCCGTTGCGCCGTGCCCTGGGGAACGGCCATGACCACGACTGAGCACGCGCCGGACCGGCCTTCGATCAGCCGCCGTCAGGCGTTGCTGGGCGGGGCGTTCCTGCTGACGGCGGGCGCCGCGGTGGCCCGCGTGCCGCGGCACCACATCGATCTGCTCGGCGACCGCAAGATCGACAAGCTGATCCCGCACCGGATCGGCGCATGGGAATTCTATTCAAAGAGCGGATTGGTGGTGCCCCCCGCCGATCAGCTCAAGGACGCGCTGTATTCGCAGCTCATGACGCGCGTCTATGTCGCGCCGAACGCGTTGCCGATCATGCTGTTGATCGCGCAGAGCGGCGGGCAGACCGGGGTGTTGCAGGTTCACCGCCCGGAATATTGCTATCCGGCCGGCGGCTTCACGCTGTCGCATCGCAGCGTGCTGCCGGTTGCGCTGCCGGGGAGCCGGCTGGAGACGACCGCGATCACCGCGAACGCCGACGACCGCACCGAACAGCTGCTCTACTGGACCCGCGTCGGCGAGGACATGCCGCTGACCTGGGCGCGGCAACGCTGGTCGGTGGCGCGCGCCAATCTGAAGGGCGATGTGCCCGATGCGGTGCTGGTGCGCGTATCGGCGCTGACGCCGGATCGCGAGGCAGGGATCGCGGCGCTGACGAGCTTCGTGCAGGCGATGTTCGCCTCGGTGCCCGCCGACGTGCGCCGCTTCCTCGACATCGACGCGCGCTGATCCGCGCGCGTCGCGCCGTCAGGAACGGCGCGGCAGTTCGATCGGCTTGAGGACCAGCAGGATAAAGGCGAGATTGGCGACGATCAGCAGGCTGGCCAACAGGTCATGTCCTTCGTTGCCAAGGTAATTGGCGAGCGCGCACATGGCCGCGCCGGCGAGATAGGCGAGCATCGAATCCTGATGATCGTCGGCCATCGACCGCTGCAGAAACAGCACGACGAGGCCGGCGAAGATGGCCAGTGTGACCCAATCGTAGACCGTTTCCATGTAAGGTTCCCAATTACCGCCACGAGGCACTACAGGATTTGTTCAGCGGGTGCTAGTAACGCCGCAATGTCGAAGTCTCTTAGGGGGAATCCTATGTTTAAGCGTGGTGCATTGCTGGCCGTGACCGCCCTTTCGCTCGTGACCACCGCCTGCGATCGCAAGGCGACCGGGCAGAGCGTCGCGGTGGTGAACGGCGAGGAGATTTCGGCCGGCGAGTTGAACGGCGAGTTGCAGTTGGCGAACGTGCCGCCCAGCGCCGACCAGAAGCTGGCCCGCCAGCAATTACTGCAGGGCCTGATCGACCGCCGCCTGCTGGCGCAGGCCGCGCGCAAGAACGGCGTCGACAAGTCGCCGGAGTTCCTGAGCCGCCAGCGTCGCCTCAACGACGAACTGCTGATTTCGATGAACGCCGAGCGGCAGGCCGGCAGCCAGAAGCTGCCCGACCAGGCCGCGGTCGACGCGTTCATCGCGCAGAACCCGTATCAGTTCGGACAGCGCCAGATCCTGGCGTTGCAGCAGATCGCGATCGACGCGCCGTCCGACCCCAAGGCGCTGGCGCCGCTGGCGGATGCGCATTCGCTCGACGCGGTCGCGGCGACGCTGACGCGGCTGAAGATCCCGTTCACGCGCACCAGCGGTCGTCTGGACACCGCCAGCGTGCCGCCGGAGGCGCTGAAGCGTATCTTCGCGCTGCCCGCTACCGAGCCGTTCGTGTTGCCGGCCAACGGCAAGCTGTATGCCAACATCATCGTCGGGCGCGAGCCGGTGCAGATGTCGCAGGACGACATGCGCAAGGCGGCGATGGCGGCGCTGCGCCAGCAGAACGCCCGCACCGGCCTGTCGGAGCAGGTGAAGCAGCTTCGCTCGACCGCCAAGATCGAATATCAGCCGGGTTATGCGCCGGTGGCGAATGCGACGCCGGCAGCCGGCGCGGCCAAGAAGTAACCTCGACCACGGGGTCGGTCGTCAAGCCGGCCCCGTCGACATCAGCGACTTGCGACGAAGGGTATTATCTGCACAACACACCTCGGTAATATCCGGGGGTGGATGATGCGGATCGTGGGGCGATGGATGCGCGGCATGGCGGCGCTGGCGGTGGGCAGCCTGCCGTTCACCGCGGTCGCACAGGAATATGGGCCGAGCTTCCGCCCCGACCGGCTCAAGGGGCCACCGCCCGGCCCGCTCAATCAAGTCCTGGTGCTCGGTTCGGCGCATCTGTCTTCGTTCAAGACGCTGCGCCGCGAGGCACTCACCCCATTGCTCGACCGGCTCGCGACATGGCGGCCGGAGGTGATCGCGACCGAGGACCTGTCGGGACTGCAGTGCGATACGCTGCGGCGCTATCCATCGCGCTACGCCGACGCCGTCGCAACCTATTGCCCCGATCCGTCCGCGGCGGGAAAGGCGCTCGGGCTCGACGTGCCCGCGGCGAACGTGGCGGTGGAGCAGATGCTCGCGACATGGCCCGCCGACCCGACCGCGGCGCAACGACGCCGGTTGGCGGCATCGTTCCTCGCGGCGGGCGAGCCCGCGTCGGCGCTGGTGCAATGGCTGCGGCTGCCGGAGGGCGAGCGTCGTGTCGGCGACGGGCTGGATGCCGCGATGATGGCCGAACTCGCGCGCCGCTGGAGCCGGCCGGGCGAAACAGAATGGGTGGGGGTCGCGCTGGCGGTGCGGCTCGGGCTGGAGCGTGTCTACGGGGTCGACGACCACAGCGCCGATCCGCCGCCCGTCCCCGGCATGGAGGAAGCGATCGGCCGCGCCTGGGACAATCCTGTCGGGAAGGAGAGGCGGGCGTTCTCCGAGCCGCTGGAGGCGGGCGTGACGCAGCCGGGCGGCGTCATGGCGCTGTATCGCGCCTATAATTCGCCGCGCGCGCAGGACCTTGCCTATCGCAGCGATTTCGGGGCGACCTTCGTCGAGCCGTCGCCGCAGCGCTTCGGGCGCAGCTATCTGGGCTATTGGGAGACGCGCAACCTGCGGATGGTCGCCAATATCCGCGACGTGCTGGGGCTACATTCAGGCAAGCGCATGCTGGCGATCGTGGGCGCCTCGCACAAAGGCTATTACGAGGCCTATCTCAACCAGATGCACGACGTGCGGTTGGTCGATGCGGAGAAGGTGCTGCGGTGAACGGGGCGGGTGCCATATCGGCACCCGCCACCCGGGTTACTTGCTGTAATAGTCGCTGTAGCCAGCGCCATAGCCGTAGCCGTAATTGTCGGTCAGCAAACCGCCGTCGAAGCGGTTGAGCACGACGCCCGCGCAGGGTGCCTGATCGAGGACGTGCAGCGCGTCCTGGATCTGCTTGCGCGTGGTCCGCCCTTCCTCGACGATCAGGATGTAGGCGTCGAGCTTGGTCGTCACGATCGTCGCGTCGTCGTTGGCGAACACCGGCGGCAGATCGCACAGGAAGATGCTGTGCGTCGGGCGCGCGCGCATCGCCGCGACCATCGCGTCCATCCGCGGCGACGACAGCAACTCGGCCGAGCGCGCCGGGGCATTGTCGGTCGGCAGGATCACCAGCCGCTCGCCTTCCGGATGCAGCGCGAGGTCGCCAAGCGACGCCACCGTGCCTTCGAAGAAGTCGCGCATCCCGCGTTCGACGGTCAGCCCGAAATTGGTCGCGACCGAGCCACGACGCAGATCGAGGTCGACCAGGGTGGTGTCGATCCCCGGTGTCCGCGACAGCGCCGCCGACAGGTTGGTGGCGACGAACGACTTGCCGACCGCCGGAGTGGCCGAAACGATCCCGAACAGCCGCCAGCCCTTGTTCCGGTGCAGCTTGAGGAGCCGCGAGCGAAGCAGGTTGAACGGACGCGAGCGGACATCGCGGCTGTCGAAGCCATAGATGCCGCGCTGCTTCGCCTCCGCGACCGACCAGGCGAACTGGCGGGCCTCCTGAAGCGTCGGGAGCGGCGCTGCGGGACGCAAGTCGCTGGCGACCTTGTTCAATGCGGAGTCGGTCATCACAGCGCCCCCTGCGGCTCGGACGCCGTCTGACGTCGCCGGCGCAACGCCGGCAGGCGGAAGAAGCGGCGGCGCGGCTTGTCGCCGTGCGGCCGGTCGGGCACGAAAGTCGGCACCAGCGCGAGCGGCTCGAGCCCGAGGCTCTGGATCTGGCCCACGCCCCGGATCGGGCGCAGCAGGAACTCGAGCGCCAGCGCCAGCACGATGCCCAGCCCGAGCCCACCGGCGATCCCGCCGCCGATCAGCAACAGGCGGTTGGGCGAGACCGGCTTGTCGGGCGCGGAGGGCGGATCGACGACCGACAGGCGTTCACCCTTCTGCTCCTGTGCCATGCGCGCCGAATTCTGCGCGCGCAACACGTTGCCGGAGACGTCGCGCAGCTGGTCGCGCAGCGTCGCGGCGCGGGCCTCGAGCTGCGACACCTGTTCCTGCAACACGGGCGCCCGCGACTGCGCCGCCATCCCGGCTGCGGCACGCGATTCGTCGGAGGCGCGATATTGCTGGAGCTGGGCGATCTGGGCGTTGTTCGCCTGGATCTGGCTCTGGATCAATGAATTGTCCGAGCCATTGCCCTGCGAGGCGGCGATGTCCTTGGCCTGTTGCAGCCGGGACTTGGCGCGCACCACGTCCGGGTGCGTCTCGGCAAAGACCGCACGCGCCGCGACCAGCGCCGCTTCGGCCTGCTGGACCAGCGGGTCCTTGCCGCCGCTGCGCTGGACCTGCGCCATCAGCTGGCGGTTCTCGCTCTGCAACTGGGCGATCTGCGCGCTGTAGGTGCCGGTGTTGGCAGGCATTACCAGCCCGCCCGTCGCCAGCGCGGTGCCGTTGCGCGCCTTGATCGCCGTGATCTGGCTTTCGATCCCATTGATCTCCGCGGTCAGCTTGCCAGCCTGATCCTGGAGGAAGTCGACGGTGTTGTTGGCCTGCGCCGCCATGGTGGTGGCGTCGATCTCCAGAAAGCGGCTGACGAAGCTCTGCATCACCGCCTGCGCCTTGGCAGGATCGGCGTAATCGTAGCTCATCGTGAAGGCGATCGTGTTGGTGCCGCCCGGCTGGGCGCCGCCGCCGATGTCGCCGCTCACCGCGTCGAGCTTGGTCGCTTCCTGCATCTGCGTCACGATCGACGACAGCGGCTTGGAACGACGCTCCTTCTCGTACAGGTTGTTCTGCTCGATCAGCTGGATCAGATCGCCACGGCTGAGCACCTGCTCACGGATCTTGGCGATCCGCTGGTCGATGATCGTGTTGATCGGCGACGTCACGAGCGCCGACGGCAGCTCCTGTGATTCGACGAGCAGGGTCGCGCTCGACCGATAGATGCGCGGCAACACGAACGCGGTCACGATCCCGGCGACCGAGAGCAGCACGAACGGCACGATCACGAGCCATTTGCGCTCCCACAGAATCCGGGGGATGTAATTGATGAAGCCACCGCCAGCGGCGGCCTGATCTTCATTGTCGACGCTGTCACTCACCGGATGTCGCCCAGTCTGGTTCGCAGGAAAAGCCGGAAGGTCACGTCGGAGGGGCTACCGAAGCCGCGACCATTGGCCTGACGATAGCCCACCGATGCACCGGCGAAGATGCGGCGCGTGAAGCCCCGCTCGTAGCTGGCGAGCGCGCTCAGGAAATCGGTGCGCGGCGCTTGCAGGGTGGTGTTCGAGGTGCTGCTGAGCCGAGAATAGTCGACCGACGCGCGTACCACGTCGAATTCGCGCAACTGGTACGAATAGTCGAACGCTGCGCCGTAGCGGAGCGAGACGTCGCCCAGCCCGGTCGGCTGTGCGTCGCTATAGGCGCGCAGGCACTGGATCGAGCGACCGGCATTGCGGCAGCCGTTGAAACTGCCCGAGAACCCGGTGGTGTTGAAGGTGCCGGACGGAGTCGTCGAAGAGACGAATACGACACCGGCGCCGCCCGAGAGGTTGATGCGCGGATTGAGCTGATAGTTCAGCGTCAGCTGCGGCGAATAGGTGTGCCCCGAATAGCTCGGATTGTCATAGTCGATCCATGACCCCGATCCTTGCGCACCCAGGCTGAGCCGTTCCGACAGGGCACGGCTGTAGCCGATCGTCCCCGCGGTGGTGCGCGACGACAGCAGCGGACCGGCGCCGTTTCCGTCGCCATAGCTGACCCGGGTGATGCTCGCGCGACCGGTGAGCGTGTCGCGTGAACTGAGCCGATAGTCGCCGCCGGCCGACGCCGAGATCGCGGTCTGTCGCTGGTTCAGACCGATCAGCGTGATATCGGGGGTGCCGAGAACCGGGCCGGGCGTGAGGGTCGGATCGACGACGCCGATGACGCCGAGCCCGCTCTGGCCGATGATCGAACTGTCGTAGGACACGTCCGCGCGCAGGTTGAGGCGCGCGCTCATCGCGCGACGCGCCAGCGCGGTGAAGCCATAGGCCTCCGCCGAGCTGTAGCGGGTCAGATAGTCGCTGCGGCGGTAGCGTGCGACCACCGACGCCTCGCTGCGCTCATCGACGAAGCTCAGCTGCGGGGTCACGGCCAGTTCGGTCGACGCCGCACCGCCACCGCCACCGCGGACGAGGAATGGATTGGTCGAATAAGCGCCGCCCGCCGACACATCGACCGCGACGCGCGTTTCCTGCGCGACGACCGGGGTGAGCGGCAGGGTGACGGCCGTGGTGACGAGCAGCAGCGCGGCCGACCCGCGCGCGACGTTCCGGCGCGGCATCACGGGACGATCACCGTGTCGCCGCCGCGCACCAGCGGCAGCGTCTCGTTGCTGACGTCGCTGACCTGACCCTTCAGGACATCGCTCAGCCGGACGCGGATCGCCTGCACGCCCGTCGGCGTCTTGCGGAGGATCACGACATTGCTCAGCTGCGCGAATTCAGCCGGGCCACCGGCAAGGCTGAGCGCTTCCAGCACGTTGACGTACCGGCCGGGATTGAACGACCCGGGACTGCGCACCTTGCCGAGCACCGAGAATTGCAGGCCTGCCGGCGTCTTCACCGACACGGTCACCTGCGGCACCGCGGTGCGATACTGCGATTCCAGCCCCTTGGTGATCCGCGCCTCGATCTCGCTCGGCAACGCATTCAGCGCGTCGACCTTGCCGACCAGCGGGAAGGAGAAGGTGCCGTCGGGCAGGACGCGCTCGGTGCGCTGCAGTCGCTCCTCGCCCCAGACGAAGATCTCGAGTTCGTCGCCAGGATTGATGCGATACGGCACGACGGTGCCCGGCGCGGTCGCGCCACGCGCCGCCGCGGCGGCCGATTGCTGCGCCGTCGCCGGCACCGCCTGAAGCAGCAACAATGCGATGCCGCAGAAAAGCTTGCTCTTCATGTCATTCCCCCATGCCGATGTGCCGGCACCCGCGACGTTGCCCAGCACATGGCCGCTTCCATCGTTTGCCAGCCCGTCCCTTATCGGGTAAAGCGCCGACCGTCAGGTGCCTTACAGCATATTCCTTACGAAGTACGTATGAGATTGTTGAGGGCAAGCGGCATTCTTGTGCGGGGGGCATTTGTGAAGCGGACCCCGACGTGGCGGGTAATAAGGCGGCGTGTCGTCGTCGCTGCGACGATGTCGTTGGTGCTGTTGGCGGGTTGCCGTTCGCGCGAGGAGCGCGCGGCCAAGTTCGCCGCCGTCTACGAGGCCGCGATGGCCAACAACGATCCCGTTATGGCACGGTTGGCGATGCAGCAGGCGGTCGGCTTCGACGACTCGAACCCCGACTATTGGCAGCAGCTCGGTCAGGTCGAACTGGCGCTCGGCGACTATTCCGGCGGGTACAACGCCTATCTGCGCGCCAACGAGCTGGATCACAGCCGGCCGGCGGTGTTGCAGGCGCTGGCCGATCTGGCGGTGATCGGCGGCCATACCGAGGATGCGCAGCGCTATGCCAAGCAGGTGCTGCTTCTGCGCCCCGACGAGCTTGCGCCGCAAACGACCCTGGGCTTCGTCGCGTTGCGCAACCGTGACTATGAAGCGGCGCTCAAGCATGCCGACGTGGTGCTGGCGTCGCGGATCGATGATTCCAATGCGACGATCCTGAAGGCGCGCGCGCTGGCCGGGT
Organism: Sphingomonas phyllosphaerae; assembly: GCA_036946405.1. Classification (NCBI taxonomy): domain Bacteria; kingdom Pseudomonadati; phylum Pseudomonadota; class Alphaproteobacteria; order Sphingomonadales; family Sphingomonadaceae; genus Sphingomonas; species Sphingomonas phyllosphaerae. The sequence goes on along the minus strand of JAQIJC010000001.1, from coordinate 275,409 downwards.
TGAACAAGCCCGATGCCGCGCTGGCGCTGCTGGGCGATTTCGTGACCGGCCATCCCAGCGACGCCACCGCGCTCGATGCGCTCGGCGACATGTCCGGGCGGTTCGGCAATCTCGCCGGGCAGAAGGAAGCGCAGAGCCGCGAACTGGCGCTCCGGCCCAACGATGTGGCGTTGCGCGTCGCCTATGCGCGGACGCTCTATCGGCTGGGCGAACGCGCGGCGGCGCACGACCTCACCTATCAGCTCGCGAGCAGCGGCGAACATCAAGGGCGGTTGATCGACATCCTCGGCCTGTGGCTGGAATTCGAACCGCGCGACGCCGCGATCGCGCAGGTGCGCCAGCTCGCGGCGCAGGCGTCGACCGCCGACAAGATGCGCTATGCGTATTTTCTGATGCTGGCCGGGCAGGCGCGCGATGCGGAGGCGCTGGTCGCGCCATTGGTGTCGCTGCCCGTCACCGCCGCCAATGCCGCCCCGCTGGCATTGCTGGCGCAGACGCAGGGAATGCAAGGTCGCGATGCCGAGGCGCTGGAACTGCTCGATGCGGTGCTGACGTTCGACGAGGGCAACATCCTCGCTCTGCGCGCGCGCACCGATCTGTATCTGCGCACCGGGCGCGGACGGCAGGCGGTGTTCGATGCGCAGCGGCTGGTCGCCAGCAAGCCGCGGTCGGCGGATGATCGTGTACGGCTCGCCCGCGCCTATGCGCTGGCCGGGCAGAAGCAACTGGCCGAAAACACCTATCGCGCGGGTATTCAGGCGATCGGAGCCGATCCGTTGTTGTTCGCCGGTCTGCGTGATTTTCTCGTCAAGGCGGGGCGTTCGGACGAACTGGCCGACCTTCAGCAGCAATTTGTTGAGCAAAAGCGTGTAGCGCGTGCGCAATGGTAGCGCGGGGCGACAACGACCCGACGGAATCGGGACGGCAACAGGTGGCAGGTTCGCGAACGATCCAGGGACGACGCTTCACGTCGAACGTCATCCCGTCGATGGTGATGATCGTCGACCTGTTGTGCCTGATCGTCAGCGCGCCGGTGGCGGTGATCCTCTACACCTCGATCTTCCAGCAAAACGTCGTGCCGGGCGTGCATACGGCCGCCGCCTTCATCGCGGGGATCGCCTTCTTCCTGATCCGCCAGTCGCGTGGGGTCTATGGCCAGTCGATCGTTCTGCTCCAGTCCGGCGACACCGCGGTGGCGGTCGATTATCTGATGTCGGCGCTGCTCAGCAGCGCGATCGTCTGGCAGTTCGGGCTGGTCGACGAATTCTCGCGCGGGCTGACGCTGACCTATGTCGGTGCGGTGACCGGGTTGTTGTTCGTCAGTCGCTTCGTGTTGCGCGCGGCGCTGCGGCGACTGGCCGATAGCGGGCGCATCCGCCAGCGCGTCGTCCTCTACGGCGCCGACAAGGAGACGCTGACGCGAACCTGTCGGATGCTCGACCTGCAGGCGCTGCCACAATTGCTGCTGGTCGGGGTCGCGGACGATTATACCCGCGCGGCAACGCCGCAGGCCGTGGACGATCTGCCGTTCATCGGCGGCTTCCCCGAATTGCTCGCGATGGCCCGCGACGGCGAGGTCGATCAGGTGCTGATCGCGCTGTCCGACATGACCCGCGAGCGTGTCGAGGTCATCATCGAGAAGCTGAGCGAAGTGGCGGTCGACGTCTCGCTGATCCCGCGCGAGGCGGTCGCGCTGGCGCCCGACTATCGCGTCAACTTCGTCGGGCAGATCCCGGTCCTGACGCTCTGGCAGCGACAGATGCGCGACGGCAACACGATCGTGAAGGACCTCGAGGATTTCGTCGTGGCGACGGTGGCGCTCGTCCTGCTGGCCCCGCTGCTGCTGGTGACCGCGGCGGCGATCAAGCTGACCAGCCGCGGCCCGGTGATCTTCAAGCAGCCGCGGTTCGGCTTCAACAACCGCGAGATTCTCGTCTGGAAATTCCGGTCGATGTATGTGGAACGGCAGGACGTGAGCGGGGCGGCGCGCACCACCAGGGGCGATCCGCGCGTCACGGCGGTCGGACGGCTGATCCGCAAGCTGAGTATCGACGAATTACCGCAGCTTTGGAATGTGTTGCGCGGCGAGATGTCGATCGTCGGCCCGCGCCCGCACGCCACGCATATGAAGGTCGGCGACCATTATTACTTCGACGCGGTGCGCGGCTATGCGGCGCGGCACCGCGTGAAGCCGGGAATTACCGGGCTGGCGCAGGTCCGCGGGCTGCGCGGGGAGATCCAGACGATCGATCGTGCCAAGCGTCGTGTCGAGCTGGACCGCTATTATATCGACAATTGGTCCCTGATGCTCGACCTGCGCATCATGGTCGAGACGGTCGTGAACCTGGCGTTCGACAAAAATGCCTATTGATCCCGCCCCGGCCCCCGCCCAACGCCGCGCGTTCGTCGGCATCGACTTCGATCCGCTGGATACCGATGCGGCGGTGGCATGGTTGCGGCGGATCGCGCCCGACACGCCGTTCCGATATGTCGTCACCCCCAATGTCGACCATATCGTCCGGCTGGAGGCGCTCGGCGAGCAGGATCCGGTCGGTGGCGAGCTATGGCGCGCCTATCGCGCGGCGTCGCTGGTGCTGTGCGACAGCCGGGTGCTGGCGCGACTCGCGCGCCTCTACGGAGTCAGCCTGCCGCTGGCGCCGGGCAGCGACCTGACGGTCCGGCTGTTCGCGGACGTGGCGCAGGCCGGTGATCGGATCGCGATCATCGGCGGGGATGCGCCGTTGCTGACGGCGTTGCGCGCGCGCTTCCCGACGCTCGACATCGTTCAGCATATCCCGCCGATGGGAATGCTCGGCAACCCCGACGCGCTCGCGGCGGCGGTGGCGTTCGGTCGCGAGTCGGCGGCGCGCTTCGTGCTGATCGCGGTCGGATCGCCGCAACAGGAGCTGCTTGCGGCACGGATCGCGGGCGCTGGCGGAGCGCATGGGTGTGCGCTGTGCATCGGCGCATCGCTCGACTTCATCGTCGGGCGGCAGCGCCGCGCGCCGCGCGCCGTGCAGCGGCTCGGGCTGGAATGGGCGCATCGGCTGGCATCGCAACCGGGACGATTGTGGCGGCGCTATCTGGTCGACGGTCCACGTATCTTCCGGCTGGCGCATCGCTGGCAGCGCGGCCGGAGGCGTTGAGCGAACGGTGGACGCCGGGGATCGGCGATCCGGGGGCGATCGGCTGGTTGACGGTCGCGCTCTACCTGATCGCGGCGGGGGGCTGTGCCGTGGCGGCACGCCGCGCAACGCACGACTCGGCCGGCGGCACGCGCTTCTGGGCAACGGTCGCGGTGATGATGCTGGCGCTGGGCATCAACAAGCAGCTTGACCTGCAATCGCTGTTTACCCAGCTACTTCGCGACGATGCGCGACGGCACGGCTGGTTCGCGGAACGCCGCGCCCTTCAGCTTGCGTTCATCATCGGGATCACCGCGCTGGCGCCAATAATGGCGGGCTTCGCCGTGCGCCGATTGCCCATGCTGCGCCGCAATATGCGGGTCGCCGCTGTGGGAGTTTGCTTGATCTATACTTACGTCCTGATCCGCGCTGCTTCTTTTCATCATGTCGACAAGTTCATCAACTCGACGTTACTTGGCATGCGGTGGAACTGGGTGCTGGAGATCGGCGGGATCCTGATCGTCCTGATTTCCGCAATCCGTTCCCGGCTCGCCTCGCATCACTGACCCGCCTAAGAGGTTGTAACAGGCGTCAATCCTTGCCGTCGTTTTTGTCGACCGCCGATCCGCCGTGCGTCCCGATATTGGACTGTTTCGAGAATGTTGCGTCGCATCCAAAGTGGGTCGTGCCGCGTATATCACCTCGTATCGCTTGGTGCGGCCTCCTGTCAGTGCAAAATGAGCACAGCGCAAGGAAAGCGGCATGTCGTTAAAAAGAAGATGGTTTTCGAGTCGTTAAGGTGCGATACATCGAATCATCGGGTGGCCGGGTGGCAACGGTTCATCACCGCCGCAAGGGGCGGGTCGCGTGAGTGGTACGGACGGACGTCAACAGGGTGTAAGGGGAGTTTCCAGCATGAAGAAGATTTTCTCGGCCGCAGTCGTAGCGGCGACGGTCGCAGTTTCGGCGCCGGCGATGGCAGCAACGAACATCCCGCTGACCAACAACAACGGGTCCTACACGGGTGCGTTCGCGTCGGACGCGAAGTCGGGCGAGTTCACCGACGTCTACAAGTTCACGGTGCCGACCGCGGGCTTCGTGGGTGCGAGCCTCATCACGCTCGTCTTCAACTTGCCGGGCACCGATCCGGTCGTGAACTTCGTGCTGACCAAGGTGACGCTGAATGGTGTCGAGCTGACGCTGACCCCGACCAGCACGAACAACTATCAGGCCGAGTCGCTGGCGCCGATCCCGACGAAGAACAACCCGCAGTCGCTGATCGTCTCGGGCAACGTCACGGGTGGCAGCGCGACCTACAGCGGCAACGTCGCGTTCCGTGCGACGCCGGCGGTTCCCGAGCCGGGCACCTGGGCGCTGATGATCCTCGGCTTCGGCGTCGTCGGCTATGCGATGCGTCGTCGTCCGGCAGTCCGTTTCGCGCAGGCGATCTGATTGCGATCTCGTGACGGCGCGATCGCGTCGTCGCGGTGACGATCCGAAAGACGGCGGCGTACCTTAAGGGGTACGCCGCCGTTTTGCGTCAGGTGTCCGCCGGTGATGGGGAGCGCTGCGGCAGAGCCGGGCGGGAGCATATCGCCAGTCGACCGCGACGGTAGGGTGCGGTTAGGATGGCGGTGCTACCATCCTCTCGTGACCGGAACCTGTCCCCTGACGCCCCACCTGATTCGCCGCGCCGCGACGGGCCGCCCGATGCGTTCGGGCGCGCCACGATGACGATCGGCTTCGTCATCCTGTCGCATCGCGATCCGGGGCAGTTGCTGCGGCTCGTCGCTACGCTCAACCGGCTCTACGACGCGCCGCCGATCGCCTGTCACCACGATCGCGCGCAATCCCCGATCGACGAACGCCAGTTTCCCGGCAACGTGCGCTTCGTCGATCCGAGCATCCGCACCGGCTGGGCGAAATGGTCGGTGGTGCAGGGGTTCTTCGCGGCGCTGCGGCTGCTCTACGAGCGTGACGCGCCGGATTGGTTCGTGCTGATGAGCGCGTCGGACTATCCGATCCGCCGCGCCGATGCCGTCCGCGCCGAATTGGCCGCGTCGGGCGCGGATGCGCTGATCGATTACCGCCAGATCGGCGATACGGCCGAGAGCGCCGCTGCACGCTTCGGGCCGCGCAATCCCGAGCTGGATCAATTCGAGGCTGACGGGAACCGCCGGCTCAAGCGCAGCCACTATGAGGGCGCGGAGCTTTGGTTGCCAATGCTGCGCTTCAACGACGGCGGACGGCGCGTGCGAGCGGGGCGCTATACAGTGCACTTGCCGTTCCCGACGCCGTTCCGTCCGTTCTCGCGCGCGTTTCCCTGCTTCTACGGCGATCATTGGTTCACCGGCAATGCGCGCGTCGCGCGGTTGCTGCTGGCGCCGACCCCGCAGCATCTGAGGCTGCAGAGGCACCTGACCATGCGGACCAGCCCCGACGAATGCTATTTTCAGACGGTGCTGTGCAACGAGCCGGGGCTGACGCTGGTGCGCGACAATCGCCGCTACGCGCAATGGAACGGCGGCGGGGCGCATCCGCAATTGCTGACCGAAGCCGATCTCGACGGCATCTACGCGTCCGACGCGCATTTCGCGCGCAAGTTCGCGCATGACGCGCCGGTGCTCGATGCCATCGACGCGATGCTGTTCGGCTGAGCTGCCCGCATCGCGATGGGAAGATTGCGCCAATTGCTCGGATGGCCGCCGCCGCGCCGCGCCGCGATCCCGGCCGGGATGCGGGTCTATGCGATCGGAGACGTACATGGCCGGGCCGACTTGCTGGAGCCATTGCTCGGGTGGATCGTCGAGGACCATCACCGTCGCGGTGGGGAGGCGACGCTGCACATCGTGACGATCGGCGACGTGATCGATCGCGGGCCGGCGTCGGCGAAGGTCATCGAGTTGCTGACCGCGGAGGATCGCAGCGGCGCACATCGCTATTTCCTGTGCGGCAATCACGAGGAAATGCTGCTTGCGATCCTGGATGGCGAGAGCGAGGGCGTCGCACGCTGGCTGGATCATGGCGGGGCGGAAACGCTGGAGAGCTATGGCGTCGACCCGACACGCTTCTGGGACGATCCCGAAGCACTGCCGCGCGTCCTGCGCGCCGCGATCCCGTCGCGTCACATCGCCTTCCTGCGTGCGATGCTCGAGCAGGTGCGAATCGGCGACTACCTCTTCGTTCATGCCGGCATCCGCCCCGGCGTGCCGATCGAGGAGCAGACCGCGCGCGACCTGCGATGGATCCGCAAGGACTTTCTGAACAGCGCGGCCGATCATGGGCCGGTGGTGGTGCATGGGCACACGATCGTGCCGAGGGTCGACTATCGCCACAATAGGATCGCGATCGACACGGGAGCCTATCGCACCGGGCGACTGACCGCCCTCGGGCTGGAAGGCGAGGCGCGCTGGACGCTGACCAGTCGGCTCGATCAGGCGTGATGCGCGCTTTTCTCCCGGGCCATTCGCGCCTAGCCCCGCGCGAATGATCATCTTCGTTCTCGCACGCGCCGACAATGGCGTCATCGGTGTGGATGGCCGGCTGCCATGGCGGCTGCCGGCGGATCTCAAGCGCTTCAAGGCGCTGACCATGGGCACGCCGATGGTGATGGGGCGCAAGACCTTCGAGAGCTTTCCCGCGCCGCTGCCCGGGCGGCGGCACATCGTCCTGACGCGCGATCGGGGCTGGTCGGCGGTCGGCGCGGAGGTGGCGCATGATATCGGGTCGGCGCTGGCGCTCGCAGGGGGGGGCGACGTCACCGTCGTGGGCGGTGCGGAGATCTACGCGCTGCTGCTCGATCGTGCCGACCGGATCGAGTTGACCGAGGTGCATTGCGCGCCCGAGGGCGACGCGGTCGTGCCGGCGTTCACCGGCTGGCGCGAAGTGGCGCGGATCGCACATCCGGCGGACGGCGAGCGGCCGGGCTATGATTTCGTGACGCTGGTACGGTGACGGCGCAGGCGCTAAGGGCGGCCGATGCAGCGGCTTGACGGCGGCGCGGCGGTGCCTGACGCCCTGGCGGGCGCGATCGTCGCGCTGGGCAATTTCGACGGTTTTCACCTGGGGCATCAGGCGGTGGTGGCGCGGGCGGTCGATCGCGCGCGCGCCGAGGGGCGGCCGGCCTTGGTCGCGACCTTCGATCCGCATCCCGTCCGCCACTTCCGCCCCGATGCCGCGCCGTTTCGGCTGACCACGCTCGACCAGCGCGCGCGGTTGTTTGCCGACGCGGGGGCGGACGGTATGGTGGTGTTCCATTTCGACGCCGCGCTCGCCGCGTTGCCGGCCGATGTATTCATTGCCGAGCGGCTGATCGGGGCATTGCGGGTCGCGGGGGTGGTCACGGGGGAAGATTTCACCTTCGGTCACGCCAAGAGCGGGAATATCGCGACGTTGCGCGCGGCGGGCGAGCGTGCCGGCTTTTCGGTCGATACCGTCGGGGCGGTGCTGCTGGATGGCGAGCCGGTGTCGTCGACGCGAATCCGCGCGGCGCTTCGCGGCGGCGATCCGCGCGGCGCGGCGCGGCTGCTGACGCGGCCGTTCGCGATCGAGGGAATCGTCCAGCACGGCGACAAGCTGGGGCGGACGATCGGCTATCCGACCGCAAACCTCGATATGGGGCCGTATCTGCGCCCGGCGTACGGGATCTATGCGGTGCGCGGGCGGCTCGCGGATGGGCGAATGCTCAAGGGGGCGGCGAATCTGGGCGTGCGTCCGACGTTCGATCCGCCGAAAGAGCTGCTGGAGCCATTTTTCTTCAACTTCGCCGGCGACCTGTACGGTCAGCTGCTGGAGGTCGAGCTGATCGAGTGGCTGCGCGCCGAGGCGAAGTTCGACAGCCTCGACGCGCTGGTCGCGCAGATGGACCTGGACTGCGCCCGCGCGCGCGAGTTGCTGGCGGACTGACCCGCCGTTAAGGCTAAGAGACACATGGCCGACGCATCCGACACCACGCGCGACTGGCGCGACACCGTATTCCTGCCGCAGACCGGCTTTCCGATGAAGGCCGGGCTGGCGCAGAAGGAGCCTGCGATCCTCGACCGCTGGAAGCGGATCGGGCTGTACCAGCAGCTGCGCGCGCAGCGGCTGGGCCGCGAGCGGTTCATCCTCCACGACGGCCCGCCCTATGCCAATGGCGACATCCACATGGGCCATGCGATGAACAAGGTGCTGAAGGACGTGATCGTCCGCAGCCGTTCGCTGATGGGCTATGACGCGCCCTACGTGCCGGGCTGGGATTGCCACGGGCTGCCGATCGAGTGGAAGGTCGAGGAAGCGTATCGCGCGAAGAAGCTCGACAAGGATCAGGTGCCGGTCGCGCAATTCCGCGCCGAATGCCGCGCCTATGCCGAGAAGTGGGTGGCGGTGCAGCGCGACGAGTTCGAGCGGCTGGGCGTGATGGGCGATTGGGACGATCCCTATTTGACCATGAAGTTCGAGGCCGAGGCGACCATCGCGGGCGAGCTGCTGAAGTTCGCCGAGAGCGGCCAGCTGTATCGCGGGGCCAAGCCGGTGATGTGGAGCCCGGTCGAGAAGACCGCGCTGGCCGAGGCCGAGGTCGAATATGAGGATATCGTCTCGACGCAGATCGACGTCGGGTTCGAGGTGATCGACTGCCCCGAATATCCGGGGCTGGCGGGCACGCTGGCGGTGATCTGGACGACCACGCCGTGGACGATCCCGGTCAACCAGGCGCTCGCCTACGGGTCGGCCATCGACTACCTGCAGTTCGAGCATGACGGGCGGCGCTATCTGGTCGCCGAGCCGCTGATGCCGGCCTTCACCAAGCGCACCGGCATCCCGATGGGTAAGATCATCGCGCTCATCAAGGGCCCGGTGCTGGAGGGCGCGACCGCGCAGCATCCCATGCACGCGCTCGGCGGCTTCTTCGCGACGCCGCGGCCGTTTCTTGAGGGCGCGTTCGTCACCACCGATGCCGGTACGGGGCTGGTCCATATGGCGCCGGATCATGGCGAGGACGACTTCCTGCTGTGCAAGGCGCACGGGATCGAGCCGGTGTTCGCGGTCGATGGGGCTGGCATGTACCGCGCCGACTGGGCGTGGCTCGGCGGTCAGGGCAGCGTCATCAACAAGAAGTTCGTCAGCGCCGAGGGGCCGATCTGTTCGGACCTGCGCGCGGCGGGCGGGTTGCTGGCGGCGAGCGACGATTTCGCGCACAGTTATCCGCATTCGTGGCGGTCGAAGGCGAAGGTGATCTTCCGCGCGACCCCGCAATGGTTCATTCCGATGGACGACAAGCCCTCTCCCCTCCGGGGAGAGGGTAGGGGTGAGGGGCGGAGCCTCGCAGAGAGTGCCGGTCTCGGTGAGACCTCGGCCCCTCACCCAACCCTCTCCCCGGAGGGGAGAGGGCTTGAAGGCAACGCCGCCACGCTCCGCGAACTCGCGCTGGACGCGATCTCCCGCACGCAATGGGTGCCGACGCGCGCCGAGAATCGTATCCGCGCGATGGTCGAGGGGCGCCCGGACTGGGTCATCAGCCGCCAGCGCGCCTGGGGCGTGCCGATCGCGCTCTACGTGCATCGCCAGAGCGGGCAATATCTCTACGATCCGGCAGTCAACGCGCGGATCATCGCCGCCTTCCGCGAGAGCGGCGCGGATGCGTGGTTCACCGCCGACCATCAGGCGCTGCTAGGCGACCGCTACGAGGTCGCCGATTACGAGCCGGTCAACGACATTCTCGACGTATGGTTCGACTCGGGCTCGACCCACGCGTTCGTCGTCGAGGCGCGTTATGGCGAGGGCACGCGCGCGAACCTGTATGTCGAGGGCTCGGATCAGCATCGCGGCTGGTTCCAGTCGTCGCTGCTGGAAAGCTGTGGGACGCGCGGGCGTGCGCCGTACGACGCGGTGCTGACGCACGGCTTCGCGCTCGACGGGCAGGGGCGCAAGATGTCCAAGTCGCTCGGCAATGTCGTCGATCCGCTCAAGGTGATCGGCGAATCGGGTGCGGACATCCTGCGGTTGTGGGCGGTGTCGACCGACTATTTCGACGACGTGCGGATCGGCAAGGAAGTTCTGGCCACATCCTCCGATGCGTATCGCAAGCTGCGTAACACGTTCCGCTATCTGCTCGGTGCGCTCGATGGCTTCAGCGACGACGAGCGGGTGCCGGTCGCCGAGATGCCGGAGCTGGAGCGCTACATGCTCCACCTGCTCCATGCGCTCGACCGCGAGCTGAAGGACGCGGCGACGTCCTATGAGTTCAACCGCTACGTCCGACGGCTGACCGATTTCTGCAACGAGGATCTGTCGGCGTTCTTCTTCGACGTGCGCAAGGACTCGCTCTATTGCGATGCGCCGACCGACGTGAAGCGCCGGGCGTATCGCACGATGCTCGACGTGCTGTTCCATGCGCTGGTGCGCTATGCCGCGCCGGTGCTGGTCTTCACCGCCGAGGAAGTGTGGCAGACGCGCTTCCCGGCCGACGACAGTTCGGTGCACTTTCTCGAATGGCCGACGCTGCCCGACGAGGCAGGCGAGGATGTCGCGCAGCGCTGGCTTGAGGTGCGTCGCCTGCGCGAGCGGGTGACCGAGGCGATCGAGCCGCTGCGCCGCGAGAAGACGATCCGCTCGAGCCTGGAGGCGGAAGTGACCGTCTCCGAATCGCCGCTGTCGGCCGAGGCGCTGGCGGAGGTGTTCATCGTCGCCAAGGTGAGCGAGGCACCGACCATCGAGGTGGCGCGCACCGATTATCACAAATGCGGGCGCTGCTGGCGGCACCTGCCCGAGGTGACGAGCGATGGCGATCTCTGCGCGCGCTGCGCCGACGTGACGGGGACGGCAGCGTGATTCCGCGCGCCGGATTGCTGCTGGCCGGAATGGTGTTCGCGGTCGACCAGCTCGTCAAATGGCTGGTCACCGGGCCGCTGCAAATCGATTTCCTTGGCGCGTATCGCACTCTGCTGCCGATCTTCGACCTGCGTTTCACAAAAAACGAAGGCGTGTCGCTGGGGATGCTGCGCGCCGAGACCGACACGACGCGCTGGCTGCTGGTCGCCTTCACCGCCGCGATCGCGATCGCGGTGGCGGTATGGATGTTCCGCGAGCGCAAGCGCGCCGACCAGCTCGCGCTCGGGCTGGTGCTGGGCGGTGCGCTCGGCAACATCGTCGACCGCGTGCGGCTCGGCTATGTGGTCGATTTCGCCGATCTGCACTTCGGCGAGTGGCGGCCGTTCCTGGTCTTCAACGTCGCCGATGCCGCGATCACGATCGGCGTGCTGATTCTGCTGGTGCGCGCGCTCCTGATCCGCGAGAAGCGCGACGATGTTTCGGAGAATGTCCATGCGTAAGTCTGTGGTGGTGGTGGCCGGGATGGCGGCGCTGGGGCTGCTCGCCGGCTGCGGCAAGCGCGGCTACGACCGCGCCCGCCCCGACGAGTTCGCGGTGGCGCGGCAGGCGCCGCTGATCATCCCGCCCGATTTCGCGCTGGTGCCGCCGCAGCCGGGTGCCGCGCGGACGCAGGGCAACAACCCGCAGGCGCAGGCGATCGAGGCGCTGTTCGGCGGCCCGGCGGCGCGCAGCGCGGGTGAGGCGGGCGTGGTCGAGCAGGCCGGCGGCGCGAGCGCGTCGACGCCGGGCATCCGCTCGGGCGTCGGCGATCCGGCGACGAACGTGATCGACAAGGGGCAGACCACCAGCGACATCGTCGCCGCGCCGCAGGGCGACGGGCAGGACGCGCGCGCGTCGGTGGGTGGGGCGGCGGCTCCGGCGCAACCGGCGCCCGCACAGCCGACGCCGCAGCAGTAAGTCCAGCCGTCGCCCCTGCGAAGGCAGGGGCCTATGTCTGCTTCGTCAAATCGAGCCATCTGACATAGGCGCGTCGCGAACTGTGTCAGATCGCTCGGTTGCATTCGACAGACATGGGTCCCTGCCTGCGCAGGGACGACGGTAGGAGATCGCTTGGGTTATCCCGGATCAAGTCCGGGGCGATGGCGTCTCCGCGCCCGGCCAGCTCCGCACATAAATGTCGCGCTGCGCGAACGGCATCCCGATTCCGGCATCGCGGAACATGATCCACAGGCGGTTGAGCACGTCCGAGCGGACGTTGCCGACGCCGCTCTCCGGATCGCTGATCCACGCGAGGATCTCATGCTCCGCGCCGTCGGTGCCGAACGCGGTCAGCCACACATTGGGTTTTGGCGAATCGAGCACGCGCGGCGACTCGCGCGCGGCGCGCAGCATCAGCGCCTGCGCCGCCTGCAGGTCGCAGTCATAGGGCACGCGCACCGGGATGCGGACGCGGACGTTGCGATCGGTGTACGACCAGTTCTCGACCTCGCGAGTCATCAGATCCTCGTTCGGGATCAAATGCTCCTTGCCGTCGCGCGTGACGACCGACACCGCACGGACGCCGATCTTGTTGACCCAGCCGAAGCTGGTGCCGACCGCGATCACGTCGCCGGGCTTGATCGAGCGGTCGAGCAGCAGGATGATCCCGGCGATCAGATTGCCGATCGTCTTCTGCATCCCGAACCCGACCGCGAGTCCGAACGCGCCCGAGAAGACCGCGAAGGCGGTGAGGTCGATCCCGAGCAGGTCGATCCCGAACAGAAAGGCGAAGACCACCACAACGATCCCGGCGATCTTCTGCGCCAGCACCTTCTGCGTCGGGTCGAGCGCGCGGGCGTGGGCGATCGTATGCGCGGTCAGGCGGTTGGCGACGCGCACCGCCGCCATCAGCGCGACGATGATGACCAGCACCTCGATCAGCGAGAGCAGCGACAGGCGGCGGCTGCCGACCCGTACCCCGATCGCGTCCAGCGTGGTGGTGATCGGCTCCAGCCCGCCGACCGCATGGCTGAACAGCGCGGTGAACACGACCAGCTCGACGACATAGGCCGCCCAGCGCGGGATGCCGACGCCGCGCATCAGCTGGTGCGCGGTCAGCGTCCCCGCGGCGGCCATCGCGAAGCCGATCGCGGCGGCGGGCAGCGGCCCCCAAGGCCAGACGGCGTAGATCAGCGCGAGCAGCAGCGCGGCGCTGCCGTGACGGATGATCGTCGCGATGCGCGGGCTCAGCCCCTCGACATGCGCGCCGACCCGCGCGCGCCACCAGGCGGCGGTGCGCGCGCCGACGATCCGCTGCGCCATCACGCCCAGCGCCAGTGCCGCGAGCACCAGCGCGCCGGCCGCCGCCAGCTCGATCAGGTCGGCCTGTGCCGGCACCATCTCGAACAGCGGCGCGAGATCGGTCACGCCTGCGCCGCGCGCCATGCCGCCAGCCCGCGTTCGAGGTCGGCGATCAGGTCGTCGGGGTCTTCGAGCCCGATCTGCAACCGCACCAGCGGCCCGGCGAAGTCGGGGGTGGTGGCGGTGCGGTGGCGCTGCGGGTCGATCGGGACCGCAAGGCTCTCGAACCCGCCCCAGCTGTAGCCGATCCCGAACAGGTCGAGCGTGTCGATCAGTGCGCAGCGCGCCGTGTCGCCGCCACCCGCCAGCACGAACGCGAACAGCCCCGCCGCGCCCTTGAAGTCGCGCTGCCACCGGTCGTGGCCGGGGCAGGAGGGAAGCGCGGGGTGGAGCACGCGCGCGACCTCCGGGCGGGCCACCAGCCATTCGGCGATGCGCAGCGCGCTCGCTTCGTGGCGGTCGAGCCGGACGCCCATCGTGCGCAGGCCGCGGCTGGCGAGATAGGCGTCGTCGGCGCTCACCACCTGCCCGAGCTGGAAGCTGGTGTCGCGCAATGCGGCGAAGCGGCCCGGCCCGGCGGTGACCGATCCCATCATCACGTCGGAATGGCCGCCGATGTACTTGGTGCAGGCAAGGATCGAATAATCGACGCCCAGCTCGATGACCGGAAACAGCAGCGGCGTCGCCCAGGTGTTGTCGATGACGGTCGCGACCCCGCGCGCCTTCGCGGCGGCGACGATCGCGGGGACGTCCTGCACCTCGAAGGTCAGGCTGCCGGGGCTTTCCATGAAGATCACGCGCGTGCGCTCGCCGATCAGTTCGGCGATGCCCGCGCCGATCAGCGGATCGTAATAGCGCGTCGTCACCCCCATCCGCGCCAGCAGCTTGTCGGCAATCGCGCGGGTCGGGTCATAGGCGCTGTCGACCAGCAGCAACTCGTCACCCGGCGACAGCAGCGTCAGCAGGCACGCCGATACCGCCGCGACGCCGGAGGGATAGAGGAACGTGCCCTCCGCGCCCGGCTCCAGTTCGGTCAGCGCGTCGGCGAGGCTCCACTGCGTCGGCGTGCCGCGGCGGCCGTAGAACAGCCGGTGGTGGGTATCGCGCGCCCCGGTCGCCCGCAAATGCGCGACATCGTCGTAAAGGATCGTCGAGGCGCGCCAGACCGGCGTGTTGACCACGCCCGCGGTCCATTCCTTGCGCCGTCCGCCGGTGACCAGCCGCGTTGCCGGTCGGATGTCGTCGCGCGCGCTCATGCGTCCCCCGTCGCCTTGGGGGTGGCGGGATCGCCGCCCCATTCGGTCCAGCTGCCGTCATAGACCGCCGCCTCGCGTCCGAGCAGATGCGCGCCGAACGCCAGCACGCTGGCCGTGATCCCCGAGCCGCAGGTCATCGCCAGCGGGCGGTCGAGATCGACCCCGGCCGCGGTGAAGGCGGCGGCGAGCGCCTCGCCCTGCTTCCAGGTCCCGTCGGCGTCGAAGAGCTGTGGATAGGGCAGGTTGCGCGCGCCCGGAATATGGCCGGGCGCGACGCCGGGGCGCGGATCGGCCTCCGCGCCGGTGAAGCGCGCCGCCGAACGGGCGTCGACGATCTGCGCGCTGCCGTCCTGCTGGAGCGCGCGCATCGCGGCGAGATCGAGCAGGCCGATACCCGAAGCCGGCACCTCGACGATGGTCGGCGCGACCGGCGGGGCACCTTGCTCCAGCGGACGCCCTTCGGCCTTCCATTTCGCAAACCCGCCGTCGAGCAGAACGACATCGGTGAAGCCGAACGCGCGCAGCATCACCCAGGCGCGTGCGGCGGTGCGGTGCGGTGCGTCGTCGTAAAGCACGATCCGGTCATCGCTGCGCAGCCCGAGCCGCCCCCCCTGCGCCGCGAAATGCGCGGCGTCGGGCATGGTGGAGGGCAGTGGCGCATCCGGCGCGTTGAAGCCGGCGAGGTCCATGAAGGTCGCGCCCGGGATATGCCCGGCGGCGAAGTCGGCGGCGGCGTCACGCGGCGCTTCGCCGGGCAAGCCGACGTGGTAGCTGGCATCGAGGATGCGCAGCCCCGGCGTGCCCGCGTGCGCGGCGAGCCATTCGGTGGAGACGAGAGCGGTCATGCCCCTCTCCATAGCGCCACCGCGACCGCTGGGAACAGGTCGCAATTGCCCCCGCCACGCCTTATGTGCGCGCGCATGAACCCGATGCATCTTGGCCAGACCAGCACCCTGCCCGCCTCTCCCGAAGAAGCGGTGCTCGATTACGTCCCCAATCCGCGCCCGGCGCAGACCTATCTGGTGCGCTTCACCCAGCCCGAATTCACCTCGCTGTGCCCGGTGACCGGTCAGCCCGATTTCGCGCATCTGGTGATCGACTATGCGCCGGCGGCGACGATCGTCGAGTCCAAGTCGCTGAAACTGTTCCTCGGCTCGTTCCGCAACCATGCCGCCTTCCACGAGGATTGCACGGTGGGGATCGGCGAGCGGCTGTTCCGCGAGATGCAGCCGCAATGGCTGCGGATCGGCGGCTATTGGTATCCGCGGGGGGGAATGCCGATCGACGTCTTCTGGCAGTCGGGGGCAGCGCCCACCGATTTGTGGCTGCCCGATCAGGGGGTCGCGCCGTATTGCGGACGGGGGTGATTGATCGCGATCAACCGGTTCGGCTATGCTGCAATGCGGAAATATGGCAACCTTTCGTCAGAAAGAGGGTTCACTTTCCGAACACGCGCGCATCGGGCGCCGTATCCATCGCAAAGGCAAGGGGATGAAGCAGTCGACCGGGGCGGTGAACGTCGGGCATATCGCGCTGATCGGTAACTTCCTGCCGCGAAAGTGCGGGATCGCGACCTTTACCACGGACACCTACCAGGCACTGCGGGCGCGCTTCCCTGACATGCAGGTCGACGTCTACGCGATGGACGATCATCCCGGCCGCTACGATTATCCCGCGGCGGTGGTCGGCACGATCCCGCAGCACGACCGCGACGCCTATGTCGCCACCGCCCGCGCGATCGAGAACAGCGGCGCGCAGGTGCTCTGGCTCCAACACGAATATGGCATCTTCGGCGGCGAGGCGGGCGGACACATCCTTGCGTTGCTCGACCGCGTGTCGCTGCCGCTGATCGTCACGCTGCACACCGTGCTCGAAAAGCCGAGCGCTGCGGAGCGGACGGTGCTGGAGGGGCTGCTGCGCCGCGCCGCCAAGGTGATCGTGATGGCCGAGCGCGGACGCGAGATTCTCGAGCGCGTGTATGGCGCCAATCCGAAGCAGATCGCGACGATCCCGCATGGCGTCCCCGACCGGCCGTTCGCCGAGCCGGACGCGTTCAAGGCGCGCTTCGGCTGGGACGGTCGCCGCGTGATCCTGACCTTCGGGCTGCTCGCGCCGGGCAAGGGGATCGAGACGATCATCGAGGCGATGCCGTCGGTGGTCGAGCGGCACCCGGAGGCGATGTACGTCGTGCTGGGCGCGACGCATCCCAATCTGGTCGCGCACGAGGGCGAAAAGTATCGCGACTCGCTGAAGGCGCGTGCCGAGGAGCTGGGGGTCGGCGCGAACGTCGCGTTCATCGACGCCTTCGTGGATCATGACGACCTGATCGACTATCTCCAGGCGGCGGACATCTACGCCACGCCGTATCTGAACCCCGCGCAGATCACGAGCGGCACGCTCAGCTATGCGGTCGGCGTCGGCAAGGCGGTGGTGTCCACCCCCTATGTCCATGCCACCGAAATCCTTGCCGACGGACACGGCGTATTGGTCGATTTCCGTGACCCGGCCGCGTTCGCACGCGAGATCAACGACCTGCTCGGCAGCGCGCGCAATCTCGCGCGGCTGTCGGCCCGGGCTTATGCGCGGGGCCGGACGATGATCTGGCCGCGCGTGGTGGAGAAGGCAATGGACGAACTGATGGCCAGCCTGTCGACGCGCACGCAGCGGCTTCCACACCCCGGCAAGGCCGACAAACAGGTGTTGGCTCCTGACATCGCGGCGGTCGAGCGGATGAGCGATGCGACGGGGATGCTCCAGCATTCGATCTTCTCGGTGCCCGATCGCCGCCACGGCTATTGCATCGACGACAACGCCCGCGCGCTGATGCTGATGAGCGCGATCGACGATCTCGACGCCGAGACGCGCGACAAATGGATGACGATCTATGCGTCGTTCGTGCAGTTCGCGTGGAACCCCGACGCGCGGCGCTTCCGCAACTTCATGAACTTCGACCGGACGTGGTGCGAGGACGTCGGCTCCGAGGATTCGAACGGCCGCGCGCTGTGGGCGCTGGGCGTCACCGCGCGCGATGCGCACGAGCCCAAGCACCGCGACTGGGCGACCGCGATGTTCGACAACACCGCCAGCCTCGCGCTCGACCTCGGCAGCCCGCGCGCGCAGGCGTTCGCGATGCTCGGCGCGGCAGCGATGCTGGAGGCATCGCCGGGGCATGAGATGGCGTTGCAGATCCTGCGCCGCTTCCCCGACGAGCACCTCGCCTTGCTCGACGAAGCACGGCGCCCCGAATGGTGCTGGTTCGAGATCGTGCTCGCCTATGACAATGCGCGGCTCCCCGAGGCGATGCTGCGCGCCGGTCTGGCGCTCAACCGCGCCGATCTGATCGCGTGCGGGCTCGATACGCTCGACTGGATCGTCGCGCGCCAGACCGCGCCGGAGGGGCATTTTCGCGCGGTCGGGTCGGAGAGCTTCGGGCGGGTGTACGAGGACCCGTTGCCGTTCGACCAGCAACCGCTGGAGGCACAGGCGACGATCGACGCCTGCGCCGCGGCGTTCGATGCGACCGGTGACGCGCGCTGGTACGCCGAGGCGAAGCGCGCCTACGACTGGTATCTCGGGGTCAACGACCTCGACCTGCCGCTGGCGACGCAGCGCGACGGCGGCTGTTTCGACGGGCTGATGCCGACCGGCCTCAACCGCAATCAGGGCGCTGAGTCGATCCTTGCGTTACAAATGGCGTCCTGTGCGATTTCGGGGCTTTCAAAGCGCGTTGGAAAAGTGGCAGGGACGGTGCGCGTCTCCGCCTGACGGCAGCGACGTTCGCGTTCGACGTCCCTAAAGACGAGGCTGGTCCTTGGAGCTGTTCAACCACCGGCTGCGCCTGCACGCCGATCCGTCGCGTGTCGTGGTGCGCCCCTTTCACATCGGCTGGATCGCCAATGCCAACGGCGTCAGCCGGTCGCAGCGGCTGATCAGCGAGGTCATGGACATGTCGCCGCAGGAGGCGCGTGACCAGCTCGACCTGGTGCTGAAGGATTTCGAGGCGCGCCACTGGCAGACGCGGCGCGTGTTCATGACCCGCTACGATGAGATCGCGGCGGCGCACGATCTGGACGGCAGCCGCATCTCGGACGAGAAAAGGCAGCTGATCGGCGCCTATTTCTGCCACGAATACAGCTATGCCGCCGCCGCGCTGATGAATCCCAGCGCCGTCCCGCATCCCGATCAGTCGGGGATGGAGGACGGGGCGCAGCGCATCGTGATGTCGCTGCGCGCGGTGGGTGAGGGGCATATCTCCTCGGTCGCGTTCCGCGAGGGGATCATCACCAGCAACAACGAATTGAAGCTGGCGCCCGAACCACCGTTCGCGACCGCCACCGATGCGACGGGCACCGACGAGGAAGCGCCGCCGAGCGGGCCGGTGACGGTCTATCGCCATCGTGACAGCACGCTGTCGGGCACGGTGATCTTCCCGATCACGGATGCGCAATCCAAGGGTCTGGAAGACCTTCGGCTCGTGCATTTCACGCACGACGACGGGACGCAGGAGTGGCTGGGGACCTACACCGCCTATAATGGCGCGACGATCCAGTCCGAGCTGCTGCGGACGCGTGATTTCCGCGCCTTCGACCTGATCCCGATGACCGGCAGCGCGGCGCGCAACAAGGGCATCGCGTTGTTCCCGCGCAAGGTGGGCGGCGAATATCTGTCGATCGGACGGCAGGACGGCGAGAACCTCTACCTGCTGCGCACCGACGACCTGACGCATTGGGACGATGGCGAGTTGATCCTCAAGCCGGTGTTTCCATGGGAGTTCGTCCAGATCGGCAATTGCGGGCCGCCGATCGAGATCGACGAGGGCTGGTTGCTGCTGACGCACGGCGTCGGCGCGATGCGCAAATATTCGATCGGCGCGGCGTTGCTCGACAAGGACAATCCGGCGCGAATCATCGGACGGACGCGCTCGCCGATATTGGCGGCGGCGGATCAGGACCGCGAGGGCTATGTGCCGAACGTCGTCTATACGTGCGGCGCGATGAAGCATGGCGACAAGCTGTTCATGCCGTACGGCATCGCCGACAGCTCGGTCGGGTTCGCGTTCGTGTCGATCAAGGAATTGCTGGAAAAGATGTGACCGGTCGCCGCCGCGTCTGGCGAAGCCGACGGCGGCAATGCGCGGCCCACGGGCCGCGCAGCGACCGGTCCGGCCGGCGGGTCGGCTTGGCCGATCCCGTCCGACGTCAGGCCGGCGGCTTTGCCGTCGGCGGTTTTGATCCGATCATCAACGCCTTCGTCACCCCGGACTTGATCCGGGGTCCCGCTTTCTCGCTGATGGGAGATAAGAAGCGGGGCCCCGGATCAAGTCCGGGGCGACGGGTGAGGGTAGGTTACGCCTTTGCCGCGGTCTTCTTGGCGGGCGCCTTCTTGGCCGCGGGCGCTTTCTTCGCGGCTGGCTTCTTCGCCGCCGCTTTCTTTGCGGGCGCCTTCTTCTTCGCCTTCGATGGGCCCGCCGCGGCGCGGTCGTCGATCAGTTGCGCGGCTTCCTCCAGCGTCAACTGGTCGGGGGCGATCGTCTTCGGCAGCGTCGCATTGGTCGTGCCGTCCGTGACATAGGGGCCATAGCGGCCCTCCATCAGCTTGATCTCCGCCTCGGTACGCGGGTGAGCCCCGAGCACCTTGAGCGGTGCACGGGCGGCACCGCGCGCTGGGCGCCCGCCGCCCGCCGCCGCCTCGGCCAGCTTGACGACCGCGGCGTTCATGCCGGTCTCGAACACCTCCGATGTTGACGAAAGTCGCGCATATTTGCCGTCATGTACGAGGTACGGACCATAGCGGCCGATGCTGGCGTTGATGGGCAGACCCGTCTCCGGATGTTGTCCGATGGTACGCGGAAGGTTCAACAAACGCAGCGCCATCTCGAGATCGAGTTCGCCGATGTCCTTCGGGATCGACGCGCGCTTCGCCTCCTTGCCCTCGCCGAGCTGGATGTACGGGCCGAAACGCCCGCTCTTGCGCTCGACCGGCAACCCGGTCTCGGGATCCTGCCCGAGCGTCTCCGGCCCGCTGTCCTCCGCCGCCGCGTCGCCGCCCTGCGCGAAGCGGCGCGTGAACTTGCAGTCGGGATAGTTGCTGCACGCGATGAACGCCCCGAACTTGCCGCCGCGCAGCGCGAGCTGCCCGGCATGGCAGGCCGGGCACAGCCGCGGGTCGCTGCCATCGGCCTTTTCGGGAAACAGGTATGGCGCGAGGAACTGGTCGAGCGCGGCGGTGACCTCGCTCGGCTTCTGCTCCATCACCTCGGCGGTGCGCGGCTTGAAGTCGCGCCAGAACGCCTCGAGCACCGCCTGCCATTGCGCGCGGCCGCCGGACACGTCGTCCAGCTCTTCCTCCAGCTCGGCGGTGAAGTCGAAGCCGACATATTTCTCGAAGAAGCGCTCGAGAAAGGCCGTCACCAGCCGGCCCGATTCCTCGGCGAAGAAGCGGTTCTTCTCGACGCGGACATAGGCGCGATCCTTGAGCGTCTTGATGATCGAGGCATAGGTCGACGGGCGACCGATCCCCAATTCTTCCATCCGCTTGACCAGCGACGCTTCGGAGAAGCGGGGGGGCGGCTGGGTGAAATGCTGCTCGGCGACGACGTCCTTCTTCGCCGGGCTGTCGCCCTCGCGCATCCGCGGCAGGCGCTTGGCGTCCTCATCCTGACTGTCGTCTTGCCCTTCCTCATAGAGCGCGAGATAGCCGGGGAAGAGCACCACCTGCCCGGTCGCGCGCAGCACGTTGCGCCCGGTGCCGTCGGCCAGCTCGATCGTGGTGCGCTCCATCCGCGCCGAGGCCATCTGCGACGCGAGCGCGCGCTTCCACACCAGATCGTACAGCCGGGCGTGATCGCCCGAGCCGACGCGGTCCTTCGAAAAGTCGGTCGGGCGGATCGCCTCGTGCGCTTCCTGCGCGTTCTTGGCCTTGGTTTGATATTGCCGCGGCTTGTCGGGGACGTAGCCGCCATCATAACGGTCGGCGATCGCAGCGCGCGCGGCGGAGATGGCGCTGCCGTCCATCTGCACGCCGTCGGTCCGCATATAGGTGATCGCGCCATCCTCGTAGAGCTGCTGCGCGATCCGCATCGTGTGATCGGCGGAGAAGCCGAGCTTGCGCGCCGCCTCCTGCTGGAGCGTCGAGGTGGTGAAGGGCGGCGGCGGGTTGCGCGTCGCGGGCTTGGTCTCGACCGACTGGACCGAGAAATTGCCGGCCTCGACGTCGGCTTTCGCCTTGAGCGCATCGCCCTCGTTACCGATCGACAGGCGATCGAGCTTCTTGCCCTGCCATTGCACCAGCCGCGCGGCGAACGGCGTGCCGTCCTGCTCCATGCTGGCGATCACCGACCAATATTCCTGCGCGCGGAACGCCTCGATCTCGCGCTCGCGGTCGACGATCAGCCGAAGCGCGACCGACTGGACGCGGCCGGCCGACTTGGCGCCGGGCAGCTTGCGCCACAGCACCGGCGATAGCGTGAAGCCGACCAGATAATCGAGCGCGCGGCGCGCGCGATAGGCGTCGATCAGGTCGGTATCGAGATCGCGCGGCGCCTGCATCGCCTGCGTCACCGCCTGTTTGGTGATCGCGTTGAAGGTGACGCGCTGGACGTCCTTGGGCAGCGCCTTGCGCTTGGCGAGCACCTCCTGGACGTGCCACGAAATCGCCTCGCCCTCGCGATCGGGGTCAGTGGCGAGGATCAGGCGGTCGGCGGTCTTGGCGAGATCGGCGATCGCCTTCAGCTGCTTGGTCTTGTCGGCGTAGTTTTCCCACTCCATCGCGAACCCCGCGTCGGGGTTCACCGAACCGTCGCGCGGCGGCAGGTCGCGGACGTGGCCGTAGCTGGCGAGGACGCGATAGTCCGAGCCGAGATACTTCTCGATGGTTTTGGCCTTGGCGGGCGATTCGACGATGACGAGCTGCATTGTTGCCTAACTAGGGAGCCTCACACGTACGTGCGAGGGTGAAGGGGAGCGGCGGGGGGCGTCAAGTCCGGAGCGGTGGGGCAGGCGACGACCGGCCGGTCAGTCTTCAGGTGACTGACGACCAGTAATTTTGACGAAATACTCTCAGACGTCGCCCCGGACTTGATCCGGGGTCCCGCTTCTTCTTCGCGGCCGAGGGAAAAAGCGGGATCCCGGATCAAGTCCGGGATGACGGTGGCCGGATAATAATACCCACCGACCGCCCCCTGGCGGCGACGGTGGCTCAGCAAAGGCTCACCCGTCCACCGGCGTGGCGTTCCAGCCGTCCGGCGAGTTCGCGTTCCAGCAACACCATCTGCACCACCGCGGGCGCGCAGCCGGATTGGCGGACCAGTTCGTCGACTGCGACCGGCACCGGGCCGAGCAGCGCGGCGATCCGCGCGCGTTCGGTGTCGGTGGCGTCTTCGGGTGGGGGGGCACCCCAGCGCGGTGCCTGCGCGCGAACCGCAGCGCGGGCGTCGATCGGTCGGATTTGTTCGAGGACATCGGCGGCGTTCTGGATCAGCGTCGCACCGTCGCGGATCAGCGCGTTGCAGCCCTGCGCGCGCGGATCGGACGGGTGGCCGGGCACCGCCATCACCTCGCGGCCCTGCTCGCCGGCCAGCCGCGCGGTGATGAGCGAGCCCGATTTCGGCGCAGCCTCGACCACGACGGTGCCGAACGCGAGCCCGGCGATGATGCGGTTGCGGTGCGGGAAGTGGCGCGCGCGCGGTTCGGTGCCCGGCGGCATTTCGGCGATCAACAGCGCTTGCGTCGCGATCCGTTCCTGAAGCGCTTCGTTTTCGGGCGGATAGACGACATCGATCCCGCCTGCGATCACCGCGATCGTCGCGGCCCCCGCCCCGTCGTGCGCGGCGGTGTCGATCCCGCGCGCAAGGCCGGAGACGACGCTCGCCCCCTCCGCCGCGAGTTCCTGCGCCAGTCCGCGCGCGAAGCGGCACGCCGCCGCCGAGGCGTTGCGGGCGCCGACCAGGGCGACCGGCGTGCGCTCCAGCAGCGACAGGTCGCCGCGCACGGTGAGCACCGCAGGGGCGCCGTCGATCCCGGCAAGCAGCGCGGGATAGTCAGGATCACCGAGGAACAGCAGTCGCGCGCCGAGCCGGTCGACCAGCTGCCGCTCGCGTTCGACGGCCGCGACGGATGGCGGTGCGGGAATGCGTCCGCCGCCACGCCGGGCGAGATCGGGCAAGGCGTCGAGCGCCGCGGCGGCGGTGCCGAACCGCGCCAGCAATTGTCGGTAACTGACCGGCCCGATCGACGGCGTGCGGATCAGCCGCAGCCGCGCAATCGTGTCATCCACCGGTGTCTCCGGCCACCTCGCCGTCGGCCGGCGTGGTCTTCGAGCCGCCGACGCGCGGCTCGGTCCCGTCGACCAGCCGCGCGATATTGGCGCGGTGCTTCCACAGCACGATCGCCGCGAGCGCCATCAGCAACGGCACGAGATCGAAGTCGCCGAGAATCGCGGCGGTCACCGGGGTGCTGATCGCCGCCGCCATCCCCGCGAGCGACGAGATGCGCGTGATCGCCAGCAGCCCCAGCCACAGGATCGCGAACACCAGCCCCAGTGGCCAGCCGAGCCCGAGCGCGACGCCCATCAGCGTCGCGACGCCCTTGCCGCCGCGGAACCGCAGCCACACCGGATAGCAATGGCCGACCAGCGCGCCCGCCGCGGCCAGCGGTTGCTCGCCGGGCCACAACCAGGCGACCAGCAGCACCGCGCCGAGCCCCTTGGCAAGATCGAGTAGCAAGGTCGCCGCCGCCAACCCCTTGCGCCCGGTACGGAGCACGTTGGTGGCGCCGATATTGCCCGAGCCGATCTGGCGCAGGTCGCCCGCGCCCGTGATCCGCGTCAACACGACACCGAACGGGATCGAGCCGAGCAGATAGCCGATCAGTAAGGCCGCGGCGGGCGCTATCCAGATGATCTCGGTCGGCAGTGTTCGATCCCCCTCGACCGCGATCTTTAGCCGAAACATTTCGGGTACGCCACCGGCAGCGTTGCCCGAACCAATCGATCGGGACTAGGGGGCGGTGTGATCGAATCCGCACCGATCCTGTTCTTCGATTCTGGCGTCGGCGGGCTGTCGGTGGTCGCGCCGACGCGCCTGCTGCTGCCGCGCGCATCGATCGTCTATGCCGCCGATTCGGCCGGCTTCCCTTACGGTACGCGGAGCGAGGCGGAGATCGCCGCGCGGGTGCCGGCGCTGCTCGGGCGGCTGGTCGAGCGTTATCGGCCGCGGCTGGTGGTGATCGCGTGCAACACCGCGTCGACGATCGCGCTGGCGACGGTGCGCGCCGCGCTCGACGTCGCGGTGGTCGGGACGGTGCCGGCGATCAAGCCGGCAGCGGCGATGAGCCGGTCGCGGGTGATCGGCGTGCTCGGCACCGCCGCGACGGTCCGCCAGCCGTATGTCGACGATCTGGCGGCGCGGTTCGCAACCGACTGCACGGTGCTGCGCTACGGGTCGGCGGCGCTGGTCGAGATTGCGGAGGCGAAACTGGCGGGGATCGACCCCGATCCGGCGGCGCTGGCGCGCGAGCTGGAAGGGCTGTTCGCGCAGCCGCGGGGCGCGGAGATCGACGTGATCGTCAATGCCTGCACGCACTTCCCGTTGCTGGAGACGGAGATGGCGGCGGTCGCGCCGGCCGGGGTGCGGTTCGTCGACGGCGGGCCGGGGATCGCGCGGCGGATCGTGCATCTCACCGAGGGACAGGCGTGGCCGGCGCATGCGGAAGACGTGCTGGTGTTCACGCGCCTTGGCGAGGTCGAGCGGCGGCTGGCGGCGGGGCTGGGATTCGCGCGGGTCGAGGCGCTATAGGCGCGGCGCCAGGGGGGTGGGGCAATTTGTCCACCCTTTTCGATTAGTGAGAATGCGGTTCTGCGCTGGCCATCGCCGGTCGGAGGGAGTAATCGCGGGCACCATGAAGACGGAGAGCATCGAAGCGCGCGGCGTCGATTATTCGCGCGTATTCACCCAGGCGATCGACCGGCTTCATGCCGAAGGCCGGTATCGCGTGTTCATCGACATCCTGCGCAACAAGGGCATGTTCCCCAATGCGCGGTGCTTCGCGGGGCATAACGGGCCGAAGCCGATCACCGTCTGGTGCTCGAACGACTATCTGGCGATGGGCCAGCATCCCAAGGTAATCGCGGCGATGGAGGAAGCGCTCCACGACGTCGGCGCGGGCTCGGGCGGAACGCGTAACATCGGCGGCAACACCCACTATCACGTCGATCTCGAAACCGAGCTGGCCGATCTGCACGGCAAGCAGGCGGCGTTGCTGTTCACCTCGGGCTATGTCTCGAACGAAGCGACGCTGTCGACGCTCGCCAAGGTGCTGCCGGGCTGCATCATCTATTCCGACGAGCTGAACCACGCCTCGATGATCGCGGGGATCCGCAATTCGGGGTGCGAGAAGCGCGTGTTCCGGCACAACGATCTCGCGCATCTCGAGGAATTGCTCGCCGCTGACGACGCGGCGGTGCCGAAGCTGATCGCGTTCGAGAGCGTCTATTCGATGGAAGGCGATGTCGCGCCGATCGCGGCGATCTGCGACCTCGCGGACAAATATAACGCGCTGACCTATCTCGACGAGGTTCATGCGGTCGGGATGTACGGCCCGCGCGGCGGCGGCATTTCGGAGCGCGACGGGGTCGCGCACCGGCTGACGATCATCGAGGGGACGTTGGGCAAGGCGTTCGGGGTGATGGGCGGCTATATCGCGGCCGATCGTACGATCGTCGACGTGATCCGCTCCTATGCGCCCGGATTCATCTTCACGACCTCGCTGTCGCCGGTACTGGTCGCGGGCGTGCTGGCGAGCGTGCGGCACCTGAAGCAATCGAGCGCGGAGCGCGACGGGCAGCAGGCGGCGGCGGCGACGCTGAAGGCGATGCTGCGCGACGCCGGGCTTCCGGTGATGGCGGGCGAGACGCATATCGTGCCGGTGATGGTCGGCGACCCGGTGAAGGCCAAGAAGATCAGCGACATCCTTCTCGCCGAATATGGCGTGTACGTGCAGCCGATCAATTATCCGACCGTGCCGCGCGGTGCCGAACGGCTGCGCTTCACGCCGGGGCCAGCGCACAGCGAGGCGATGATGCGCGAGCTGACCGACGCT
Source organism: Sphingomonas phyllosphaerae (assembly GCA_036946405.1). Lineage (NCBI taxonomy): Bacteria > Pseudomonadati > Pseudomonadota > Alphaproteobacteria > Sphingomonadales > Sphingomonadaceae > Sphingomonas > Sphingomonas phyllosphaerae. Next base: position 248,784 of record JAQIJC010000001.1, on the reverse strand, counting down.
TTGGTCGAGATCTGGGACCGGCTGGCGTTGCGCGCGGCGGCTTGAGCGTTGCCGTCTGGCTGGTTCGTGAGCGTGTGAAGACCAAGGGGCTTTCGCACGGAGGCGAGGAGGTGTCGCGTTTGGCGCATCCGGCTTGCGATCCTCTCATCGCCTGAAATCATCTCTTCGAGTATGATCCACCCGGCTTGAACCGTTTCCTATCGTCACCCCGGCGAAGGCCGTGGCCCAGTTGGGAAGGCTTACGAGATAGGGCGCGACCTCTATCATCAGCGTCCCCCAACTGGGCCCGGGCTTTCGCCGGGGTGACGCTTCAGCTTGGGTGGATCAAACTCTTGAGCTGCCTCGGGCGATGCATCTCTGCGTGCTCCGCGCCTCCGCATGAAACACTCTTTTCGTCGCGCTCGCCACGATGTTCGAGACGTTTAGTTGAGGCTCTCGTCTCGCCTGCCCAACATCGGCGGAAAGTACGGCACGGGCGCATTCGCCGGCATCGTCGCCAGCTCGCGTTCGATCGCTGCCGCACGGTCCTTTGCCGAGGGATGGGTGCGGCTGTGGAACATGCCGCCGTCGATCTTGCTACCGTACTCGCGCCAGAAGCGCGCCGCGAGTTGCGGGTCCCAGCCGGCGTTGCGGAGCAGATACGCGCCGAGCAGGTCGGCCTCGGTTTCGGTCTGACGGAACAGCCGCGCGTTGCGGCCGAATTCGGCGAGCAGCCCCCATTTGACCCCCGCCGCCTCGAGCCGGACGCGGTGGCGGAGGATCGCATGCGCCAGTTCGTGCGCGACGACGACCGCGATCTGATCGTCGCCGAAGCGCTCGAACAGCGCGCCGCCGACCTGCACGACATGGCCGTCCGAGGACGCGCCGAGCTTGCCGCCGGTCAGCACCTCGAACTCGACGCGGCAGCCGGGGCGCGGCTGGACCGTCACCTCGCGCACCGCACCGTCGCGCCGCACGGTCAGCGCGATCGGCGTGGCGACCGGGAGCGCCGCGATCCGCGCCTGCGCGGCGTCGCGGGTCGCGCTGGTCATCGCCGTTCCCGTCGTCGCGGGCGCGAGCGGCTGCGCGTCGATCGCGGTGACGCCATCGTTGGCGAGCACCCCGGCCTGTGCGGCGGGTGCGCCGGGCACGACCAGCTCGACCGCGACCGGCGCGGCGAAGGCGCTGCGCAATTCGGTCGGATATTGGTCGGCGGCGTGGAGCGTCGCGCCGATCACCGGCTGTTGCTCGCGACACAGCGGCGCATTGGCGGTGGTCAGCCGCCACGCGATCGCCGCGAGTCGCTGATCGACCTCGAGCAGACTGGGCGCGGCGGCGGCGGGCAGCGCGACGAGCGCCAGCAGAACGGCCAGAAAACGGAACATCATACGCATTACTCGGACGGACGGGCGGTCGGGCGGAACGCCGCAGGCTCGATGCCGTGGCGCTGCATCCGGTCGTACAGGCTGCGGCGCGGCAACTGCAACTCCGCCGCCGCCGCGCCGACATCGCCGCGCACCCGCTCCAGCGTGGCGCGGATCGCCGCCGCCTCGAAGCGGTCGACGCGTTCCGACAGCGGGAGCTGGTCGGCGGGTTCGGTCGCGCCGCCATCGACGCCGAGCACGACGCGCGCGGCGAAGTTGCGCAACTCGCGGACGTTGCCCGCCCAGTCGTCGCTGACCAGCCGCGCCTCGACCGCGGCGTCGATCATCGGCCGCTCGCGTCCGAAGCGCTCGGCGGCTTCGCCGAGAAAATAGGCGAACAGCAGCGGCACGTCGGCGCGCCGCTCGCGCAGCGGCGGGATGCGCAGCCGCACCGTCTCCAGCCGGTAGAGCAGATCGGCACGGAAGCGGCCATCCGCCGCAGCGGTCGACAGATCGGTCTTGGCGGCGGCGACGACGCGCAGGTTGACGACGCGCGGTGCCGCGCCTGCTTGCGGCAGCTCGCGCTCCTCGACGACGCGCAGCAGCTTGCCCTGCAAGGCCGGGGACATGCTGTCGATCTCGTCGAGGAACAAGGTCCCGCGATCGGCGTCGGCGATCCGCCCTGCCTGCGTGCGGTTGCCGAACAATGCCTCGTCGGCGATCGCATCGGGCAGCGCCGCGCAATCGACCGCGACGAACTGCCGCATGCGACGGTGGCTCCAGCGGTGGAGCAGCAGCGCGACCAGCTCCTTGCCGGTGCCGGTCTCGCCCTCGATCAGCACATCGACGTCGACATCGGCCAGTTGCCGGATCGTCTCGCGCAGCCGCACCATCACCGGCGTCTCGCCGATCAGCGGATAGTGCGTCTCGGCCTCGGCGGCGGCGACGCGCAGCCGGCGGTTTTCGAGCACCAGTCGCCGCACGTCGAGCGCGCGGCGGACGCTGGCGATCAGATGGTCGGCGGCGAACGGCTTGGCGATGAAGTCCCACGCGCCTTTCTTGAGCGCGGCGACCGCGGTGGCGATGTCGCCGTGCCCGGTCATCAGGATCACCGGCAGCTCGGGATCGCGCGCGGCGACCGCCTCGGCGAGCGCATGGCCGTCCATGCGCGGCATACGAAGGTCGCTGACGACGACGCCGGGAAAATCGGTGCCGAGCTGCGCCAGCGCGGCGCGCGCATCGGCGAACGGCTCGACCGCGATCCCGGCGATCGCGAAACTGTCGGCCAATGCGGTACGCAGACCGTCGTCATCGTCGATCAGCAGGACGCGCAGCGCGTCGCTCGCGGGCGAGTCACTCATGCGCGCTTCACCGAGGCCATGAACGCCGCGCCGCCGAGCGGCGAGGGCACGATCCGCAGCGCACCGTCGAACTGCGCCATGATATCGCGCGCGATGCCCAGCCCGAGCCCGAGCCCGTCGGGCTTGCCGGTGACGAACGGGCTGAACACCTCTTCCCCCAGCGTCGGGTCGATCCCGCTGCCGTTATCGGCCACGATCAGGTCCACGCATGTCTCCCGCTCCTCCACCAGCATAGCGATGCGCGGATCGTCGCGCCCCGCCACCGCATCGACCGCATTGTTGAGCAGGTTGACGAGCACCTGCTCCAGCCGCACCCGTCCGGCGATCACCGTCGGCTGGCCGCGCCCCGGCCAGTCGACCGCGACATGCGCGCCGCGCAGCCGGTCGCCAACCAGCAGCAGCGTGCCGTCGAGCACCTCGTCGAGCGCGACCGGTTCGATCCGCCCGCTGCCGCGGCGTGCGAAGCGGCGCATCTCCTGCGTGATCGACCCGATCCGCGCGGTCAGCGCCACCGCGCTTTCCAGCGTCGCGCGAACGCGATCGTTCCGTCCGGCGGCAAGGTGGTGCTGCGCATTCTCGGCGAGCGTGCGGATCGTCGCGACCGGCTGGTTGATCTCATGCGCAAGACCGGCGGTGATCGAGCCCAGAGACGCAAGGCGATTGGCCTGTGCCAGTTCCTCGCGCGCGGCGCGGAAGCGCTGGTCGGCGTCGGTGCGGCGCTCCATCTCCGCGCTCAGTTCGGCGGTGCGTTCGCTGACCGCGGCCTGCAACTGCGCGCGCACCCGCGCCGCGCGCGCCAGCCGCGTCGTCCGCCACACCAGCAACGCGGTCAACAGCAACAGCACGAGCGCGAAGGTGGCGGTGGCGAGACGCGCCAGTGCCGCCGCCTCGCGCAGCGCGCGCGCGATCGGAACGACGCGGACCAGCTGCCAGCCGGGTACGTCGAGCGTGGTCGCGACGGTCAATTGCCCGGGATCGGCACCGGGGCGCACCTGCGTCGGGGGCAGCGGCTCCGCACCGAACTGCCCGCTGGCGCGGATCGCGGCGCGGGTGGCGGGCGGAAGCGGGCGAAGCGTGTGCAGCACCTCGCGCGGGTCGGTGGTCGCGAGCACGATGCCGTTGCCATCGACCAGCAACGTCGTGCCGGGATCGTTGCGCCAGACGCGCGTCACCGCGTCGAATTCGACCTTCACCACCACCGCGCCCGCCGCACGGCCCGCTGCGTCGATGCGACGGCTGAGGAACAGTCCCGGCCGGCCGCTGACATTGCCCAGGGCGAAATATTCGGCGGCGCCGTCGCGCATCGCCAGCCGAAAATAGGGGCGGAAGCGATAATCGTGGCCGACGAAACTGTCCGGCGAGGCGGCGTTCGAGGCCGCCACCGTCATCCCGCGCGCGTCGATCGCATAGATCACCGCCGCGCCGGTGCGCTGCGCGAGCGGGGCGAGCTTGCGATCGAGCCGCCGTGCCGCGCCCGCACCGGTTCCACCGGCGAGCGCGTCGCGCAAGTCGCTGTATTCGCTGAGGACGATCGGGAGCAGCCGATATTTGGCAAGCTCGCTGTCGAGCAGCCGCGCCTGTTGCCGCGCCGTGGCCAGCGCCGCGGCGTGCGCCTCGGCGCGGGCGCGGCCGACGCTCCACGACGAAGCGACGAAATGGAACAGCGTCGTCAACGCGATCAGCGCCACCGCCACGATCAGCCGCAAGGAAAGACGCGCGGGCGACATGCGTGCAGGATATTGCAACGATGGTGGTGAAGTCACGCGGGTTCTCGCGAGCCGCGTCCTGATCTGTCGCAAGGTTTCCAAAAAGTTACGAGTGTTTTCATGATTTTAGCATACGGCCCCGCTGATTTTTGTGATCGCGCCTGTGCACGTCATGCTGTGCACAAGCCGAGGAACACGGCGAGAGAGGACCGAATGTACAGCATTTTCAATGGCGCACAGGCGAAAGTGACGCGTGGGGCAGCCATTCGCGGCCTCGTGATCGGTGCGTCGGCGCTGGTCGCTACTCCCGCGCTCGCCGATCCTGCTGCCACCGCGCAGGTCACTGGCACCAAGGAGTCGCCCGCCACGCCGTCGGTGGTCGGCTATCCGGCGATCGGCAATGGCGAGGGCACCGTCTCGGGCAAGTACAACGTCTCGCGCTGGGCCGAGGACTGGCGGTCGATGCGCGACCCGGCGAAGCGCGACGATCCGCTCGACCGGCTCAAGTTCCTGCCGCTGACGCAGGCGGGCGACGTCTATCTGACGCTGTCGGGCGAGTTCCGCTTCCGCGTACAGGAAACCACCAATCCGGATCTGCGCGAGCGCGAAGCGCAGCGGCAGGACCGGACGCGCGTGTACGTCGGCGCCGATCTGCATCTGGGCGACCATGTCCGCTTCTATGGTGAGCTGGCGCACGCGGGGGTGAGCGGGGTCAATATCGGCACGCCCGCCGCGAACATCACCAACCAGCTGACGCTGCAACAGGGCTTCGGCGAGGTGAAGGGCCGGATCGGCGGCGCCGAGGTCGGCGTGCGCGGCGGGCGGCAGGAATTCTCGGACGGTCCGAACCTGTTGACCTCGGTCCGCGACGACCCGACGCTGCACTTCGTGCTGGACGGCGTGCGCGGCTATGTGCGCGGGAAGCGCGTGCGCGCCGATGTGTTCGACCTGCGCTACGTCAATTACGGGCGTGAGGGGCTGAGCGACGACCGTACCGACGGGTCGCGGCGGTTCAGCGGGGTGACGTTCGGCTATGCGTTCCCGAACGACTTCCTCGGCACGTCGAAGCTGTTCTTCGACCCGTTCGTTTGGCGGCTGCGCACCCGCGGTGCGGTGTGGGGTCGCCAGACCGGGCGCGAGGAGCGGATGTTCTACGGTCTGCACCTGTACGGTGACGTGGATCGCGCGACGATCGACTGGACGATCAATCATCAGGGCGGCGACTTCAACGACCGCAAGATCGACGCGTGGCAGGCGTTCCTCGCGCAGACGTGGCGGGTCGGCAAATCGGCGACCGCCCCGCGCGTCGGCGTCCATGTCGATTACGGCAGCGGCGGCGGCGGGGTGAGCGGGCAGGGCGACCTGCGCACCGCCAGCGGGCTGTACGGCAACAACATCTATTACAGCTACCAGCTGTTCCTGACCCCGACCAACCTGATCGCGATCTCGCCCAACGTGACGGTGCAGCCGGTCAAGAACCTGCGCGTCACCGGCGAATATACGATGGCCTATCGCCCGAACGAGAACGAGGCGGTGTATCGCGCCTCGGGCGCGGCGTTCGCCAATACGCAGAACGTCGACGGCAAGCATATCGCCGACCTGATCCGCCTGCAGGCGGTATGGGCGCTGACCCCGCGCATCTCGCTGACCGGGCGGTACGAGCACATGATGGTCAAGGATGCGCTGGCCAATGCCGGCTACAAGAATTCGGATTTCCTGGCCGGCTGGGTCAGTTTCCGGTTCTGATATAAAGAGGAGAGACGCGATGGCGGGGACGCCGACGACCGACAATCGACTGAAATCCATTATCGGAGGATCGACCGGCAATCTGGTCGAATGGTTCGATTGGTACGTCTATTCGGCGTTCACGCTGTATTTCGCGCCGCACTTCTTCCCGTCGGGCGACCAGACCGCGCAATTGCTGAGCGCCGCCGCGGTGTTCGCGGTCGGCTTCGTGATGCGACCGATCGGCGCGTGGATCATGGGCATCTATGCCGATCGCAAGGGGCGCAAGGCCGGGCTGACCTTGTCGGTGACGCTGATGTGCGCCGGCTCGCTGATCATCGCGTGTACGCCGGGCTATGAGACGATCGGGCTCGCCGCGCCCGCGCTGCTGGTGCTCGCGCGGCTCATGCAGGGGCTGTCGGTCGGCGGCGAATATGGCGCGAGCGCGACCTATCTGTCGGAGATGGCGGGCAAGGATCGGCGCGGGTTCTTTTCGGCATTCCAGTATGTCACGCTGATTTCCGGCCAGCTGCTGGCGATCATGGTGCTGCTGATCCTGCAATCGGTGATGCCCAGGGCCGAGCTGGAGGCATGGGGCTGGCGCATTCCGTTCGTGGTCGGCGCGTTTCTGGCGGTCGTGGTCTTCTACTTGCGGCGCGGGCTGGCCGAGACGCAGAGCTTCAAGAACGCGCATGCCAATGAAGCGCCCAAGTCCGGCTTTATCGCGCTGCTGAAGAACCATCCGCGCGAAACCGCCTTGGTGATGCTGCTGACCGCCGGGGGCACGCTCGCCTTCTACGCCTATTCGATCTACATGCAGAAGTTCCTGGTCAACACCTCGGGCTTCTCCAAGGAAGTCGCGACGCAGATCAACGCCGTCACCCTGTTCGTCTTCATGCTGCTCCAGCCGGTCGCGGGCGGGCTGTCGGACCGGATCGGGCGCAAGCCGCTGATGGTGGCGTTCGGGGTCGCGGGGGTGCTGTTCACTTATCCGATCTTCTCGGCGCTGGAGGCGACGCGTGACCCGGTCACCGCCGGGCTGCTGGTGATGGCGTCGCTCATCATCGTCACCGGCTATACGTCGATCAACGCGGTGGTGAAGGCGGAGCTGTTCCCCGCGCACATCCGCGCGCTGGGTGTCGCGCTGCCCTATGCCTTGGCCAACACGCTGTTCGGCGGGACCGCCGAATATGTCGCGCTCAGCTTCAAGAGCCATGGGTGGGAGCAGGGCTTCTACTGGTATGTCACGGTGATGATCGGCATTTCGCTGCTGGTGTACCTGCGGATGCGCGATACCGGGCGCAACAGCCTGATCCGCGAGGATTGAGGGCTGCTTTGCCCCTCCCCTTCGGGGAGGGGTTGGGGTGGGGCGTATCCGCGAGGGCCGCGCTTGCGGACAGGCCCCACCCCCGGCTCCTCTTCTGAAGGGGATCGTTGCGAAAGTCGCCTTCTTGTACCCCGGCGAAGGCCGGGGCCCAGTCGGGAGGCGATTGTAACTAGCGGAAAGACCTTTCCAATCGGACCCCGGCCTCCGCCGGGGTACGGCTTGAAAAGGGGCGCTGCGCCGACCTTTTGCAACGATCCCCTGAAGGGGAGGGGACTGCGTCAGCCCGCTTCCTTGGGGTGGTTCCCCTCCCGCCAGCGGATCGCTACATCGGCGCGCATGACCGATATGCTGCTCGATCCGCTCGTCCTCCCCGATTTCGCCGCGCTGACGCCGGAGACGATCGCCCCCGCGCTCGACGCCGCGATCGCGCGCCACGCCGAGGCGGTCGAAAACGTCACGCGTGCCCGGCCGACGACGTTCGAACAGGCATGGCTGCCGCTCGAACGTGCCGAGGCGGGGGTCGATGCCTTGTGGTCGGCGGTGTCGCACCTGCGCGGGGTCGCGGACACGCCCGGGTTGCGCGCCGCGCACGCCGCGGGGCAGGAGAAACTGGTCCAGCATTTCATGGCGGTGGCGCAGAACCGCGACCTGTACGACGTGCTGACCGCGCTGGAGGCGTCGCCCGGCTTCGCCGATCTGCCGCAGGCCGATCGCGTCGCGGTCGAACATGCGATCCGCGACTTCCGGCTGGCGGGGGTCGCGCTCGACGCCGCGGAGCGTGAGCGGTTCGCGGCGGTGTCGGTCGAGCTGTCGGCGCTGTCGACCGAGTTCGGGAGCGCGGTGCTCGACGCGACGGATGCGTGGACCTGCCACATCACCGACGAGGCGCGGCTGGCGGGCATCTCCGCCCCCGACAAGGCGATGTTCGCCGCCGCGGCGCAGGCGAAGGGGCTGGACGGCTGGCTGGTCACGCTCCAGCAGCCGAGCGTCAATGCGGTGCTGACCTTCGCCGAGGATCGCGACCTCCGCGCCGACGTGTACCGCGCCTATGGCACGCGCGCCTCCGATCAGGGGCCGAACGCCGGCGCGCACGACAACGGCCCGCGGATCGCGCGCATCCTCGAGCTGCGGCGCGAGGCGGCGACGTTGCTCGGCTTCACCGATCCGGTCGCGCTGTCGCTGGAAACCAAGATGGCGCCAAATGCGGGCGAGGTGCTGGCCTTCCTGCGTGACCTCGGCCAGCGCGCGAAGCCGGCGGCGCAGCGCGATCTCGATGCCTTGCGGGCGTTCGCGGCCGACGAGCTGGGGATCACCGACCTCCAGCCGTGGGACGCGGGGTTCGCCGCCAACCGGCTGCGGCAGGCGCGCTATGCGGTCGACGAGCAGGAGGTGCGCGGTTACTTCCCGGTCGAGCGCGTCACCGCCGGCTGGCAGACGTTGCTGGGGCAGTTGTTCGGGCTGCGGCTCACCCGGCGCGACGATGTGCCGCTCTATCACCCCGACGCGCATTATTACGACGTCGCCGACGACAGCGGCGAGGTGTTCGCGGGCCTGTATCTCGACCTTCACGCACGCCCCGGCAAGCGCGGCGGGGCGTGGATGGCGCAGGCGCGCCCACGGCTGCGCGACGGCAACAACGTGCGGGTGCCGGTCGCCTATCTGGTCTGCAATTTCGCGCCGAAGGGCGAGGGACAGCCGTCGTTGCTCAGCCACAGCGATGTCGTGACCTTGCTTCACGAAACCGGCCATTGCCTCCACCATCTGTTCACGCGCGTCGACCGCCCGTCGATCGCGGGGACGAGCGGGTTCGAATGGGACGCGGTCGAGCTGCCGAGCCAGCTGATGGAGGATTTCGCCTGGGACCGCGCGGTGCTGACCGCGATGTCGGGGCATTACGAAAGCGGCGCGCCGCTGCCGCCCGACCTGTTCGACCGGATGGTCGCGGCGCGGCGCTTCCAGTCGGGGATGTTCATCGTCCGCCAGCTCGAATTCGCGCTGTTCGACCTGCTGCTCCACCTCGGCACGATGGGCAGCGACCCGATGGAGGTGATCGAGGCGGTGCGCGACGAGGTGTCGGTGCTGCGCCCGCCCGCCTGGCATCGCTTCCCGCACGCGTTCAGCCACATCTTCGCGGGCGGCTATGCCTCGGGCTATTACAGCTATTTGTGGGCCGAGGTGCTCGCCGCCGACGGCTTCGGCCGGTTCGCGGAGAACGGGCTGGTCGATCGCGCCACCGGCACCCTGCTGCGCGAGGAAGTGTTGTCGCGCGGCGCGACGCGCCCGGCGGCGGAGAGCTTCCGCGCGTTCCGCGGGCGCGACGCCGATCCGGTCGCGATGCTGGTCCGCCACGGCCTGCTGGAGGACGCGCAGTGAGCGTGCTGATCCTCACCACCGGCGGGACGATCGACAAACTTTATTTCGACGCGCTCAGCGAATATCAGATCGGCGACAGCGTGGTCGACCGGCTGCTGAAGACTGCGCGCGTCGCTTTGCCGTTTCGGGTGCACGAACTGCTCCGCAAGGACAGTTTGGAGCTCACCGATGACGACCGGGCGCTCATCTTGGGGGCTATTTTGGACGCGGATGAGTCACGGATCGTCATTACACATGGCACCGACACGATGACCGACACCGCCCGGGTTCTGGCCGGCAAGACCGACAAGACGATCGTGCTGGTCGGCGCGCTGGCCCCGGCGCGGTTCGCGGAGAGCGACGCCAGCTTCAATCTCGGCATGGCCTTCGCCACCGCGCAGGTCGCCGCGCCGGGCGTGTGGATCGCGATGAACGGCACGATCTTCGACGGGACCCGGGTGAGAAAGGATCGCTCGATCAACAGCTTCGTCGCGGCCGAATGACGCGCGACTGGCTGGCGGAGGCGGTCCGGCGGATCGAGGCGGATTACAACCGCAGCGCCGACACGCACCTGATCCAGGTCGATCTGCCGCATCATGACGGCATCCAGCTGTACCTGAAGGACGAGAGCAGCCACCCGACCGGCAGCCTCAAGCATCGGCTGGCGCGCTCGCTGTTCCTCTATGCGCTGTGCAACGAGTGGATCGGCCCCGACACCTGCGTGATCGAGGCGTCGTCGGGGTCGACCGCGGTCAGCGAAGCCTATTTCGCCAAGATGCTGGGCTTGCGCTTCATCGCGGTCGTCCCCGCGGCGACCGCCGCGCCCAAGCTCGACGCGATCCGCTTCCATGGCGGCGAGATCCATGCGGTCGATGACCCGCGCACGGTCTACGACGTCGCGCAGCGGCTCGCGCGCGAAACCGGCGGGCATTATCTCGACCAATTCACCTATGCCGAGCGCGCGACCGACTGGCGTGGCAACAACAATATCGCCGAGAGCATCTTCGCGCAGATGGCCGAAGAGGAGCATCCAATCCCGGCGTGGATCGTGTGCGGCGCGGGGACCGGCGGCACGTCGGCGACGATCGGGCGCTTCATCCGCTATCGCCGGTACGCCACGCAATTGTGCGTCGCCGATCCGGTCCATTCGATCTTCCATCGCCATTATGCGGACCGGGCGGCAGTGGCGCTGCCCGAGGGCTGCGCGTCGCGGATCGAGGGGATCGGGCGACCGCGCGTCGAGCCGAGCTTCGTGCCGGGTGTGATCGACCGGATGATCGCGGTCGCGGACGGCGACAGTATCGGCGCGATGCGCGCGCTGGGGCAGGTGCTCGGGCGGCGTGTCGGCGGATCGACGGGGACGAACCTGTGGGCGTGCGCGCGGCTGATCGGCGAGATGGCGGCGCGCGGTGAGCGCGGGAGCATCGTGACGTTGCTGTGCGACGGCGGCGATCGTTATGGGTGCACGTACCACGATTCGGCGTGGCTGGCGGAGAGTGGGCTGGCTTGGGAGCGGGCGGAGGCGGAGATGGCGGCGCTTCTCACCTGACTTCGTCATTGCGAGCGGAGCGAAGCAATCCAGGGCAGCGCGCGGAACACTGGATTGGTTCGCTCCGCTCGCAATGACGATGGTTGCAAGGTGGCTGCCCCCCCCGACCCACATCAACCGCGGGCCATTACCGCTTCCCCGCGCCCGCCCCATCGGTTAACAGCCTTGCCATGACGGCGGTGGATCAACCCGCGCAGGGACGTTTCGAGGGTAACAGCCACCTCTTCGCACTGCGCGTCTATTTCGAGGATACCGACCTGTCGGGCGTGGTCTATCACGCCAATTACCTGCGTTATCTGGAGCGCGCGCGCTCGGACATGCTGCGCGTCGGCGGGATCGACCAGCGCGCGACCTTCGAGGGTGGCGGCGGCGCCTATGCGATCACCGATCTGACGATCAAGTATCGCGCGCCCGCGCGGCTCGACGACGCGCTGCTGATTCAAAGCCGGGTGACCGCGATCCGCGCGGCGAGCGTCGTCATTCATCAGACAGTCAGGCGCGGGGCGGAAATGCTGGCGGACGCCACGGTGACCGCGGCGCTGGTCGGCCCCGACGGGCGGCCGCGTCGTCAACCCGCCGCCTGGGTCGATACGTTCCGGCGCCTCGCGTCATTGGGGGAAGAGACACCGTGAATCCGATTTTGCAGACCGATGCGGCCACGCTGTCGCCGATCGCGCTGTTCATGGAAGCCGATTGGGTGGTCAAGGCGGTGATGCTGGGGCTGCTGCTCGCCAGCATCTGGACCTGGGCGATCATCATCGGCTTCTGGCTGAAGCTGGGCCGTACGCGCCAGCGCACCGAGGCGTTCGAGCGTGATTTCTGGAAGGCCGAGGATATCGACGCCTTCTACAAGTCGCAGACGCACACCGATCTTCCTTCCGCGCGCGTGCTGAACGCGGGCGTCACCGAGTGGCGGCGCTCGACGCACGGGCAGAAGATCGACCGCGAGGGCACGCGTGAGCGGCTGGCGACCGTCATGGGCTCGGCGGTGGCGCGCGAGATCGATCAGCTGTCGGACCGGCTCAACGTGCTGGCGACGGTCGGTTCGGTCGCGCCGTTCGTTGGGCTGTTCGGCACCGTCTGGGGGATCATGCGCAGCTTCACCGCGATTGCCAGCCAGCAGAACACCAGCCTGTCGGTCGTCGCCCCCGGCATCGCCGAGGCGCTGTTCGCGACCGCGATCGGGCTGTTCGCGGCGATCCCGGCGGTGATCGCGTACAACCGTTTCAGCCATGCGATCAACCGCATCGAGGCGCGGCTGAACCGCTTCGCCGACGGCTTCCACGCCACGCTGTCGCGGCAGCTCGACGGCGAACGCTGATGGCGATGAACCTGCCTTCCGCGCGAGGCAAGGGTCGGCGCGCGCCGATGGCGGACATCAACGTCACGCCGCTGGTCGACGTGATGCTGGTGCTGCTGATCATCTTCATGGTCACCGCGCCGCTGCTGACGCAGGGCGTGCCGGTGAACCTGCCCGACAGCCGCGCCAAGCCGCTGGATCAGGAGCAGCAGCCGACCGAAATCTCGCTCGACGAACAGGGCCGGATCTTCATCGCCAAGGAGGAGGTCGCCGCCGACGCGCTGCCCGCAAGGCTCGCCACGATCGCTGAGACTGCGAAAGGCAACGAGCCGCCGCAGGTGTTCCTGCGCGCCGATCGCGGGCTGGATTACGGCCGCGTGATGCGCGTGATGGGCGAGCTGAACCGCGCGGGCCTGAACCGCGTCGCACTGGTGACGGTCGGCGAGGAATAACGTGGAGCGTGGTGAGAAGATCGGGCTGGGGCTGGCCGTTGCGGGACACGTCCTGCTGTTCGGCGTGCTCTCGGTCGGCTTTCTCGCCACGCCCAATCCGGTCAAGCTGAAGCAGAACCCGGTCGAGGTCAGCCTCGTCAAGGACGTCGCGTTGGAGGCGGCCGCGCCGCAGCAGACCGAGGCGCCGTCGCAGGCGGTCGCGCCCGATGTCGGCGAGCCCGAGGAAGCGCCGCCGCCCGCCGAAGCCCCGCCGCAGCCCGTGCCCGCGCCGGTCCCCGAACCCGCGCCGCAGCCCGAGCCCAAGCCGGTCGCGAAGCCCGCGCCGCCCAAGCCGGCTCCGCCGAAACCCGCGCCCAAGCCAGCGCCCGCGCCGAAGCCGGTCCCCAAGCCGCAGCCCAAGCCCAAGCCGGCTCCGCCCGCGGCGGAAAAGGTCGCGGCCAAGCCCGCGCCCAAGAAGCAGGAGAGCGCCGCGGCGTCGAGCAAGTCGTCGGCCGCGCCCGCCGCCTCGAAGGGCAAGGGCAAGACCGAAACCGCCAAGGGCGAGCGCCCTCGCGGCAGTCGGCTGGGGAGCGACTTCCTCAAGGGGCTGACCGCCGAGAAGAGCGACGCCAAGCCCAATGACGCGCCGCCGTCCGCCGCGCGCGTCGACGGCAAGGCGCTGGCGGCGATCCAGCAGGCGATCGCGCGGCAGATCCAGCCATGCGCCGACCGGCAGGTGGATCCCGGCCCCGGCGCGAACCAGATCGTCACCACGCTCAACCTGCGGCTCAATCGCGACGGTACGCTGTCGGCGACGCCGACCGTGGTGCGACAGAACGGCGTCGACGACGACAACCGCCGCTACGCCCGGCGCGTCGTCGATCTGGGGATTGCGGCATTCAAGGGCTGTTCGCCGTTGAGACTGCCGGCAGAATATTATTCCACCGCCAATGGGGGGTGGAGCAACATCAACTATAATTGGAAACTGCGGTGATGCGACTCCGGCTGCTCCTCCTCGCCACGCTTGTCTCCACCCCTGCGCTCGCGCAGCAGGTGCCGCCGCCCGTGACACCGCCCGGCGCAGGTGCGGCACCGGCCGGCCAGACCCCGCCGCCGCTGGAGGTCGACGTCACCGGCGGCATTTCCGCGCCGATGCCGATCGCGATCCCGCCGATGCCGACGCAGGCGGTGGTGCAGACCGCGGCCGGCTCGACCGACCAGCTCGGACGGCAACTGGCGGAGATCGTGAGCAACGACCTGCGCAACTCCGGGCTGTTCACCCCGCTCGCCCCCGGCCGGACGCGGGCGATCGGCTTCCCGGAAGTGACCGCGCCGGCGTTCGATTACTGGGCGGGCTCGGGGGCGCAGGCGCTGGTGCAGGGTTATATCCGTGCCAATGGCGACGGGACGCTGACGGTCGGCTGCTACCTGTACGACGTGTCGGCGCAGACGCAGCTGACGCGACAGGGGTTCGTGGTGCCGCCGTCCGACTGGCGGCGCGCGGGGCATAAATGCGCCGACATGGTCTACACCCGGCTGACCGGCGAGGGCGCCTATTTCGACAGCCGCGTCGTCTATGTCAGCGAAACCGGGCCGAAAGCCAACCGCATCAAGCGGCTGGCGATCATGGACCAGGACGGCGCGAACAGCCGCTTCCTGACCACCGGCTCGTCGATCGTGCTGACCCCGCGCTTCGCGCCCAACCAGCAGTCGATCGTGTACATGAGCTATGTCGGCAAGACCCCGGCGATCTACGTCTACGATCTCGGTTCGGGGCGGCAGCGGCTGGTGGTGCAGAACGTCGCGACCACCTTCGCGCCGCGCTTCTCGCCCGATGGCCGCTACATCCTGTTCTCGATGGCGCAGGCCGGGAACACCGACCTGTATCGCGTCCCGGCGTCGGGCGGCACACCGCAGCGGCTGACCACCTCGCCGGGGATCGATACCGGCGGCAGCTATTCGCCCGATGGCTCGAAGATCGTGTTCGAGAGCGATCGGTCGGGTGGGCAGCAGCTGTACGTGATGAACGCCGATGGATCGAGCCAGCAGCGGATCAGCTTTGGCGGCGGGCGCTACGCCACGCCGGTGTGGAGCCCGCGCGGCGACCTGGTCGCCTTCACCAAGATCCAGGGCGCGTTCCGGATCGGCGTCATGAGCCCGAGCGGGCAGGGCGAGAAGCTGCTCACCAACAGCTGGCAGGACGAAGGTCCCTCTTGGAGCCCGAACGGTCGTGTGCTGATGTTCTTCCGCCAGGGGCGCGGCAACGCCGGCAAGGCCGATCTGTGGTCGGTCGACCTGACCGGGGTCAACGAACGCCGCGTGCCTACCCCGCTCGACGGATCGGACCCCGCCTGGGGGCCGCTTCGTCCGTAAGTTTCACGAACGACCATAGAGGAGACACCCGATGGCCCGTCTGACCACCACCCTGTTGATGGCGACCGCGCTGGTCGCGACCGCCGCCTGTTCCAAGAAGCGCCCCGAGGTGCTGCCGCCCGCGCCGGGCGCCGCGCCGACGCAGGGCACGCCGACCGGTCCGGTCGACCCCACCGGCGGCGTCACGCCTGGGTCGGCAGCCGATTTCAAGCGCTCGACGCAGGGCGACACCGTGCTGTTCGGGCTCGATCAGTACGACATCGACGCGACGGCGCGCGGGATCCTCGATTCGCAGGCCGAGTGGTTGCAGCGCTACAACAACGTGACGATCACGATCGAAGGCCATGCCGACGAGCGCGGGACGCGTGAGTACAATCTCGCGCTGGGCGATCGTCGCGCGAATGCGGCGAAGAACTATCTTGCCGCGCGGGGGATCGCGCCGTCGCGGATCAGCGTGATCAGCTATGGCAAGGAACGCCCGGTCGCACTGGGCTCGGACGAGCAGAGCTGGGCGCAAAACCGCCGCGCGGTGACGGTGGTCGTCGGGGGGTAAATACCGGGGTTCGAGAAAGGCCATAGGCGCCTTCGCGTGTGAGGACGCGCCTCTCCCTCTCCCCCTTGGGGAGAGGGTCGGGGTGAGGGGCCGGAGCCTCGCAGAGAGGTTTGTCTCGGTGAGACACCGGCCCCTCACCCAACCCTCTCCCCAGAGGGGAGAGGGCTATCTTGCATCGCTACGCCGGTGTGATCGGCGGGTTCTCCATCTCGGCCTTGATCTCGGCGATCAGGTCCTTGCGGCTGAGCTTGCCGATCATCGTCTTGGGCATCGTCGCGCGCACCACCACGCGATCGACGCGCTCGTGCTTGCCGAGTTGCGGGTTGAGCCATGCGGCCAGCGCCGCGCCGTCCGCCTCCATCCCCTCGTTGAGCGTGACATAGGCGCGCGGCACCTCGCCGCGGTACGGATCGGGCAGGCCGATCACCAGCGCCTCGCGCACCGCCGCGTGATGGTAGAGGATCGCCTCGATCTGGCTGGGGAAGACCTTGAACCCGCCGACCGAGATCATGTCCTTCAGCCGGTCGACGATCGCGATGAAGCCGTCCTCGTCGATCGTCCCGACATCGCCGGTGCGCAGCCATTTGCGCCCCTCCGCATCGACCGCGAAGGTCGTCTCGTCGGCATCGGGGCGGTTCCAATAACCGGCCATGATCTGCGGCCCAAGCGCGACGATCTCGCCGGGTTGGCCTTCGGGCGCGGGCCGCGCCGCGTCTTCCTTGTCGACCAGCCGCAGTCGCGTCGCCGGGAGCGGCTGTCCGATCGTCCCGGCCTTCTGCCCGCCCTCATAGGGGTTGGTGGTCAGCACGCCGGTGCTTTCCGACAGGCCATAGCCCTCGATCAGCGTCGAGTGGGTCGCCGCCTCCCAGCGTGTCTTCAGCTCGGCATTGAGCGGCGCACCGCCGGAAATGCACACGCGCAGCGAGGTGAAGTCGGTCGCCGCCAGCCTGGGATGGTCGAGCAGCGCCTGGTACATGGTCGGGACGCCGGGGAGCGAGGTCGGCTTGGTGCGGGTGATCGTCGCCAGCGCCTGCCCGGCATCGAAGCGCGGCAGCAGCACCATTTCGCCGCCGGTGACGATCGTGCGGTTCATCACGCAGGTGTTGGCGAAGACGTGGAACAGCGGCAGCACGCCGAGGATGCGGTCGCACGCCTCCGGGTGCGGATCGAGCTGCGCGACCTGCCGCGCGTTGGCGCTGACGTTGGCGTGGGTGAGCATCGCGCCCTTTGGCACGCCGGTGGTGCCGCCGGTGTACTGGATCAGCGCAACGTCGCGTTTCGGGTCGATCGCGGGCGGCGGGAGTGAGCCATCGTTGGCGATCAGTTTCGAAAAGGCGATCACGCGCGGATCGTCGGGGCGCTGCGTGGTTTCGGCGCGCTTGAACAGGCGATAGGCGATCGACTTGGCGGGCGGCAGAACGCCCGCGACCGATCCGACCACCAGCCGTTCGAGTCCGCTCTTCTCCAGTACCTTCAGCGCGGTCGGCAGCAGCGCGCTGGCCGAGATGGTGAACAGCACGCGCGTCCCCGAATCCTCGACCTGATGACACAATTCCTCGACCGAATAGAGCGGCGAAAAATTGACCACCGTCGCGCCGAGCCGCAGCGCGCCGTGATAGGCGGCGAGATAATGCGGGACGTTGGGGAGGAACAGGCCGACGCGGTCCCCCTTGCCATAGCCGAGCGCCGCGAGACCGGTGGCGACGCGGCGCACGCCGTCGGCAAGCTCGGCATAGCTATAATGGCGGCCGAGAAAGTCGATCGCGGGCCGGTCGGCATGGCGCGCCGCGGCGGCGTCGAACAACGCCGGCATCGACAGCGGCGGGTAATTGGAATCCCACGACACGGGATGGCGATAGGCGGTGCGCCAGGCATGCTCTCCAGTCATTGACACGACTGTAAGCAACAAACCGTGGCGCGCAAGCGGTCAGCGCTGCAGGAGCGTCCCGATCACGGCCGCGGCCTGTCCAACCCCGGCGATCGCCAGCGCGACCGGCGGCGTCCAGTCGGCATCGACCTGCGCGATAAGCCGGTCGTCGACCGTGATCGAAAGCGTCCCGATCATCGGAGTGCGGTCGCCCGCGCAGATCAGCATTAACGCACCCAGTGCGACGACCGCGGCGCGGCGGCGACGAAAGTCAGGCGGTTGCGGCATGATGATGTCCCTCCCAAGACTGCGGCGACCATAGCACGGTCCGAGAGGGAGCGACAGCTAACGCGCTATGCCGCTTCCGCCCAGCGGAGCCGGTCGCGGCCGGCGCGTTTGGCGGCGAACAGCGCATCGTCGGCGCGGCGATAGAGCGATTTCCAGTCCCCCTCGTCGGCGATCACGCCGCATTCGCTGCCCAGCGACGCAGTGACCGCCAGATCGAACGGCATCGTCGCGGCGCGGATCTGTGTCAGGATCGTCTCCGGCATCGTCGTCGCCGAAGCGGGGGCGAGCACCGCAAATTCCTCGCCGCCGATCCGCGCGAGCAACGCGTCGGCAGGCACCGAGTGGCGCAACGCATCGGCGAAGACGCGCAGCACCTGATCGCCCCCATCATGGCCGAGCGTTTCGTTGACGCGCTTGAAATGATCGATGTCGACCAGCACCAGGACGTGCGGGTCAGGGCGTCCGATCGCCTCGCGCAGGAAGCTGCGGCGGTTCATCAGGCCGGTCAGCGGATCGCTGTCGGCGAGCAGCCGCGCCAGCACCTCCTGCTCGCGCGCCTGATCGCAATCCTCGGTCAGTTGCTTGATCCGCCAAGCGATCGCCAGCGCACTGAAGCTCGCCTCCAGTACCATCGCGATGAGCGTCGAATTGTCGATCCAGAAGCTCCACTCGATCAATCCCAATGCCTGGAGCACGCGCGCGGTGGCGGTGAGCAGCGGTACGCCCCAGGCGATGGCGAAGGCGCGGGAATAGCGATCCTCGGCGTGCCAGCCCCGCCACAACAGCGGCAGGGTGAGCAGCAATGTCGCGAGGAACGTGAAGGTCATCGCCCGGTCGAGCACACGGGCGTAGAGCGGCATCAGCACCGTATAGGCCAGCGCCGCGGCGAGCAGCGTGCCGGTGGCGATGTCGATCGCCGGGCGCAACCAGCCGCGCGTCACGTGCGGCGCGAAGAATCGACGCGCGAACATCATCGCGCTCGACAAGGTCGTGGCGAGCAGCAGCATGTTGAGCCGCAAGCGCAGATTGTTGTCGAGCCCGGTGAGTTGCCCGAGCAGCCCCGAACTGCTGGCGGCATAGCCGATCAGCGACAGAACCATCACGCAATAGGGCACGTGGAAGCGTTGCCGCAGTGCTGCACCCAGCGCGATGTTGAAGATCAGCAGCGCGACCGCCAGCCCGACGAAGCCGGCGTAGAAGGCGGTCATCTGCAAGGTATAGCGCTGCGAGACGTCGGGGGAGATCAGCTGCGGTTGCAGCACCAGTCCGCGCAGATTCGCCGCACCGCGCACGTGCCAGAGGATCTGGATCGGGCGCGCCGCGGCGGGCGGGATCGGGGTTTCGAACGACGCGCCGAGCTGCAGGTGCCGCCACGCGCTCGCGCTGTCGAACCCGATCGAGCGGATCGTGCCGTCGGCGTAGAGGATGTGGAGCGTGGCGCTGTCCTGCCACAGGCTGCCGGAGCGGATCGCGACGCCGGGCTCGAGCGGCGGCAGCGGTTGGGAACGGACCCAATAGTCGCCGGAAGGCGCGCTGCGCTGCGACCCGGTACAGTCGAACCCGCCGCCAGCGCCGAACGGCAGCGCGGCACGATCGCCGCTCGACGCCATCCGGAAGCAGGTGCGCAGCGGCATCTCGGTGCTCGCCGACGCCGCCGATGGAAGCGCAAGCGACAGGAGGAGGGCGGTCCACGCCGCCATGATCCGCAAGATGTTCCCCCCCGACATGCGGCAAGGCTAAAAAAAAGTAGGTAACAGAAGGTTAACGTGAAGGGTGAACAGGTAAAAATCTTTCGCGGATGAGCCGGGCGCGGGAAACCGGAACCGCGGAGAAAACGGCGTGGACACCGTCACATCGGGGCGACGGTCGGGTGTGAAGCAGCGAACGGAAAAGTTAACGGGCCGGTGCCATGACAGCCCCGGCCCGTCGATGGGCTCAGCCAGCAGCTGCCGGCGCCGCCTTGCCCTTCTTGCCCGACTTCTTCGGCGCGGCGGGCTCGATCGCAAAGGTCAACGCATTGTCCTTGAGGTTGACGGTGACCTCGCCGCCATGGACCAATTTGCCGAAGAGCAGCTCCTCGGCGAGCGGCTGCTTGATCTTCTCCTGGATCAGCCGGCCCATCGGGCGTGCGCCGTAGAGCTTGTCATAACCCTTCTCGGTCAGCCACGCCTTCGCCTCATCGCTCAGCTTGATATGCACGTCGCGGTCGGCGAGCTGCAATTCGAGCTGGAGGATGAATTTGTCGACGACGCGCGCCACCACCTCGGTCGGCAGATAGCCGAACGGGACGATCGCATCGAGCCGGTTGCGGAACTCCGGCGTGAACATCTTCTGCACCGCCTGCTCGTCCTCGCCCTCGCGGGTGAGATTGCCGAAGCCGACCGTCTCGCGCGCCATGTCCGACGCGCCCGCGTTGGTCGTCATGATGAGGATGACGTTGCGAAAGTCGACGGTCTTGCCGTGCTGGTCGGTCAGGCGGCCGTTGTCCATCACCTGCAACAGGATGTTGAACAGGTCCGGATGCGCCTTCTCGATCTCGTCGAGCAACAGCACGCAATGCGGGTTCTGGTCGACCGCATCGGTGAGGAGCCCGCCCTGATCGAAGCCGACATAGCCCGGGGGCGCACCGATCAGTCGGCTGACCGAATGCCGCTCCATATATTCGCTCATGTCGAACCGCTGAAGCGGGATGCCGAGGATCGTCGACAGTTGCTTGGCGACCTCGGTCTTGCCGACGCCGGTCGGGCCGGTGAACAGATAATTACCGATCGGCTTCTCGGGCTCGCGCAGACCCGCGCGCGCCAGCTTGATCGCCGACGACAGTTTCTCGATCGCGACGTTCTGCCCGAAGACGACACGCTTCAGATCGGTTTCGAGCGTCTCGAGCTGTTTCTTGTCGTCGGTCGACACGCTCTTCGGCGGAATGCGCGCCATCGTCGCGATCACCGCCTCGATCTCCTTGGCGGTGATCGTCTTCTTGCGCTTGTTCGGCGCCACCAGCATCTGCATCGCACCGACCTCGTCGATCACGTCGATCGCCTTGTCGGGCAGCTTGCGGTCGTTGATGTAGCGCGCCGACAGCTCGACCGCCGACTTGATCGCCTCGGGCGTATACTTGACCGAGTGGTGCTCCTCGAAGGCGGAGCGCAGGCCAGCGAGGATCTTGATCGTATCCTCGATCGTCGGCTCGTTGACGTCGATCTTCTGGAAGCGCCGCAGCAGCGCGCGGTCCTTCTCGAAGTGGTTGCGGAACTCCTTGTAGGTGGTCGAGCCGATGCAGCGGATCGTGCCGCCCGACAGCGCCGGCTTGAGCAGGTTCGACGCATCCATCGCGCCGCCGCTGGTCGCGCCGGCACCGATCACGGTGTGAATCTCATCGATGAACAGCACCGCGTCGGGCAGCTTCTCCAGCTCGTTGACGACCGCCTTGAGCCGCTCCTCGAAATCGCCGCGGTAACGCGTGCCGGCGAGCAAGGCGCCCATGTCGAGCGAATAGATCACCGCCGGCTTGAGCACGTCGGGCACGTCGCCCTCGACGATCTTGCGCGCCAGACCCTCCGCGATCGCGGTCTTGCCGACGCCGGGATCACCGACATAGAGCGGGTTGTTCTTCGAGCGGCGGCACAGGATCTGCACGGTGCGGTCGACCTCGGCCGAACGCCCGATCAGCGGATCGACCTTGCCGATCTTGGCCTTTTCGTTGAGGTCGACCGTGAACTGCTTGAGCGCGCTTTCGCCCTTCTTGCCCGGTGCCTCGGCCTTTTCCTTCTTCTCTTCCTCGGGCGCACCCTTGGCGCTGGTCGCCTCGGGGGTCGCCGCGCCCTTGCCGACGCCGTGGCTGATATAGCTCACCGCATCCAGCCGGCTCATGTCCTGCTGCTGGAGGAAATAGACCGCATAGCTCTCGCGCTCGGAGAACAAGGCGACCAGCACGTTGGCGCCGGTCACTTCGTCGCGGCCCGACGACTGGACGTGGAGGATCGCGCGCTGCACGACGCGCTGGAACCCGCTGGTGGGGGAGGGATCGGTCGCGGCATCGACCTTGAGCGCGCCCAGCTCGGTATCGAGATAGTGCGCGACGGTGGTCTTCAACTCGCCCAGATCGACGCCGCACGCGGACATCACCTGTCCGGCATGTTCGTCGTCGATCAGCGCGAGCAACAGATGTTCGAGCGTCGCATATTCGTGGCGGCGCGACGACGCGGCCTCGAGTGCCTTGTGCAGCGTGGTCTCGAGGGCGCTGGCAAATGACGGCATCAGGTTACTCCTTGCAGGCCGCGTGAAGCCACGCGACCCCTTGCCACGAATGTCGTGACGAACAGGCCCCGCATCAAGCGGTTCCGATCGTCATCCTCCCAACCGCGCATCCGGCACCCTGTCGTCCGCCCGATACGCCGACGTTATCTTTTGAATATCGCGTCGGCACTTGCACGATGGTTAACAGCGCCTTCGATCTTTTTGCGCGTGCGGGTGATCTCGCCCTCCAGCGCCTTGACCCGCGCCTCCAGCTCCGCGACCGACAGCCGATCGAGATCCTCGCGCAGCAGCGCGGTCAGCGGATCGTCGGGGCGTGCGCCAAGGATGTCGTCGAGGTCCACGGGCAGCATCGTTGACGCTGGGGAACGCGGAGTCAATATGATCGCCGACCGCAAAGCAGGGCTCCCCGACACGATGACCGACGTCCCCGATACGATGCTGGCGATCGACCCGACTGAGGCCGGCGGCCCCGAGGTGCTGGTGCCTGTGGTACGCACCGTCCCGGTACCGCGCGACGGCGAGGTGCTGGTGCGAGTCGCCGCCGCGGGCGTGAACCGCCCTGATGTGATGCAGCGGCAAGGATTATATCCGCCCCCGCCCGGCGCGCCCTCGACGCTGGGCCTTGAAATCGCGGGCGAAGTGGCGGCGCTCGGCGAGGGGGTCGATCCCGACATGCTGGGGCAGCGCGTCTGTGCGCTGATCGCGGGTGGCGGCTATGCCGAATATGCGGTCGCCCCTGCCGCGCAATGCCTGCCCGTCCCCGACGCGCTGACGCTGGAAGAGGCGGCGGCGCTGCCCGAGACGTTGTTCACGGTCTGGACGAACCTGTTCGAGCGCGCCTTTGCGGTCGAGGGCGACACGGTGCTGGTCCATGGCGGAACCAGCGGGATCGGAACGATGGCGATCACGCTGGGCAATCTGTTCGGGCTGGAGGTGATCGTCACCGTCGGCTCGCCGGAGAAGAAGGCCGCGGCGCTGCGGCTCGGGGCGGATCATGCGATCGACTATAAGGCGGAGGATTTCGTCGCGCGGGTCAAGGAGATCACCGGCGGGCGCGGCTGCGCGGCGGTGCTCGACATGGTCGGGGGCGATTACGTGCCGCGCAACCTGCAATGCCTGGCCGAGGATGGCCGCCACGTCTCGATCGCGGTGCAGCGCGGCGCATCGGCGACGGTGCCGCTGTTCGAGATCATGAAGCGCCGGCTGACGCTGACCGGCTCGACGCTGCGCGCGCGCGACGCGGGGTTCAAGGCGCTGGTGACCGAGGAAATCGCGCGAACGGTGTGGCCGTTCGCGGCGGCGGGCAAGCTGAAGCCGGTGATGGACCGCAGCTTTCCGTTCGCGCAGGCGGCGGCGGCGCACCGGCGGATGGAAGAAGGGAGCCATGTGGGGAAGATCGTGCTGACGATGGGGTGAGCGGGAGGTTCTTCGCGCCGGCTCCCCTCGTCATGCCCGCGAACCCCTCGTCATTCCCGCGCAGGCGGGACTTCTGCGAGTGTCATCCGTCATGCCGGACTTGTTCCGGCATCCACCGTTCCGCGAACCGTTAAGCCGTTGATTCCGAGGAACAGTGGACCCCGGAACAAGTCCGGGGTGACGCAACATTGAGGACACCTTCCGGACGTGCGCAGAGGTTTCGCGACGGCGGGGATCAAGAACCTTTGAGGATTCGCCTCCATCGACGGACCTGCGCGTCTGGATCCCCGCCTGCGCGGGGATGACGACGGGAGCAACGACGTGTGTCAGCGCCGCTCGTAGGCTTTGGGCAACGCACCCTCCGTGGGAGTCAAATACCGGTCGCGCAGCTCGGTCTGGCGCGAGCGCATCGGTTGCGCGACGCCGTCGATCCATGTCGCGACCGGCACCGACGACAATTCCAGCGGATCGCCGTCCCAGATCACCACGTCCGCGCGCCGCCCGGCACGCAGCGAGCCGATCTCGCCGCCCATGCCGATCGCCTCGGCCGGACCGCTGGTGATCGACGCGAACGCCTGCCCCCAATCGAGCCCGGTCGCGCCGGGGATGCGCGCGATCGCGACGAGGTTGCCCGCGAACTGCCGCAGCACATGGTCGCCGCCCGACGCGCCGGTCGAGGCTAGCGCGACCGGCACTCCGGCGGCGCGCAGCCGGCCGACGTTCGACTCGGTCGCGGCCAGATTCTCGAACTGCGCGGGCAGGTCGGCGAGCGCCGCCGCGATCACCGGCACCTTCGCCGCCGCGATCTCGCGTGCGACGAGCCAGCCTTCGGTCACGCCGACCAGCACCAGCTTGAGCTTCGGATAGTCGCGCGGCAACGCCAGCACGTTGCGGATGTCCGCCGCACGCTCGACATGCACCAGCAGCGGCACCTGCCCATCGAGCACGCGCAGCAGCGCCTCGGCATCGGCGCGCGTCACCAGCGCGTCGCGCGAGCGGCCATCGAACGCGGCGGGGTTGCGGCGGAAGTCCTGTGCTTGCGCAAAGGCGTCGCGCAGCAACGCGAAGGCCGCCGGGCGACTGCCCCCCGCCAGCTTGCCGCCGCCTTCGCCCAGCTCGACGAACTGGAAGGCACGCGGGCGCGTCACCGCATCCGGATCGGCGCCAAGATCGATGACCGCGCCCTGCCCGGCGAAGATCGAGCTTTCAGCGCTCGGCGTCACGATCGCGCGGGTCACCCCGAACAGCCGCTCGTTGGCAACCTTTACCGCCGCCGGATTGACACCCAGCGACACGTCGATGGCGGCCTTGAACGGCGAATTGCGCGCGCCGGCGTCGTTGCTTTCCTGCACGCCATCGGCATCGACCAGCGACAGGTCGGTCAGTGCCGAGACGACGCCCGCCGACACCCATTTGCCCGCCGCGTCGATCACCTGCGCGCCCGAGGGCACCGCGACGCCGCGCCCGGCCGCGACGATTCGCCCGCTGGCGATCACCACCGTGCCGCCCTCGATCGGTGCGGAGCCGTCGCCGATCGCGACCGTGCCGCCGGTGATCGCCACCGTCTGTGCCATCGCAGGCGTCGCCAGCATCGTGGCGAGGAGAAGGAGCGCGCGCTTCACTTGACGTCTCCCGAGCCGGGCTGGCCGAGTTCGAAGTCGCTCACCGGGCGACGTTTCGGATCATTGGCATCGTAGAGCAACGCGCCGTCGACCCAGACCTTTTCGGGGCGCGTGTAGACGCTGAACGGATTGCCGTTCCACAGCACCACGTCCGCCATCTTGCCCGGCTTCAGGCTGCCGGTCTGCGCGTCGATGCCGAGCGCCTTGGCGGGGCCAAGCGACAGCCACTTCCATGCCGCGGCGTCGCTGATCTGGATGCCCGAGTGGCGCGCCGACGACAGCACCTTGGCGACTTCCTGATTGAGCCGCTGGATGCCGTTCTCGTCGTCGGAATGGATCATCGCGCAGGCGCCGGCATTTTCGAGGATCGCGAGATTTTCACCGATCCCGTCGTAGCTTTCCATTTTGAAGCCGTACCAGTCGGCCCACACCGCTGCGCAGGTGCCGCTCGCCTTGAGCAAATCGGCGATCTTGTACGCCTCAACTGCGTGGTGGAAGGCCGTGACGTGGTAACCGAACTCCTTGGCCATATCGAGGACGATCGCCATCTCGTCGGCGCGGTAGCAATGGTTCTGGACCATGATCTCGCCCGACAGCACGCCACGCAGCGTGTCCATCCCGATGTCGCGATCGGGAGCATCCCCGCCCTCGGCCTCGTATTTGTCCCATTTGCGCTTGTAGGCGACCGCCTTCGCCCAGGTCTGGCGATCGACTGCGACATTGCCCATCCGGGTCGAGGGCTCGCGGTTCTTGCTGCCGTAGACTCGCTTCGGGTTCTCGCCGCACGCCATCTTCAGGCCGTACGGCGCGCCCGGGAACTTCATCGCCTGCATCGTGCGCGCATAGACGTTCTTGAGCACCACGCTGCGTCCGCCCATCAGATTGGCCGATCCGGGCAGGATCTGCAGCGTCGTGACCCCGCCGTTCGCCAGCGCGCGGCCGAAGCCGGGGTCCTGCGGCCAGACACTGTGTTCGGCCCAGACATCCGCAGTGATCGGCGCGGTCGCCTCGTTGCCGTCCGAGTGCGCCTGTACCGACGGCGTCGGGTAATCGCCGAGGTGGCTGTGGATGTCGACGATCCCGGGGGTGACGTACTTGCCCTGCCCGTCGATCACCGTCGCGCCGGCGGGGGCGTCGAGCGTCTGACCGACGGCGACCACTTTGCCGCCCGCGAACAATAGTGAACCGCCGTCGATGCGGTTGCCTTCACCATCGAACACCGTGACGTTGCGTAAGAGCGTCGGGGCACCGGGATAGGCGCGATAGGTCGAAGGGTAAGGATCACGCGCGTAACGTACCGGCGGGGCTTTCTTCGTGGCCGTCGCGGGCTTTTCGGACGTGGTCGTGTCACAGGCCGACAACGGCAACGCCAGCAACGCGGCCGATAGCAGAGCGCGTCGTGCGCGGTTCGAATTCATCGCGAAGCCCCTTTTTATTCATTTATGATTGTCCCGATCATGGACGCGGTCTTGCGCTGCGGTCAAGCGACACCCCTGTCATTCGCGAGCGAAGCGCAGGGGATGAAAGGTTCCCGGTCGATATTTAACGTCGCAAATAGATACATGTTGATTTCATTTGCACGGCGCGTTGACCTGCCCGGAAACGCTGTCTAGGGCGAGCTATGTAAATAAGGGAGCACCCCATGTCCGAAGATACCATGACAGCCAACGCAGTTGAGCTTGCCACCGAACTGACCATTGCGTGGCTCGCCAATCCGAACACCCGCGCCTCGGGCGAGGATGTGCCGGCATTTCTGCGCACGATGCATGATGCGGTGACGAACCTGTCGTCGTCGACTGCGCCGGCGGCACCGGAAGAGCCCGCCGCAGAATATACGCCGGCGGTATCGGTGCGGAAGTCGCTCGCGTCCAAGGATCATCTGATCTCGCTGATCGACGGCAAGCCTTACAAGACGCTGCGTCGTCACCTGGCCGGTCATGGTCTTACCCCGGACGACTATCGTCAGCGTTACGGCCTGAAGCCCGACTATCCGATGGTCGCCGAAAGCTATTCGGAGGCACGTCGCGATATGGCCAAGAAGATCGGTCTCGGCCGCAAGCCCGGTGCGCGTCGCGGCGAGGCTGCCGCTGCTGCCGAGCCGACGACCGGTGGGCGTGGCCGCCGCAAGGCGGCTCAGGCGGACGGCTGATCGCTCGCACCGCACGGGGCGGCACGCCGATGTCGATCGTCGATCCGATGATCGCCCCGGCGGTCGGCCGCGCCCGTGCGTCGCTCGCGCAATCCCTGCGTGATATGGTGGGCAGCGGCGAGCTGGACCTCGCCCGCCCGCCCGAAGACCGCGGATTGATCGCCGATCGCTCGCCCGCATGGCGGGTGCATGGCGACTTCTCCGCGATGATGATCGGCGGCATCTCCGCCTTGCTGCTCCAGATGCTGCATCCCGGTGCGCTGGCGGGGGTGTGGGATCACAGCGATTTCCGGAATGACCGGCTCGGTCGCCTGCGGCGCACCGCGCAATTCATCGCCATCACCACTTACGGGTCGACCGATCTGGCCGAGCGCACGATCGCGCAGGTCCGCGCGATCCACGACCGTATTCACGGGCACTTGCCAGACGGCACCCGCTACGACGCCAACGATCCCGCGCTGCTGACCTGGGTGCATGTCGCCGAAACGGACAGCTTCCTGAGGGGCTACCTACGCTATCGCGATGCATCCCTGTCGCCCGACGATCAGGATCGATACGTCGCCGACGTCGCCGTCGTCGCCGAGCGGCTCGGCGCAAGCGACGTGCCGCGGTCGCGTGCCGACATCGCCGCTTACTACCGCGAAGTTCGCCCGCAATTGCGTGGCGACCACCGTGTGCGCGAGGTCGCCGATGCGCTGCTCGCGCCCGGCCCAGATCCCGCGCAGGCTGCCGGGCTGGCGGTGGCGGCGGCGGCCGCGCTCGACCTGCTTCCTGACTGGGCGGCCGCGCTTCACGACCGTCGCGCGCCGCCGCTCGTGCGACCGGCGATTCGGGCCGGTGCGGACGGAATGAGCCGCGTGCTGCGCTGGGCATTGCGCGCGCCCTGAACCGTTGGGCAAGATGGCTCGTTCTTCGAGGAAAGGAGCCGGGACGATGCCGCTGACCACCGATGCCGAGATCAGGACGTTGCTCGAAGAAGTGCGCACGATCGCGCTGGTCGGCGCATCCGATCGCCCGACGCGCCCATCGAACGGGGTGATGGCGACCTTGCAGGGGCATGGCTATCGCGTCATCCCGGTCAATCCGCAGATCACGGGCACGCATGTCCATGGCGAGTTCGTGTTCCGCGATCTCGACCAGCTCGGCGATCCAATCGACATGGTCGATATCTTTCGTCGCTCGTCGGAGGCGGGCACGGTGGTCGATCAGGCGATCGCGATCGGGGCGAAAGCGGTGTGGCTGCAACTCGGCGTCATCGACGAGGCGGCGGCGGCGCGCGCCGAGGCGGCGGGGCTGAAGGTGGTCATGGATCGCTGTCCGGCGATCGAGATCCCGCGGCTGGGGGTCGGGCCGGTGGGGGCCTGAGCCCTTGCTTTCACCCCATGCAATTTCGTCATTCCCACGCGCGCGAGGCTTTTGCGAACGTCCGGAAGTCGTCCTCACTGCCCCGTCATGCCGGAACAAGTCCGGCATGACGGATGACGTTCGCAGAGGTTTCGCCTTCGCGGGAATGACGGAAGGGGCTGCTCTACCCTCCACAATACTCGTCACAGCTGTTACATTTCCCCCGAGAGATAAGAAGGGGAGTGCATGTCCAGTCTGTTCCGGCGCAAGCCGATCGCGGTCGATCATGGTGACGGGCCCGTCCTTGCCCGCACCCTTTCGTGGCCGCACCTCGTCGCGCTTGGCGTGGGTGCGATCGTCGGGACCGGCATCCTGACGCTGATCGGCGTCGGCGCAGATCGCGCGGGGCCGGCGGTGATGCTCAGCTTCGTGATCGCGGGGGCGATCTGCGCTTGTGCCGCGCTCGCCTATGCCGAAATGTCGACGATGATCCCGGCCTCAGGGAGCGCCTATACCTACAGTTATGTCGTGCTGGGGGAGGTGATCGCCTGGGTGATCGGCTGGTCGCTGATCCTCGAATATTCGCTGGTCGTCTCGACGGTGGCGGTCGGCTGGTCGGGCTATGCCTCGGCGTTGCTGACCCCGCTCGGCTTTCCGGTCGCGCTGACCAACGGGCCGGAAATGGGCGGTCTCGTCAATTTGCCCGCGGTGTTCATCATCGCGGTCGTCGCCGGACTGCTGTGCTTCGGCACCAAGGAGAGCGCGACGCTCAATGCGGTGCTGGTGGGGGTAAAGCTGGTCGCGCTGACCGTCTTCGTGTTCGTCGCGCTGCCGCATTTCGACGCCGCCAACCTCCACCCGTTCATGCCGCACGGCTTCACCGCCTCGGTCGACGCCGACGGCAAGGAGCGCGGCGTGATGGCGGCGGCGGCGATCATCTTCTTCGCTTTCTATGGCTTCGATGCGATCTCGACCGCGGCGGAGGAGACCAAGAACCCCGGCCGCGACCTGTCGATCGGGATCATCGGGTCGATGTTCGGGTGCATCGTCATCTATGTCGGCGTCGCGATCGCGGCGGTCGGCGCGCTCAGCTATACGCGCTTCGCGGGCTCGCCCGAGCCGCTGGCGCTGATCCTGCGCGATATCGAACGGCCCGGGTTCGCGACCTTCCTCGCCGCCAGCGCGGTGATCGCGCTTCCCACGGTTTTGCTGGGGTTTCTGTTCGGACAGAGCCGGATTTTCTTCGTGATGGCGCGTGACGGGCTGCTGCCCGCGGGGCTCGCCAAGGTGTCGCAGCGCGGCGCGCCGGTGCGGATCACGCTGATGACCGCGGCGCTGGTCGCGGTGATCGCGGGGGTGATGCCGATCGACGCGATCGCCGCGCTCGCCAATGCCGGGACGCTGGCGGCGTTCGTCGCGGTGTGCGTGTGCATGATGGTGATGCGTCGCCGTGCGCCAGATGCCGAGCGAACGTTCCGCGCCCCGCTCGCACCGGTGGTCGGGACGTTGGGCGTGCTGGGATGCGTGTATCTGTTCTTCAGCCTGCCGCTGAAAACGCAGGAGTATTTCCTGCTGTGGAACGTCGTGGGGCTGGTGCTGTACTTCGTCTACGGGCGCAAGCGCGCGGCGGTGGGGTGACCTCGCCAAACCCATCATTCCCGCGGAGGCGGCAATCCAGAACCTCGGACCTCGCGCTTCTACCGAGGAACCTGTGCGTCTGGATGCCCGCCTGCGCGGGGATGACGGACAGGAGCGACGCTCAGCGCTTCTTCACGAACTCCGCGCGCAGGACCAAGCCCTTGATCCCGTCGAAGCGGCAGTCGATTTCCTGCGGGTCGCCGGTCAGCCGGATCGACTTGATGGCGGTGCCGCGCTTGAGCGTCTGACTGGTGCCCTTGACCTTCAGGTCCTTGATCAGCGTCACCGCATCGCCGTCCGCCAGCAGGTTGCCGACCGCGTCGCGGACCTCGACGCCGTCCGCCGGCGCCGTGGCGCTGACCTCACCGGCCGGCACCCATTCGCCTGTTGCCTCGTCATAGACGTACTCTTCGCTCAACCTTGTGTCCCCCAAAAGCAGAAAGGGAGGACCAGCGGCCCTCCCTTCCCGAAATCACCCTGATCGTCGTCGCTTACGCGGCGAGGTTCCGCAGCACATACTGCAGGATGCCGCCGTTCAGGAAATATTCCAGCTCGTTGACCGTATCGATCCGGCAGCGGGTCTGGAACTGCTCGGTCGACCCATCCTGGCGCTTGAGCGTGACAGTGACGTCCTGACGCGGGCGCAGGTCGGCGACATGGTGGATCGTGAAGGTTTCGTCGCCGGTCAGCTTGAGCGTCTCGCGGGTCACGCCTTCGGCGAACTGGAGCGGGAGGACGCCCATGCCGACGAGGTTCGAGCGGTGGATGCGCTCGAAGCTCTCGGTGATAACCGCCCGCACGCCCAACAGGTTAGTGCCCTTCGCCGCCCAGTCGCGCGACGAGCCGGTGCCATATTCCTTGCCGGCGATGATGACGAGCGGGGTGCCGTCGGCCTTGTGACGCATCGCGGCGTCGTAGATCGGCATCACCTGACCCTCGTAGCGGCTCATTCCGCCCTCAACCCCCGGCACCATCTCGTTTTTGATACGGATGTTGGCGAAGGTGCCGCGCATCATGACCTCGTGATGGCCGCGGCGCGCACCATAGCTGTTGAAGTCGGCGCGGCTGACCTGGTGCTCCTGCAACCACGTCCCCGCCGGGCTGTCGGCCTTGATCGAACCGGCCGGCGAAATGTGGTCGGTGGTGATCGAATCGCCGAGGATCGCCAGGGGCTTGGCCTCGATGATGTCGGTCACCGGCGCCGGGGTCATCTCCATGCCCTCGAAGTACGGCGGGTTGGCGACATAGGTCGAGCCGGCGCGCCAGGCGTAGGTGTCCGAGCCGGTCACGTCGATCGCCTGCCACTTCGAGTCGCCGGCATAGACGTTGCCGTAGCGGGCGCGGAACATGCCGTCGTCGATGTTGGCGGCCATGAGGTCCGAAACCTCCTGGTTGGTGGGCCAGATGTCGCGCAGGTACACATCCGCGCCATCGGTGCCCTGACCGATCGGCGTCTCGTTCATGTCGGTCGTCACGCTGCCCTTCAGCGCATAGGCGACGACCAGCGGCGGCGAGGCGAGGAAGTTGGCGCGCACGTCGGGCGAGACGCGGCCCTCGAAGTTGCGGTTGCCCGACAGCACCGAGGCGGCGACGAGATCGTTCTCGTTGATCGCCTTCGAGATCGGCGCGGCGAGCGGCCCCGAATTGCCGATGCAGGTGGTGCAGCCATAGCCGACGAGGTTGAAGCCGATCGCGTCGAGATCCGCCGACAGCCCGGCCTTGTCGAGATAGTCGGTGACGACCTGGCTCCCCGGCGCGAGCGAGGTCTTCACCCACGGCTTCGGCTTCAGCCCGAGCGCGTTCGCCTTGCGCGCGACCAGACCGGCGGCGACCAGCACCGACGGGTTCGAGGTGTTGGTGCAGCTGGTGATCGCGGCGATCACGACGTCGCCGTCGCCGATGTCATGCCCGCGATCGTCGACGTCGACGCGCGCCGGCTTTTCCTTGTGGTACAGCTTGAACAGGTCGCCGTTGAACACTTCGTCGACGGTGTCGAGGCTGACCTTGTCCTGCGGGCGCTTCGGGCCGGCGAGCGACGGGACGACCGTGCCCATGTCGAGTTCGAGCGTGTCGGTGAAGACCGGATCGACCGCATCGGCATAGCGCCACATGCCCTGCGCCTTGGCATAGGCCTCGGTCAGCGCGACGACCTCGTCGGGGCGGCCGGTGAGGCGCATGTAATCGAGCGTCTTGTCGTCGACGGGGAAGAAGCCGCAGGTCGCGCCGTATTCGGGCGCCATGTTGGCGATCGTCGCGCGATCGGCGAGCGTCATCTGGTCGAGGCCCGGGCCGTAGAACTCCACGAAGCGGCCGACCACGCCCTTGGCGCGCAGCATCTGCGTGACGGTGAGCACCAGATCGGTGGCGGTGATGCCCTCACGCAGCGCGCCGGTCAGCTTGAAGCCGACCACCTCGGGGATCAGCATCGAGACCGGCTGGCCGAGCATCGCCGCCTCGG
The DNA here is from genome assembly GCA_036946405.1 of Sphingomonas phyllosphaerae. Lineage (NCBI taxonomy): Bacteria > Pseudomonadati > Pseudomonadota > Alphaproteobacteria > Sphingomonadales > Sphingomonadaceae > Sphingomonas > Sphingomonas phyllosphaerae. The sequence goes on along the minus strand of JAQIJC010000001.1, from coordinate 215,725 downwards.
CCTCGATCCCGCCGACGCCCCAGCCGAGCACGCCGAGACCGTTGATCATCGTCGTGTGGCTGTCGGTGCCGACCAAGGTATCCGGATAAGCGATCGTCGCGCCGCTTTTGGCGTGGTCGCCGGTTTCCTGCGACGACCAGACCGCATGGCCGATATATTCGAGGTTCACCTGGTGGCAGATGCCGGTGCCCGGCGGCACGACCTTGAAATTGTCGAGCGCCTTGCTGCCCCACTTGAGGAACTCGTAGCGCTCGGCATTGCGGGCATATTCGAGATCGACGTTATCCTCGAACGCCTTGGGCGTGCCGAATTCGTCGACCATGACCGAGTGATCGATGACGAGATGGACGGGAACCTGCGGATTGATCTTCGCCGCGTCGCCGCCCAGCTTGGTGATCGCGTCGCGCATCGCGGCGAGGTCGACCACGCACGGCACGCCGGTGAAGTCCTGCATCAGCACGCGCGCGGGGCGATACTGGATCTCGCGGTCCGAACGACGCTCCTGCTGCCAGTCGACGATCGCCTTGACGTCGGCCTCGGTGACGGTGACGCCGTCCTCGAAGCGCAGCATGTTCTCGAGCAGCACCTTCATCGAGAAGGGCAGGCGGCTGATGTCGCCGAACTTCTGCTCGGCGGTCTTCAGCGAGAAATAGTCATAGGACTTGCCCCCGGCCTGCAGCGTCTGGCGGGCGTTGAGCGTATCCTGGCCGATGGCCGTCATGGGCAAAGTCCTTTCGTCAAGGGCCGTCGCCGGGCGGCGGGCGCGCGCGGCGACGGGAGCGAATGTCTCGGTCGCCGCGGGCGATAGCAGTGGTGCCGCATGTGCGAAAGGGGGGTGGCGGGAGCGGATGTAAGCGATTGTGGCTGGGCGGTGCGCGGGTGGTGGCGCGCGCCGTTATCCCGTGCGGGTGAGGATCCGGAGCCGCAGACCTTCCGGCGCTATCGACGGACCTGCTCGTCTGAATTCCTGTCTGTGCGAGACCTCTGAGAACTCTCATCGTCATGCCGGACTTGTTCCGGCATCCACTGTTACGCGAGCGTCGAAGTCGCCGTTTCTGCGGAGCAGTGGACCCCGGAACAAGTCCGGGGTGACGAACGATGGAGGGGAACTGGCAGATTTTTGCAGAGCTTTCGCCTGTGCGGGAATGACGGGGGAGGTTCTGAACCACGCGCGCGCCGGGCGGTTGGAACGGGCGAACCCCGGCGGAGGCGAAAGGACAGGGCGATGCCGCGCAAGCTGAAGGTCTTTCGCACTCCCGCCGGCTTTCACGACGCCTATGTGGCCGCACCGAGTCGCAGGGCAGCGTTGGCGGCATGGGGTGCGACAGCCGATCTGTTCGCGCGCGGCGCGGCGGAGGAGGTGACCGATCCCGCGCTGATGGAAGCGCCGCTCGCCACGCCGGGCGAGGTCGTGAAGAGGTCGCGTGGGAGTGCGGAGGAGCAACTGGCCGCCGCGCCCGCATCGCGGCGAGCGGGTAAGGCGGCGGTGTCGAAGAAGGTGTCGGTCAAGCCGGTGCCACGGCCGAGCCGCAAGGCGCTGGATGATGCGGAGGCGGCGCTCGACACGGCTGCTGCTGCCGAGGAAGCGGAGTGCAAGGAACTGGCGAAGCGCCGCGCGGCGCTGGAACGCGAGGAGAAGGCCGCCGACCGGCGCTGGCGCATGGAGCGGCGTAAGCTGGAGGACGCACGCGATGCGGCGCGCGAGCGGTATGATGCGGCGCTGGCCAAGTGGCGGGGTTGATGACGGCGGTGGTGACGCGGGAGCGTGTCTCATGCCATGCTCCCGCGTCACCCAGGACTTGATCCGAGGGTCCCGCTTTTCCGTGGGTTGCAAAGAAGCGGGGCCCCGGATCACGTCCGGGGCGACGAACAGGGGGCGATCCGACCGCGCTTACAGCGTCGGGATCATCTCGGTCAGCACTTCGAGGCAGGCGACGCCGAGCGACTTCGACCGTTCGGCGCTCCATCCGAACGCCGGGTCGGGGTTGGCGTCATGATCCTTGAACGGCATCTCCAGCGTCACCGACACCGCGCCGAACCGCTCGGCGAGCTGGTTGGTCGACATCGACAGATTGGCGGTGCCGGGCGCGGACTTCTCATAGCCGAGCTGCGTCTGGAAATCGGGGGTGTGCGCCGCCAGCCGCCGGCCGAACTCGGTGAAGCGGTCGCCGCGCGCGCCGTTCCACGACGGAATGCCCTCGAAACCCGCGATGAAATTGGCGGCGATCGCCTCGTCGCCGTGGACGTCGATCGCGAAGGTGACGCCTGTCTTGTCCATCTCCTGCAGCACGCACAGCACTTCGGGGCTGCGCTCGGACGTGGGGGCGTGCCATTCGCGGTTGAGGTTCACCCCCGCCGCATTGGTGCGCAGATGGCCGCGGCGCGTGCCGTCGGGGTTCATGTTGGGGACGACATGGACGGTTGCCTCCCGCAGCAGCGGCGCGGCGACGGGGCTGGTCAGCCAGTCGAGCGCGCCGTCCATCCACCATTCGGCCATCGATTCGCCGGGATGCTGGCGCGCGTAGAGCCACACCTGCTTTTCGCCGGTGCCGAGGCGGAAATAGTCGATCGCCTGTCCGTCGAGCGTCTCGCCGAGCTGGCGGTGCGTCACGCCCGCGCGGCCGGCGATACGCGCGACCAGTCGGGCGTGCATCTCCATCGTATAGGGCGCGAAATAGGCGAACCACGCCACGTCGCCTTGCCCGGTCCAGTCGAAGCCGAGCACGCCGCCGTCGTAGCGGGTGTCGATCATCCGCCATTGCTCGAGGTCGGTCGAGACGCGGGTCTTGTAGCCCGGCCAGCCGAACGGATAGGCCGACTCGCCGGCGTTGAGGATGCGGAAGGCGACGCGCTTGCCGCGCAGCCCGGCGGCGCGGAAATAGAACCACTGGAAGAAGTCGGACTGGTGATCGCGGACGATCTCCAGATCGCAGCGCCAGTCGTCGCCCGCGCCCTCCAGGCTGACGAGCTTGATGTTGCCGCCGTCGAACGCGGCGTTGATGTCCAGCGTCATTTTACCTCGACCGTCCGCCCCGAATCGCCGGGGAAATTCTTGAAGAGCGCGCCCGCGAGTCGCCCGGCGACCGAGGCGGCGTCGGCGTCGGGGGCGCTGGTGTCGGTCAGCGATTGCGCCTGACCCTCCCAGATCGCGTCGGCGCCGTGACGGATGCGGACCGCCAGTTCGGTGACGAGCCCGAGCCGCCCGCCCGAGTCGCCGCCGACCGGGAAGCTGACCCCGCCGCCCAGCCCGCTGCCGCCGCGCCAGCCGCCCGAATAACCGCCGCCGCCGATCCCGATCTGGATCGGCGAACGCTTGGGCGGCAGCCCGCGCTCGGCGCGCGTGAAGCCGACGGTGGCGATGAAGTCGGGCTTGCTGCCTGGCGCGGCGCTGGTGAAGCCGTTGCGGAGCAGCTCGGCCTCGACCGCGGCGGCATAGGTCTTGTATTCGAGGCTGGCCGAGGACGGGCCGGGCAGCGGCTCGACCGCGATCGTCCCGCGCTCCGCCACCGCATCATAATGGAAGCGGGTCGCCTGGACCGGAAAGCGCTGCGGCCCGGTGGTGCAGGCGGCCAAAGGTGCCAGCGAAAGAGCCAGAAGAATCGCGCGACGCATGACACACCCCCGATACGATCGTTGCGACATAACAACGCACGCTCGTGGTGCAAGCTCCCGCTCGGTTGACTTTCGGGCGTGCGCTCTCTAGGCGGCGCGCTTCCCAGTTTTCGAAGAAGCGCAGCCATGAAGATCCGCAACAGCCTGAAGTCGCTCAAGGACCGTCACCGCGACAATCGCGTGATCCGCCGTCGCGGCCGGACCTATGTCATCAACAAGACGAATCGCCGGTTCAAGGCCCGCCAGGGCTGATTCCGGCGTGATGCCGACGTCGGTCATTTTCGACGTCGGGCACGTCCTGTACGACTGGAACCCGCGGGTTCTGTACGAGCGCCTGTTCGATGACGAACGGGCGCTCGACGTGTTCCTGAACGAGGTCGCCACGAAGGAGTGGCATTTCCAGCACGACGCCGGTCGCCCGTTCGCGGAGACCAGCGCGGAGCTTGGCGCGCGATTCCCGGAACATGCCGAGATGATCGCCCATTGGGGACCACGCTTCGGCGAGCAGATCCCGGGGCCGATCCCCGGCATGATCGCGATCGTCGAGGAACTGGACGCGGCGGACGTGCCGCTGTTTGCGATCACCAACTTCAGCCACGAATTCTTCCCGCCGTTCCGCGCGCGGGAGGCGGCGGTGTTCGACCGCTTCCGCGACATCGTCGTTTCGGGTGAAGAGCGGCTGGTGAAGCCCGATGCCGCGATCTACCGGCTCGCGCTCGATCGGTTCGGGCTGGCGGGGGGCGAGGCGTTCTTCATTGACGACAATGCCGCGAATATCGCCGGCGCGCAGGCGCTGGGCATTCACGCGCATCTGTTCACTGACGCGGCGACGCTGCGTCCTGCACTGGTCGCGGCCGGCCTGCTGCGCTGAGGCGCGGCGGAACGATCGGGCGTACCACGGCTTTCTGGCTTCGACCTCATTAGGAGAGAGCCATGGAAGACGATCGCGTTTGGGCGTTCGAGGAAAGCCTGTGGACCGGCGACGCCGATCATTACCGCGAGTCGATCGATGAATCGGCGCTGATGGTCGTGCCGCAGCCGCCGTACGTCCTCGAAAGCGAGGCGGCGGTCGATGCGGTGTCGCAGACGCCGCGCTGGGAGCGGGTCACCTTCAAGGACGGCCGGATCGTGCGGCCGCAGGAAGGGCTGATCGTGATCGCCTATGGCGTCGAGGCGACGAAGGGCGACGAACGCTATGTCGCGCATTGTACCTCGACCTACCGTCGCCTGGAGCATGAGGTCTGGAAGGTCGTTCAGCACCAGCAGACGCCCCCGCTGACCGCCGAGGTTCATGCGACGGAGGATTGACCGGACCGCGCCGCGGTTGCGCGCGCGATCGTCAGAAGGTTACCGCCTCGACGAGCTGGTCTGTGCAAACGACGACGCCACATGAACGAAGGTAGCGTCGCCGCGGTATAGTTGTTCTTCCAGCTCGGCAATGTAGTCGACCAGCACGCGCATCGACAACGGATCGGTAATCATCGTCGATGCGCGTCGGGCGGCGGCGAGCTCGACCCGTAACCTGTTGTTGCGAATTACCCGTTCCATCGCCGTCCATCCCGCCCCGCGCGTCGGCAGTGACCACTATCCGTCGGTCCGATCGTCGGCGTATCGCCGGCGCGACCGGAAATGCTGCTGTCGGTCATTGCGGCAAAGCAACTTTCCACTTTGCCAAAGTTTAACATTAAAATCGGTTTAAGCAGACGTGGACGCTTCGCTCAAGTGGTTCAGCTGGCGTATGTAAACACTTGTCCGTCGCTCTTTGCCGAGCGACGGACGCGCGCCGGTTACTGCGCGTCGGGGGCGCGATAGTCCTTCAGCTCGTCGCCGACGATCTGCACGACATGCAGTACGTTGGTCGAACCCGGCGTGCGGAACGGTACGCCAGCCATCACGATCACGCGATCGCCGGCCTTGGCGATCCCCTGGCGCAGTGCGATGCGCTTGGCCTTGGCGACCATTTCCTCGAACGACTCGACATCGCGCGTGTTGACGTTGTGCGTCCCCCACAGCAATCCGAGCCGCCGCGCGGTGTCCGTGCTGGGCGTCAGCACGAGGATCGGCACCGACGGGCGCTCACGCGCGATGCGGCGCGCGGTCGATCCCGACATGGTGAAGCAGATGATCGCCGAGGCCGAGACGGTGTCGGCGATGTTCTTCGCCGCCTCGGCGAGCGCGTCGGCGGTGGTCGGATCGGGGCGGGTGACGGTAAAGTGGATGCGGTCGCCATGCATCGGATCGCGCTCCACCGCGTCGCCGATCGCGTTCATCATCGCGACCGATTCGACCGGCCACTGGCCCGCAGCACTTTCGGCCGAGAGCATGATCGCATCGGCGCCGTCGTAGATCGCGGTCGCGACGTCGGACACCTCGGCGCGGGTCGGCGACGGGCTTTGTATCATCGATTCGAGCATCTGCGTCGCGACGACGACCGGGCGACCCATGCGGCGCGCGGTTTCGACGATGCGCTTCTGGAGCGGCGGCACCGACTGCGGCGGCAGCTCGACGCCGAGATCGCCACGCGCGACCATCACGCCGTCGCACGCCTCGACGATCTCCTCGAGCCGCTCGATCGCGGCGGGCTTCTCGATCTTGGCGAGCAACGCGGCCTTGCCGCCGATCAGCTTGCGCGCTTCCCACAGATCCTCGGGGCGCTGGACGAACGACAGCGCGATCCAGTCGACGCCCTGGTCGATCGCGAAAGCGAGGTCGGAGCGGTCCTTCTCGGTCAGTGCCGCCATCGGGATCACGACGTCGGGAACGTTGAGCCCCTTGTTGTCGGACAGCGGGCCGCCGACCTCGACCGTGGTGACGATGCGGTCGGCGTCATGGTCGGTAACGCGCAGCACCAGCTTGCCGTCGTCGAGCAGCAGGCGTGCGCCCGGCTCGATCGCGGCGAAAATCTCCTTGTGCGGCAGCCGAACGCGCGACGCGTTGCCCGGGGTCGGATCGTGATCGAGCACGAAGGTGCTGCCATGTTCGAGCGTGACGCGCCCGCCGTCGAACTTGCCGACGCGCAGCTTGGGCCCCTGAAGATCGGCAAGGATCGTCGTCGGACGCTTGAACCGCTCCTCCAGCGAGCGAATCGCCTGGATGACCGCGATCTTCGATTGCTGATCGCCGTGGCTCATGTTGACGCGGAACGCATCTGCGCCCGCCTGGAAAAGGGTGGTGATCATTTCCAGCGTATTGCTGGCCGGGCCGAGCGTCGCGAGCACGCGAACCTTGCGCGAGCGCGGAGCGATATGATTCGGGTTCAGGGTCATGCGCCTTCCTGCTTTGCCGGCACGGCCTTAACGAGTAACGCCGCAGGATCAAATCCGGGAGATCACATGGACCGCCTCGACACGCTGGACGATGCCGTAGCGGCGGCTGCTTTCCGCCGGCTCGTCCGACACTTGCGCCATCGCACCGACGCGCAGAATATCGATCTGATGGGACTGGCCGGTTTTTGCCGCAACTGCCTGTCCGACTGGGTGGGCGAGGCCGGCGGGCTCGACAAGGACGACGCGCGCGCGGCGATTTACGGCATGCCCTATGCACAATGGAAGGCCGCGCATCAGGGCGACGCGACGCCCGAGCAGCTTGCGCGCATGGCCGAGAGCGTCGCGAAGAACGCCTGATCGCAGGGCGCGGGCGATCGTCCGCGACACACTTGAGCATCGGCGCGCGCGGGCGTAGACGCGCCGCCGCACCCCTTACCGGGTATCCACCACGCCGTCCCCGCCCGCGCGATTCGCGCCGGTGTTGCGGGCGGCGTCGTTTTTTCTGGGGAAGTATGATGGCGGAAGAGCGTGGCGAAGGCATGGGCGGCGGTTCGGTGGCAGCCGACGAGCTGCGGCTGCTGATCGAGCGGGCCGAACGGCTGGAGGAAGAGAAGAAGGGCATCGCCGACGACATCAAGGACGTGATGGCCGAGGCGAAGAGCCGCGGCTACGACGCCAAGGCGATCCGCAAGATCTTGCAGATCCGCAAGAAGAAACGTGAAGAATATCAAGAAGAACAGTCTATCCTTGAAGTCTACATGCAAGCGCTTGGCATGATCTAGATCATGAATGGCCGTCGCGACGGCGGCCGTTAATCTTGTCTTCGCTTCTTCCACTGTATACCGTTCTCGTCGGGCGAACGTGGGGGTAAGCGACAGGTGCTGGCGGGTTTGCAGTCCGGATTCCGGCCGCGGGAGGAGCGGATCACCGTGCTCGTCCCGTCAAGGATGCGGGTGGAAGCACGCTGGCTGGATATCGTGATCCATAATATTTCCTCGCGCGGTCTGATGGCCGGGTGCGACCAGCCGCCGGCGGTCGGCAGTTACGTCGAGATCCGGCGCGGGACGCTGGTGATCGTCGGGCGCGTCCAGTGGAACAAGGGCCGGTTCTTCGGGCTGCGCTCGCAGGACCGGCTGTCGGTCAAGGCGCTGGTCGACGAGCCGCGGCTGGCCGGTCGTCCCGACCGCAGCGCCGCGCAACCCGAAAGCGACCGCCGCGCCGAACGCCGGCTGGCGCATGAAGCGCAGATGGCGCGCAAGGTGGAGCGATCACGCAGCTTCGCGTCGATGTTCCAGTTCCTCGTGCTGGTGGCGGTCGCGGTGACGATGGCGGGGATCGCCGCGCATACGGTGTTCACGATGCTCTCGGCGCCGGCGGCGCAGATCGAGGATGCGCTGAAGGTGAAGTGAGGGCTGGCGGCTAAGCCGGCGGGCGTGAACGGGTTTGTGTTTCAGGGTCGGTGTTCGTTGCTCGGAGGGGGGCGTCATTCCCGCGCAGGCGGGAATCCAGAACCTCTGACGTGTCGCTTCTATCGCCGGACCTGCGCTTCTGGATTCCCGCCTGCGCGGTAATGACGACTGGGCGGGGGCACGCGGCTCGGTCAGGTTCGGGGCGACAGTAAGCTACGCCGCCTCCGCCGGTGCGGTCGTCCAGCCGAGATGCGGGATCGTGATCGAGCGTTTGCCGCCCATGTCGGTGCGCGTCACGAACAGGTCGCGCCCTTCGATATAGCCGATCAGCCGCTTGACCCGCCCGATCGAGCTGGTGCCGTAGGTGTTCGCGATCGCAATGTCGGACGGGCACGGCGCACCGTCGCGCGCCGCCTTGGCGACCAGCAGGAACGCGCCGAGCATGTCGTCGGGCAGTCCGCCGGCCAGCGCGAGGACGCTCGCCCATTCATCGGCATGCGGATCGAAGATGCCGGCGCGCGCGCACGACAGACGGCGGCTGAACGCGGCGAGGTCGAGCGCGGGCTTGGCGATACCGGCCATCCGGCAGCGGACCTGAAAGTCCTGATAGAGCACCGCCGCCGGACGTCCGCTGCTTTCGTCGTCGGTGACGATCGCGCGCAGCACCTCGGCATAGACCGCCTCGACCTCTTCCTCGTTGCGGTCGGGGAGCGACGGGGCGGGGGTGGAGGGTGCGGGCGCCTCGATATCGGACAGCAATTCGTCGGCGGGCACGCGGCGCGGGCGCGGATCGAAGGTCATCGGCAGCGTCGGCGCGGCCTCGGGCGTCACATCGAGCAAAGATTGCAGGTCGACCGAATCGGCCTGCGGCAGCGGGACCAGCTTGGGGCTGCCGCTGCGCGCCTGCGTCTCGACCGTGCCAATCCGCACCGTGATCGGCCGCCGCGACACCGCCGGCCCCAGCGCCATGAAGGTGCCGCGCGCCAGATCGCGGATCGATTCGGCCTGCCGCCGCTCCATGCCGAGCAGATCGGCGGCACGCGCCATGTCGATGTCGAGGAAGGTGCGCCCCATCAGAAAGTTGCTCGCCTCGGCCGCGACATTCTTGGCGAGCTTCGCCAGCCGCTGCGTCGCGATCACGCCCGCCAGGCCGCGCTTGCGCCCGCGGCACATCAAATTGGTCATCGCCGACAGCGAGGCGCGGCGGACCTCCTCGGCGACCTCGCCACCGGTGGTCGGCGCGAACAATTGCGCCTCGTCGACCACCACCAGCGCCGGATACCAATGTTCGCGCGGCGCGTCGAACAGCGCATTGAGGAAGCCGGCGGCGCAGCGCATCTGCCCCTCCGCCTCCAGCCCTTCGAGACTCAGCACTACGCTGGCGCGGTGCTCGCGCAGCCGGGCGGCGATTCGCGCCAGCTCGCGTTCGGCATAATCCGCGCCCTCGATCACGACATGGCCGTAGCGTTCGGACAAGGTGACGAAATCGCCCTCGGGGTCGATCACCACCTGTTGTACCTGTCCCGCGCTGCGTTCGAGCAAGCGGCGCAGCAGATGCGACTTGCCGGACCCGGAATTGCCCTGGACGAGCAACCGGGTGGCGAGCAGTTCTTCGAGGTCCATGGTCACGGGCGCGCCGCGCTCGTCGTGCCCCATGTCTACGCTGACGGTCATGATCGCGCCCCGTTTGGCCGATCAGGCCCCGGTTGGGCAAGCGCTTTGCGCGACCGCGGCGTGCGGCTACGGGGGCGCGTCACGAAGGGGAAACGTCCATGGCGCACCGTCCACCGATCGCCGATCTCGCGCTGCGCATCATCGGCAAGCCGCGCCATTCGCTGGATGCCGAGGAACGCCGCGTCCTCGACAGTATCGATGCGGGGACGCTGGTCAGCCGCGACGCCGCCGACGAGGCCGATCTGCGCGCCAGCTTCGGCGACCGGTTGGCCGATCGGGTCGCGGCGGTCGGCGGATCGTGGGGGTTCATCATCGCCTTCACGGTGGTGCTGGTCGGGTGGATGCTGCTCAACACCGACGTGCTGAAATATTTCGGGCTGCAGTTCGACCCCTATCCGTACATCTTCCTCAACCTGATGCTGTCGACGCTGGCCGCGGTGCAGGCGCCCGTCATCATGATGAGCCAGAACCGGCAGGCGGCGAAGGACCGGCTGGCCGCCAGCCTCGACTATGAAACCAATTTGCGCGCCGAGCTGGAGATCCTGCGGCTACACGAAAAGATCGACGGGCTGGTGATCGAGCGGCTGGCGGCGCTGGAGGCGAAGATAGACGGGTTGGCGAATGGGGGCCCTCGCGCGTAAAGGCACGGGATTATCCGTCAGAGGCGACCATGGCAGGCCATTCCAAGTTCAAGAACATCATGCACCGCAAGGGCGCGCAGGATAAGAAGCGCTCCGGCATGTTCTCCAAGCTCAGCCGCGAAATCACCGTCGCGGCGAAGATGGGGCTGCCCGATCCCGACATGAACCCGCGGCTGCGCGCCGCGATCAACGCCGCCAAGGCGCAGTCGATGCCCAAGGACAATATCCAGCGCGCGATCGACAAGGCGAGCAAGGGCGACACCGAGAATTACGAGGAAATCCGCTACGAGGGTTTCGGCCCGGGCGGGGTGAGCCTGATCATCGAGGCGCTGTCCGACAATCGCAACCGCACCGCAACCAACGTGCGCACCGCGGTGTCGAAGAACGGCGGCAATCTGGGCGCGAGCGGCTCGGTGAGCCACGGCTTCGACCGGATGGGGCTCATAAACTATCCGGCGAGCGCGGGCGATGCCGAGAAGGTGTTCGAGGCGGCGCTGGAGGCCGGGGCCGAGGACGTCACCTCGACCGAGGAAGGCCATGAGATCTGGACCGAGCAGGGTTCGCTCCACGAGGTCGCCAAGGCGCTGGAGCCGGTGCTGGGCGAGGCCGAGGGCGCGAAGCTGGCGTGGCGCCCACAGACGATGGTCGAGGTGACCGAGGCGGATGCGGCGACGCTGTTCAAGCTGATCGATGCGCTGGACGACGACGACGACGTGCAGACGGTGTGGGGGAATTACGAAGTGTCCGACGAGGTGATGGCGAAGCTGGGGTGACCTGAAAGCCCCTCCCCTTCAGGGGAGGGGTTGGGGTGGGGGAATGACGAGCGAAATCGAATTGCTGACCCGTGCCGCGGACATGCGGCGCAATCCCACCGAGTGGGAGAAAAGGCTCTGGCGCGAATTGTCAGGAACCAAGCTCGGCCACAAGTTCCGTCGCCAGCACGTTATCGCGCCTTACATTGCCGATTTCTTTTGCCCGGCGAAGGGGCTGATCATCGAGGTCGATGGCGACACGCATGATCCGGTCGCGGACGCTACCCGGGACCGCTTCATCGCCATCAAAGGCTTTCACACCCTGCGCTTCTCCAACTTGGACGTCCGCGAGAATATGGAAGGCGTCCTGCTCACGATCGTAGCCGCCCTGCAAGCTCGCCCCGATCGCTGGTCCGGCGTGCCCCACCCCAACCCAGTTGCAGGTGAACGATGCGCTGCATCGTTCAGGTCATGCCGGGGGCATGACCGACCTGCAACTCCCGAGGGGGAGGGGCTTGAGCGATGATCATCCTCGGCCTCGATCCCGGGCTCGGCACGACCGGCTGGGGGGTGATCCGTGCCGAGGGCAACCGGCTGAGCCATGTCGGCAACGGGCAGATCCGCACCGATCCGTCGATGCCGCTGCCGCGCCGGCTTGCGAACCTCTATTCGGCGCTGATCGATGTCCTCCGCGCCGAGCGGCCCGACGAGGCGGCGGTCGAGGAGGTGCTCGGCAACACCAATGCGCAATCGACGCTCAAGCTGGGGCAGGCGCGCGGGGTGGTGCTGCTCGCCGCGAGCGGGGCGGGGCTGACGATCGGGGAATATCATCCCTCGACGGTCAAGAAGGCGGTGGTCGGCACCGGCGGCGCGGAGAAAAGACAGATCCAGGCGATGATGGCAGTGCTGCTGCCCGGCGCGAAGCTGGCCGGGCCGGATGCCGCAGACGCGCTGGCGGTCGCGATCTGCCACGCGCATCATGTCGCGAGTGCGCAGGGGATGATGCGGCGGGCGCGGGCGGGGGCGTGATATCGCCTCCTCGTCATTCCCGCGCAGGCGGGAATCCAGACGCGCAGGTCTTCCGATAGAGGCGAGACGTCAGAGGTTCTGGATTCCCGCCTTCGCGGGAATGACGGATCTTGGTGGTGAGCAGGCGTGACACAAAGTCTGTTCAGAAGGGCGGATGCTCACCTCGCCGCCACGCCGCAGCCCGTCTCAGGCAGTAAGGCCATACCGCCAGAGGGGAGAGAGCAATGAGGCAGAAGACTATGAGCCCAATCAAATTCTTGCCCAAATCTTCAAGCCCGAAGAAGCCGATCGTAAACAAGACGATGAAGGAGACTATGAGCGTGTAGGCGAACGCAACGGCGATCAGGATTGTGGAAACGAATTTGTCCAATGCGTCCTCAGTGTCAGCCTCTCATTTCGTGACAGGCCCAGTCCGATGTTCGCAATGGGGGGCAAATGCCCCTCATTCACCTCAGCGCGCGATCCCCCCCGCCGCGAGCACCGCCAGCGTCACCAGATCGCCCGCGGTCGACGTCATCGGCGCGATCTGCACCGGCTTTTCCATGCCGACCAGCATCGGGCCGATCATGTCGTCGCCGCCCAGCTCGCGCAGCAGCTTCGCCGAGATGTTCGCCGATTGCAGCCCCGGCATCACCAGCACATTCGCCGGTCCCGACAACCGCGCGAACGGGAAGTTCTTGAGCTGGCGCGGGTTGAGCGCGACGTCGGGGGCCATCTCGCCCTCGTATTCGAAGCTCACCTTGCGGTCGTCGAGCACCTGCACCGCGCCGCGGATGTTGTCGAGCCACTGGCCGTTGGGGTTGCCGAAGGTCGAATAGCTGAGGAAAGCCACGCGCGGTTCTTGGCCCAACCGGCGCGCGACCGCGGCGGTCTGTTCGGCGATGTCGGCGAGTTCCTCGGCGGTCGGGCGTTCGTTGACCGTGGTGTCGGCGATGAAGACGGTGTGAGACTGGCCGACCAGCACATGGATGCCGAAGGCGGTGCGGCCGGGCGCGGGATCGATCACGCGCTTGATCTCGCGCATCGACTGCGCGAACGGGCGCGTCACGCCGGTGATCATCGCATCCGCTTCGCCCAGCTGGAGCAGCACCGAGCCGAAGATGTTGCGGTCCTGGTTAATCATCCGCTCAACCTCGCGGCGCAGGAAGCCGCGGCGTTGCAGGCGCTGGTAGAGGAAGTCGACCATCTTGGGCACCAGCGGCGAGACACGGCTGTTGTGCAGCTCATATTCTTCCGGATTGGCGATGCCGAGCGCGCGCAAGCGATCGTAGACGTCCTCGCGCCCGACCAGCACCGGCGTGCCATAGCCGCCTTCCTTGAAGGCGATCGCCGCGCGCAGCACGACTTCCTCCTCGCCCTCCGCGAACAGCACGCGCTTCGGATTGGCCTTGGCGCCTTCATAGGCGAGGCTGAGCACCGAGGTGGTCGGGTTGAGCCGTGCACGCAGCGCCGCCGCATAGGCGGCCATGTCGAGGATCGGCTTGGTCGCGACGCCCGAGTCCATCGCCGCCTTAGCGACCGCGGCGGGGACGATCTCCATCAGCCGCGGATCGAACGGCGACGGGATGATATATTCGGGGCCGAAGCTGTGCTGAACGCCGTAAGCGATCGCGACCTCCTCGGGCACGCGCTGCCGCGCCAGTTCGGCGATCGCATTGGCGGCGGCGATCTTCATCGCGTCGTTGATGCCGGTCGCGCGCACATCGAGCGCGCCGCGGAAGATGAACGGGAAGCAGATCACGTTGTTGACCTGGTTCGGGTAATCCGAGCGCCCGGTCGCGACGATCGCGTCCGGGCGCGCCGCCTTGGCGAGTTCGGGGCGGATCTCCGGCTCGGGATTGGCCATCGCGAAGATGATCGGGGCCGGGGCCATGTCGACCACCATCTCCGGCTTGAGCGCGCCCGCCGCCGACAGGCCAAGGAACACGTCCGCGCCGTGCAGCGCCTCGGTCAGCGTGCGGCGATCGGTGTTGGCGGCGTGCGCCGACTGCCATTGATTCACGCCATCGCGACCCTGGTAGATCACGCCGGTGCGGTCGCAGATCAGCACGTTGTCGTGCCGCACGCCCATCGCCTTGATGAGTTCGGTGCAGGCGATCGCCGCCGCGCCCGCGCCGTTGACGACGACCTTGATCTCCGAGAGCTTGCGGCCGGTCAGCAGGCAGGCGTTGATGACGCCCGCGGCGCAGATGATCGCGGTGCCGTGCTGGTCGTCATGGAAGACCGGGATGTTCATCCGCTCGCGCAGTGTCTGCTCGATGATGAAACATTCCGGGGCCTTGATGTCCTCGAGGTTGATGCCGCCGAAGGTCGGCTCCATCAACTCGACCGCGTCGATGATCCGGTCGACGTCCTCGGTCTTCAGTTCGATATCGATCGAATCGACGTCGGCGAAGCGCTTGAACAGCACCGCCTTGCCTTCCATCACCGGCTTGCCGGCGAGCGCGCCGAGATTGCCCATGCCGAGGATTGCGGTGCCGTTCGAGATCACCGCGACCAGATTGCCCTTGGCGGTATAGTCATAGGCGGTGGCGGGATCGTCGGCGATCGCCTGCACCGGGATCGCGACGCCGGGCGAATAGGCGAGCGCGAGATCGCGCTGCGACGCCATCGGCTTGGAGGGCACGATCTCGATCTTGCCGGGGCGACCCTCCGAGTGAAACAACAATGCTTCGCGCTCGAACTGGACGTTGCGCTCGTCGGCCTGGGTGCGATCGTCGGTCATGGCGACAGCCCTTACGGAATGCGGGCGGCGATGGGAATATCTCCTAGCGTTGCTCGTGCGCGAGCAGATGTTGCTTCGCCGCCAGCCCGCCGGCGAAGCCGGTCAGCGCGCCCGAGCGGCCGATCACACGGTGGCAGGGGGTGACGATCGAGATCGGGTTGCGCCCGTTCGCCGCGCCGACCGCGCGGGTCGCGGTGGGGCGGCCGATCGCCTGCGCGATGTCGGCATAGCTGCGCGTCTCGCCATAAGGGATGGCATCCAGCGCGCGCCACACGTCGCGCTGGAAGGCGGTGCCGCGTGGGCTGAGCGGCAGGTCGAAGGTGGTGCGCGTGCCGGCGAAATATTCGCGGAGCTGCGTCGCGGCGGCGGCGAGAACCGGGTGGTCGAGGGTTTCGACGGTCGCCTCCAGCCGCACGCGTCCCGGTCTGTCATCGGGCCACAGGATTGCGATAAGCGCGGTGTCGTCGGCGACCAGCGTCAGGTCGCCGAGCGGGGAGGGAAGGGTGGTGCGGTGGAGCATGGCAATGTTTTTACCGGCTTCCGCTCGCTGTCGCATCCCGTTGTTTGCGGTCAAAGTGTCGGGTGGTTTTCGGCCAAGCACGCGGGTATGATCGCGGCCATGAAGCATGAGCCGGGCATTTTCGAGCAACGCGATCGTGAAGCCGAGGCGGCAGCGATCGCGCGAGCCCGGGCCGATGTCGCGGCGGGACGGGTTCACTCGCACGAGGTCGTCAAGGAGTGGCTGATGACATGGGGAAAGCCCGGTCGCTTGCCATTCCATGAATGGCTTGCCGCACGCAATGGCGAGAGTTGACTGGACCGACGAGGCGCTGCGCGAAATCGACGAGATCGTTTTCTACATCGAACGGGTCAACCCTGCCGCAGCGACCCGGATTTCGACACGACTGTTGGCGCTCGGCGATAGCCTGAGCGAGTTTCCACGTCGCGGTCGGCCCGTCGAAGATGGGCTACGTGAACTGACTACTGTTCCGCCGTATATCATGCTTTACGAAACTGACGGCGAGATCGTGTCGATCCTTTCCGTACGCCACGGCGCCCGCCGCCCGGACTGAACCCTTCCATGACCACCACCTCCGCACCGACGCCGATGATGGCGCAATATCTCGCGCTCAAGGCCGAGTCCGAGGATTGCCTGCTCTTCTACCGGATGGGCGACTTCTTCGAACTGTTCTTCGACGATGCACGCGTTGCGGCGCAGGTGCTCGACATCGCGCTGACGTCGCGCGGCGAACATGCCGGGGAGAAGATCCCGATGTGCGGCGTGCCGGTCCATGCCGCGACCGCCTATCTGCAACGGCTCATCAAGGCCGGGCACCGCGTCGCGATCGCCGAGCAGACCGAAAGCCCCGAGGCGGCGCGCAAGGCGCGCGGGTCGAAGGCGCTGGTCAACCGCGCGATCGTCCGCGTCGTCACCGCCGGCACGCTGACCGAGGAGACGCTGCTCGACGCGCGCGCCGCCAATTGGTGCGTCGCGATCGGCGAGGCCGGCAGCGAGGTCGCGGTGGCGGCGGCGGACGTGTCGACCGGCCGGTTCGAGGTGATCGCCTGTGACCGCGCCTCGCTGGGCGCCGAGCTGGCGCGGCTCGGCGCGGCGGAGGTGGTCGCGGCCGAGGGCGGCGACGCGCCCGCGACCGTGTGGCGCCCGCGCGCCGAGTTCGACAGCGCGCGCGCCGAGGAGCGGCTGAAGCGGCTGTTCGCGGTCGCGACGCTCGACGGCTTCGGGCAGTTCGGGCGCGCCGGGCTGGCGGCGGCGGGCGGGCTGGTCGCGTATCTCGACCATACCGCCAAGGGGCAATTGCCCTTCCTGCGCCCGCCGGTGCTCGCCGCCGCGCGCGACACGATGGCGATCGACGCCGCGACCCGCGAGAGTCTCGAGATCACCTGCACCGCGCAGGGGCAGCGCAAGGGCAGCCTGCTCGACGCGGTCGACCGGACGGTGACGGGGGCGGGCGCGCGGCTGCTCGCCGCCGATCTTGGTGCGCCGCTGATGGACCGCACGGAAATCGAGGCGCGGCTCGATCTGGTGCGGCTGTTTCACGACGATGCGGGGTTGCGGGACCGCATCCGCGCGGCGCTGCGCGCGCTGCCCGATATCGGTCGCGCGCTCGGGCGGCTCGCGGCGGGACGCGGGAGCCCGCGCGATTTGGGACAGTTGCGGGACGGGCTGGACGGCGCATGGGCGATCGGCGACCGGCTCGGCAAGCTCAGCGAGACGCCGGCGCTGCTTGCTCAGCTTGCGCCGCGATTGCGCGGGCATGGCGAGCTGATCGACCTGCTCAAGCGCGCGCTCGTGCCCTCGCCGCCGATCGAGGCGAGCGACGGCGGCTATATCGCGGCGGGCTACGACCCCGCGCTCGATGCATTGCGCGATACCGGCAGCGGCGGACGGCGCGCGATCGCCGCGCTGGAGGCGACGTTCCGCGCGAAGACCGGGATCGCCGCGCTCAAGATCCGCCACAATGGCGTGCTTGGCTATCATATCGAGGTGCCGGCGCGCGCCGCCGATCCGTTGATGGCGGCGGACTCGGGGTTCACGCATCGCCAGACGCTGGCCGGCGTGGTGCGCTTCAACGCGCCCGAGCTGCACGAGGTCGCCGCGAGCGTGACGCAGGCCGGCGCGCACGCGCTCGCCGCCGAGGCCGCGCATCTGGAGGACCTGACCGCGCAGGCGCTGGCCGGGCGGCTGGCGATCGCCGCGACCGCCGATGCGCTGGCACGGCTCGACGTCGCTGCCGCGCTGGCCGAGCGCGCGATCGAGGGCGGCTGGTCGCGCCCGGCCTTTGCCGACCACGCCTGTTTCGAGGTGACGGGCGGGCGGCATCCGGTGGTCGAGGCGGCGCTGGCGAAGAGCGGCGATCGCTTCGTCGCCAACGATTGCGTGCTCGGCGAGCGGTCGCGGCTGTGGCTGGTGACGGGTCCGAACATGGGCGGCAAGTCGACCTTCCTGCGCCAGAACGCGCTGATCGCGGTGCTGGCGCAGGCGGGTGCTTACGTGCCCGCGGGATCGGCGCGGCTGGGGCTGGTCGATCGGTTGTTCAGCCGCGTCGGCGCGTCGGACAATCTCGCGCGCGGGCGCTCGACGTTCATGGTCGAGATGGTCGAAACCGCCGCGATCCTCGCGCAAGCGACCGAGCGCAGCTTCGTGATCCTCGACGAGGTCGGGCGCGGCACGTCCACCTATGACGGGCTCGCGATCGCCTGGGCGGTGGTCGAGGCGATCCACGAGGACAATCGCTGCCGCTGCCTGTTCGCGACGCATTACCATGAGCTGACGCGGCTGGCGGAGCGCTGCGACGCGCTGTCGCTCCACCACGTCCGCGCGCGCGAGTGGAAGGGCGAACTGGTGCTGCTCCACGAACTCGCCGACGGCCCGGCGGATCGCAGCTACGGCCTTGCGGTCGCGCGGCTGGCGGGGATGCCGCCCGCGACGGTGTCACGCGCCAAGTCGGTGCTCGCGAAGCTGGAGGCGGGGCGCGCCAAGACCGGCGGGCTGGCGGCGGGGCTCGATGACCTCCCGCTGTTCGCCGCCGCCGCGCAGGCGGAGGAGGAGAAATGCGACGCGATCCGCGCCGAGGTCGAGGCGCTGGATGTCGACGCGCTGACGCCGCGCGAGGCGCTGGATACGCTGTACCGGCTAAAGGCGCTGGCGCGGGAGGGGTAGGGCTTCTCAATTAGGATCGAATATCGGGAAAGCCAAAGCGTTCTCAAAACCCGGTCGGGTGACGCGATCGATAAGCTCGCTCACCGCTGTGTACGACAACTATCCAACGGCATCAGTGCGATTCGTGCAATCTGCTCAAGCTGGTAGCGGGAAGCGCCATCGCGAGCTTGGACCGACATGCCTTGCAGCGTAGCGGCATAGAATGCTGACAGCGCATCAGTATCTGTGGTGGGCATCAACTCCCCAAAATCCTTCCCGCGATTTAGGCGAGCTTTGATCGCGTCGCGCGCAGCAATGCGTCGAGCCGTCATCCTGCCGGCGATCTCGCGATGTTCGACGCCGCAGCTCAGAACGCCCAGCGAAACGAAGCACCCGTTGGCCTGATCGTCCCCCGTGTAGTTGGCGGCTGCTCCCATCAGAAGGTCGCTGACCGCCCCGAACGCTGTTTTCGCACGATCCAGGGCCATCGCGGCGAACGCGCCCTCGGTGCGCTGGTAGAGTGCGACAGCTTCTTCGAACAGCGCCTCCTTGCTTGGAAAGACGCCGTAAAGGCTGGTGGCGGACACGCCGATCGCGGCAGTGAGATGCGCGATCGACGTGCCCTCATAGCCGCGCTCCTTGAACATCGTCAGCGCCGTCGCGATGGCTTGGTCACGGTCGAACTGGCGAGGACGGCCGCGACGGCGGCAATCGGGAGTGGAAGCCCCTTCCATAGCAGTTGCTACAATATTCGATTGACATGCGAGTGGCAAACAGTCTGATATTGTAACGATCACTGCAAAAAGGACTATCGATGCTACGCAGAGCCGTCATCGCCCTGTCAGGGCTTGCATGTGCCACGATGGGCGCGAGCATCGCTCACGCCGATCCACGTCGCATCCTGATCTATGGCGACAGTAATACCTGGGGCTATGAGGCGCGAAGCGACGGCGAGCCAACGCATCGCTTCCCTGCCGACCGACGATGGACTGGCATTCTCCAGCGCCAGCTTGGCTCTGGTTATGTTGTGGTCGAAGACGGCCTTAACCTTCGCACTACCGACCTCGACGGGGAAGACTGGCCGGATAGCATCATCCGGCCCGACACCTTCAATGGTGCGAAGCACCTACCTGCCTCGATCGCTGCGAACATGCCGATCGATCTGGTGGTCATCATGCTCGGCACCAACGATCTTCAAGCCCGATACCAGCGATCCCCTCGTCAGGTCGCCGATGCGGCTGTAGCTCTCGCCCGAATGGTCCAGGCATCGTCCGGTGGCATCGGCACCACCTATCCGGCACCGAAAGTTCTGATCGTGTCTCCGGTTCGGATCGGACGGATGCCCGTCGAAGAGTGGAAACGGCGCTATGCTGGCGGCCGTGACAAGTCGGCGGGGTTCGCAGTAGCGTTCAAGGAAGCCGCCGACGCCGCACGCATTCCCGTGTTTGACGCAGCTGCGGCGATCGGGGGTGCCGTGCATGGCGCTGATGGCCTCCATCTGTCGGAAGCCGATCATCGAAAGCTGGCAGAAGCCATTCTACCGGCGGTTCAGCACGCCTTTAACGCGCCATAGGCCACACAGCGTATTCTCATTCGGATCAAGAAATGGGAATGTCGGTGCTTTAGCGGACTACGAACCCGGTTTTGGCAGCGCGCTGGAGATTGGACCGGACCACCACCCGATGAAACGGCTTGATCGCAGCAAGGTAGATGCGCCCGAGGCGGTTGTTACATCGGACCACCGTGGTTGCAGAAACCAGACCGGAGCCGCTTGCGCCCCTTTGGAGTAACAGCGAAATTCGGAAATTCAGGTGCTGGTCGTCTTCGCCCAAAATCAATTCGTCATCATCGGCTGAGAGGATTGGGAAGAAGTCGATCCGATCTCCTTCGGCATTTGCGTCGCGAAGCTGGGCAGAGGTCTGCAACCCGAACAGGCGAACAACTCGGTCCCGGGTTGACAGCAGCACCTTAAACCACGGTGTCGGCTGACCAAGGATCGCCTGCGCGATCGACCTGATATTTGTCCCTGCGTCTTGAGGAATCTGCACGGCAAATGAGTCGACCAAATCCGCATGCCCGTACCAATCGGAAAGGCGGCTTTGCATGGGCGGACTCTGCTCGGTCACGATCGTGCTGGAAGTCATGCAATGGGGTTACACCCGGTCGATGAGAGCCGCAAAGAACCGCCTTCATCTGCGCGTCCATCGTTCCCGTTTGGGAAGGAATGACGGGAATCCCGCCGCGCCGATTGCGCTGACGGTCGCCTGTGGGCTCTGCTTTCCCGAAACCTGTTCCCGAATGCACTTTCCCGAAACGCACACCCTGAAATGAGGAAACGGGAAAGCTCACCATCAACGATGGCCAGTCGGAGTCATCAATCGGTTCCTCAAAACACGCGACGCGTTAACCTCGACCCGCTATCTCGCCCCACATGATCGGCCGTTTCGACCACCTCCCCAATCGCCGCGCGATCGTTGACCGGCGCCTGCTCGCCGAGCAGGTCGCCGCCGCGACCGGCAAGGACACTTCAGCGCTGCGCCATCAGGTCAGCCTGTTGCTCAAGAGCGCGCTTGAAGCCGGGCGCGCGGAGATCGCGCGGCGGCTGACCGCCAATCCGTCGCGCGGGATCGAGGCGGCGAATGCGCAGGCGTATCTGGTCGACCAGTTGCTGCGCGTGCTCGCCGACTTCACGACGCAGCGGCTGTACCCGCTCGCCAACCCGACCACCGGCGAGCGGCTGCTGCTGCTGGCGGTCGGCGGGTACGGGCGCGGCGAGATGGCGCCCTTTTCCGACGTCGACATCGGCTTCCTCACCCCCGGCAAGCAGACGCCCTGGGCCGAGCAGGCCATCGAATCGATGCTCTATGCGCTGTGGGATCTCGGGCTGAAGATCGGCCATTCGAGCCGCTCGCTCGACGAGATGGTGCGGCAGGCGAAGGCCGATGTGACGGTGCGCACCGCCTTGCTCGAAGGGCGCTACGTCTGGGGCGACGAGGATCTGTACGACGAGGCGTCGCGGCGCTTCCACGACGACGTGCGCCGCGGGACCGAGCGGCAGTTCGCCGCCGACAAGCTTGCCGAGCGGGACGCGCGCCATGTCCGAATGGGCGACACGCGTTACGTCGTCGAACCCAATATCAAGGAGGGCAAGGGCGGGCTGCGCGATCTCCACGCCTTGTTCTGGATCGGCAAATATACCTATCAGGTGCAGCGCTCGAACGAGCTGGTCGCGGTTGGGCTGTTCACCCGCGAGGAATATCGCCTCTTCCACCGCGCCGACAATTTCCTGTGGGCGGTACGCTGCCACCTGCATCTGATCGCGGGGCGCGCCGAGGATCGGCTGACCTTCGACTACCAGCGCGAGATCGCGCAGCGGATGCATTACGCCGACCGGCCCGGCAAGCCGGCGGTCGAGCGCTTCATGCAATTCTATTTCCTGCAGGCGCGCACGGTTGGATCGCTGACCGGGCTGTTCCTCGCGCATATGGACGAGCGTTTCTCGCGCCGCCGGCGATTGGGGCTCAAGATGGCGCGGACGCCGCGCAAGCTGGAGGGGTTCGCCAATGACGGTGGGCGGATCGCGCTGCCGTCCGACGATTTCTTCCAGCAGGACCCGCGGCGGCTGGTGGAGATCTTCGCGCTCGCCGCCGAACAGGGGATGGAGATCCACCCGCTCGCCTTGCGCTGCGCGACGCGCGACGCGCGGCTGGTCACCGCAGTGCGGCGTGACGCGCACGCCAACGCGCGCTTCCTCGACCTGCTCGCGGGCGCACATGATCCCGAATTGCCGCTGCGCTGGATGAACGAGACCGGCGTGCTTGGGCGGTTCGTGCCCGACTGGGCGCGGATCGTCGCGCAGATGCAATTCGACATGTACCACCATTACACCGTCGACGAGCATACGATCCGCGCGATCGGGCTGCTTGCGCGGATGGAGGCGGGGGCACTTGCCGACGATCACCCGCTGCCCAGCGAGATCATGGCGCAGATCGTGTCGCGGCGCGTGCTGTACGTCGCGGTGCTGCTCCACGATATTGCCAAGGGTCGCGGCGGCGATCATTCGATCCTCGGCGCGGAGGTCGCGGAGCGGCTGTGCCCGCGCTTCGGGCTGACCCCGGCGGAGACCGAGACGGTCGCATGGCTGGTGCGGCACCATCTTTTGATGAGTTCGACCGCGTTCCGCCGCGACCTGACCGATTTCAAGACGATCCTCGACTTCACCGAAGTGGTGCAGAGCCCCGAGCGGCTGCGGTTGCTGCTGGTGCTGACCGTCGTCGATATCCGCGCGGTCGGGCCGGGAACGTGGAACGGCTGGAAGGGGCAGTTGCTCGGCGACCTCTA
Source organism: Sphingomonas phyllosphaerae (assembly GCA_036946405.1). Taxonomy (NCBI): domain Bacteria; kingdom Pseudomonadati; phylum Pseudomonadota; class Alphaproteobacteria; order Sphingomonadales; family Sphingomonadaceae; genus Sphingomonas; species Sphingomonas phyllosphaerae. Next base: position 192,615 of record JAQIJC010000001.1, on the reverse strand, counting down.
CGATCGTGCCGAGGAAGTGTTGCGGCTCGGGCACAAGCAGAAGGGGCGCGGCGAGCGTGTGGTCGCCAAGCAGGAGGCGCTGCGCACCGCGCTGCAATGGAATGCCGAGACGCTGGCGGGCTACGTGCGGCGCCTGCCGGAACCTTACTGGATCGCCGAGCCGGACGACGTGCTGGCGCACAATGCCGCGTTCGTGACGCAGACCGGCGACGTGCAACTGGCGATCGACGCACAGGTTTATCCCGAGCGCGGTGCGACGCTGGTGACGGTCTATGCCGCCGACCATCCGGGGCTGTTCAGCCGCATCGCCGGCGCCATTCACGTCGCGGGCGGCAACATCATCGACGCGCGCATCCACACCACGCGCGATGGCATGGCGCTCGACAATTTCCTCGTGCAGGACCCGCTCGGGCGGCCGTTCGACGAGGCGGGGCAGTTGACCCGGCTCAAGACCGCAATCGAGGATGCGCTGGCCGGGCGCGGCAAGCTGACCGATCGGCTGAAGGCCAAGCCGCTGCCGCGCGCGCGTGCCGATGCGTTCCGGATCGAGCCCAACGTACTGGTCGACAACAAGGCATCGAACCGCTTCACCGTGGTCGAGGTTGCGGCGCGCGACCGGCCGGCGCTGCTCAACCAGCTCGCCTATGCGCTGTTCCTGTCGAAAGTGACGATCCACTCGGCGCATGTCGCCACCTATGGCGAGCGCGCGGTCGACGTTTTCTATTTGACCGATCTGACCGGGGACAAGATCGCGTCGACCACGCGCGTGCGGACGCTGGAGAAGCGCCTGCTGGCCGCGGCGTCGGGGGCGCCGCAGGAGGAGGCGGCTTAGGCGTCGTCTTCCAGTCTCCCCCGTTCGTGCTGAGGAGGCATTGAGCGAAGTCGAAATGCCGTCTCGAAGCGCCCTTCGAGACGGGACTTCGACAAGCTCAGCCCCTCCTCAGGACGAACGGAGAAGTCGCAGCTAAAGCCACACAGCTCCAGCATAACGCTGAATACGTATGTGGCTTCCTTGTGACGCGCCCGCCGCGCCGCCTACTTCGCCGCCCATGACACCCGAGGATCGTCCGCAGGAACGCGGACGCCGGGAGCAGGGGAGGATTTCCACATGAACGGCCTGTCTCTTATGCCGATCGCGCGTCGCCGCTGGGCCGGTGCCAGCGCGCTGGCATTGCTGATCGCCACCCCGGCGCTGGCGCAGGAAGCGACGCCGCAGGCGGATGCGCCGACCGGCAACCCGACCGCCAAGGTCACCGCGACGCAGCCCGCGCCCGCCGCCGACCCGACCCCCGATGCCAACGCCAATCCCGATCCGACAGCGACCGGCGCGGACGAGATCGTCGTCACCGGCATCCGCGCCAGCCTCGCCAAGTCGGCAGACATCAAGCGCCGTTCGACGCTGATCGTCGACTCGGTGTCGGCCGAGGATGTCGGCAAGCTGCCCGACGTGTCGATCGCCGACTCGCTCGCGCGGCTGCCGGGCGTCACCGCGCAGCGCGTCGAGGGGCGCGACCAGAGCCTGTCGATCCGCGGGCTCGGCCCCGATTTCTCGACCACGCTGCTCAACGGTCGCGAGCAGGTGACGGTCGGCGACAACCGCGGCGTCGAGTTCGACCAGTATCCGTCGGAATTCTTCAGCAACGTCAACGTCTATAAGTCTGCCGACGCGTCGCTGATCGCCGCGGGCGTGTCGGGCACGGTCGATCTGCGGATGCTGCGTCCGCTCGACCAGAAGGACCGGCTGTTCATCGTCTCGGCGCGCGGCCAGCTCAACGGCATCGGCAAGCGCAACCCGGATGGCGAGCGCTGGGGCTATCGCGCCACCGCCACCTATGTCGACAAGTTCGCCAACGACACGCTCGGCATCGCGCTGGGCGTCGCGGCGCAGGAATCGCCGACCAATTACGACCGCTACGAGGCATGGGGCTATCCCAACCTCAACAACCTCTCGCAGAATTGCACCGGCGACGCGGCCGGGCCGTGCGTGCTGGGCGGTGCAAAGCCCTACGTCCAGTCGAATATGCTCAAGCGCTATGGCGGCGTCGGCACGATAGAATGGGCGCCCAGCGATGCGTTCCACTCGACCTTCGACGCGCTCTACACGCATTTCACCGAGACGCAGAAGCTGCGCGGGATCGAATTCCCGCTCGCGTATAACGTCGCGCCGACCGCGGGGACGGTGACGGTCACCGATGGCTTCGTCGACAAGGCGACCTTCTCGCCGCAGTACACGGTGCAGCGCAACGACCTGAACGACCGCACGTCGGACATGTTCTCGCTGGGCTGGAATAACAATGTCCGGCTGAACGACGCGATCCAGCTCAACGTCGACGCCGCCTGGTCGCGCGCAACGCGGCAGGACGAGCTGATCGAAACCTATTCAGGCACCGGCTATGGCGGCACCGGGCAGCGCGACACGATCACGATCACGCGCCAGAACAACGGCACCTACCAGATCGTCCCGACGCTGGATTACGCCGACACCAACGTCATCCGCATCACCGATCCGGGCGGCTGGGGCTATAACGGCACCAACGCGGTGGTGCAGGCCGGCTTCCAGAACCGGCCAAAGTTCAGCGACGACCTGAAGTCGCTGCGCGCGAACCTGAGCGGCGATTTTCAGGGTGCGCTGGGCGTCGTCAAGGGCTGGGAGATCGGCGGGAACTATACGCAGCGCGAGAAGAAGGCGCGCTTCACCTCCTACTTCTACTGCCCACCGGGCGGCGGCAGCAACTGCACCGTCGCCAGCGGCACGACGCAGTCGATCGCGGTGCCGAGCGACGTGGTGCTCGACGAGCAGGTCTCGCTCGCCTTCCTCGGCGTGCCGCGGATGCTGACGCTCGATCCGCGCGGCGTGCTGGGGCTGCTGACGCCGGTGTTCGACAACCGTCCGGAGTCGCTCGCCAAGGTGTGGGGCGTGAAGGAGAAGGTCACGACCGGTTACGCCAGGCTGCTGATCGACGGCGAGGCCGGCGGCAAGGCGGTGAAGGGCTCGATCGGCGTGCAGGTGGTGCATACCGACCAGAGTTCGGACGGCCGGATCGCGGGGCTGAACGGCGGCGTGGTCACGCTGTCCGACGTGTCGGGCGGCGACAAATATACCAACGTCCTGCCGAGCGCGACCTTCTCGGTCGAGCTGATCCCGAACGGCTTCATCAAGATGGGCGCGTCGCAGACGATGGTGCGGCCGCGGCTCGATCAGGAGCGCATCTCGCAGAACGTCGCGATCAATCCCGGCAACGTCGGCGCCGGCTCCGATCCGCTGCGCAGCCCGTTCTCGTCGGACGGCGGCAATGCCGAGCTGCGCCCGTACAAGTCGACCAACATCGACCTGTCGCTGGAAAAGTATTTCCGCGCCGGCGGTTACGTGGCGCTGTCGGGATACTTCAAGCATCTGACCGACTATGTCGATCCGAACAACAACGTGCTGTACGACTTCACGCCGTTGCTGTCATCGCTGACGCCCGCGCAGCAGGCGATCGTGCTGTCGCAGAACGCGCAATTCGGGCTGTTCAAGAACCCGGCCAATTCGGGTCGTGGCGAGATCATGGGCGCGGAGGCGACCGCGTCGTTGCCGCTGCGGATGATCACCACCGCGCTCGACGGCTTCGGGCTGTTCGGCAGCGGCAGCTATACGCATTCGGCGGTCCGCTATGACAGCGCGCCCGCGACGGTGCAGACGGTGCCGGGGCTGTCGAAGTGGGTGCTCAACGGCACGGCCTATTTCGAGAAGAACGGCTTCCAGGCGCGCGCGACCTATCGCTATCGCTCGAGCTTCCTCGCCGAGGTGCGCGGGCTGTCGGCGACGCCGGAGCTGAACACCGCCAAGGGCGAGACGATCCTCGACGCGCAGATCGGCTATGAATTCCAGAGCGGTGCGTTGCAGGGGTTGACGATCCTCGCGCAGGCCAAGAACCTGACCGATCAGGAGTTCTTCCAATACACCAACGGCGATCCGCGGCAGGTGCGGCGGTATCAGCGGTACGGCACGGACTATTATCTGGGGCTGACCTACCGGTTCTGATCTCCCCCCGTGGGCCCACACCTCCGTTCGCTTTGAGCTTGTCGAAGGGCGTGTTCCGGGACACGTGCTTCGACAAGCTCAGCACGAACGGGGGAGGGCCTACGCCGAGGCGCGCACCATCAGCGTCGCGGGGAGCATGACATTTTCGGTCGGCTCCCCCGCGATCCGGCGCACCAAGGTGTCGACCAGCAACGCACCGGCGCGCGCATAATCCTGCGCCACGGTCGTCAACGGCGGACGCGTCAGCCGCGCCGCGGGAATGTCGTCGAACCCCGCGACCGCGACATCCTCCGGCACGCGCCGCCCCGCCTCGTCGAGCGCGCGCAAGGCGCCCAAAGCGATCAGGTCCGACGCGGCGAACAAGGCGTCAAAGGGAATGTCGCGCGCGAGCAGCCGCCGTGTCGCCTCATAGCCGACCTGCTCCGACGACAAGGCATCGATGTGCAGCCCCGGATCGACTGCCAGCCCGGCACGGCGCAGCGCGTCGCACAGCCCGCGATAGCGGTCGCGGAATTCGGGATAATGATCGGTGGCGGTGCCGACGAACGCCACGCGCTGTCGTCCGCGCTGGATCAGGTGCCGCGCGACATCGCGTCCGCCGCCGAGATTGTCGCAGCCCAGCACCGTGCCGAGCCCGTTCGGCTCGACCGATCCCCAGCGGACGTAGCGCGTCGACTGGCCAACCAGTTGCTCCAACCGGACGCGGTACAATTCCCAGTCGCCGTAGCCGAGCAGGATCAGCCCGTCGGCCTTGCGGCTGTCGGCATAGTCCTTGTGCCAGTCGGCCGACAATTGCTGGAACGAGGTCAGCAGGTCGTAGCCGCGCAGCGCACAGGTCTTCAGGATCGAGCCGAGCATCGACAGGAAGAACGGGTTGATCGTCGAGGCGTCGGGCAGCGGATCCTCGAAGAACAATAGCGCCAGCGTCTTGGCCTCGCCGCGGCGCAGCGACGAGGCGGCGCGATCGACCTTGTAGCCGAGCTGCTCGGCGATCGCCGCGATCCGCAGCCGCGTCGCGGCGTTGACCGTGCGGTCGCCGCGCAGCGCGCGCGAGACGGTCGGTTGCGAGACGCCCGCGGCGGCGGCGATGTCGAAGGAGGTGACGCGATCGGACAGGAGTGAGGGCCCGTGATGACGGAAAGTCCCTATCCTACTGCGCGGGGCATGGGCTGTGAATACGTATGCTGCGCGCTTGGCAAAGCAGAGGCCGGCTGCGCATCACGCCGCGATCGGGAGAGAGAGCATGAAAAGCATCATCGCGGGCGCGCTGGCGGCGCTGTCGCTGGCCACCGGTGCGTCGGCACAGGATTATCGCGCGCGCCTGCCACAGGACGAGGTGATCTATTTCGCGCTGCCCGACCGCTTCGACAACGGCGATCCCGCCAACGATCGCGGCGGGCTGACCGGCGACCGGCTGCGCACCGGCTATGATCCGACGTCGAAGGGCTTTTATCACGGCGGCGACCTCAAGGGGCTGACGCGCCGTCTCGATTATATCGCGGCGCTGGGCGCAACCGCGATCTGGGTCGGGCCGATCTTCCGCAACAAGCCGGTGCAGGGCCCGAAAGGGCAGGAGAGCGCCGGTTATCACGGTTACTGGATCACCGACTTCGAGCATGTCGACCCGCATTTCGGCACCGACGCCGATTTCGCGGCGCTGGTGTCGGCGGCGCACGGGCGGGGGATGAAGGTCTATATGGACATCATCGTCAACCACACCGCCGACGTGATCCGCTATCGCGAGTGCGGCGACTGCGCCTACCGCTCTAGAGCCGATTATCCGTATCAGCGGCGCGGCGGGGTGGACGGTGCCGCGATCAACCCCGGCTTCGCGGGCGATCAGGTGCAGACCGCGGCCAATTTCGCGAAGCTGAGCGATCCGACCTATGCCTATACGCCGTACGTGCCCAAGGGCGAGGCGCGCGCCAAGTCGCCGGCATGGCTGAACGACGTCACGCTCTATCACAATCGCGGCAACACCACCTTCCGCAACGAAAATTCGACGATGGGCGATTTCGTCGGGCTCGACGATCTGATGACCGAGAACCCGCGCGTCGTGGCGGGGATGATCGACATTTTCGGCGGCTGGATCGACCGCTTCGGCGTCGACGGCTTTCGCATCGACACCGCGCGCCACGTCAATCCCGAGTTCTGGCAGGCGTTCGTGCCCGCGATGCAGACGCGCGCGACGGCGAAGGGCATCCCCAATTTCCACATCTTCGGCGAGGTCGCGGCCGACCAGCTCGACCCCGGCCCGCTCGCAGTCCACACGCGCGTCGACAGGCTGCCCGCGGTGCTCGACTTCGCCTTCCGCCGCGCGGTGCTCGACACCGTCGCGGGGACGCGCGGCACCGATGCGTTCGAGACGCTGATCGCGGGCGACGCGCTCTACGAGGGCGGCGCGGCGGCGGCGGAGCGGCTGCCGACCTTCGTCAGCAACCACGACAACGGCCGCTTCGCGTTCTTCGTGCGACAGGCGTTCCCCAACGCCGATGATGCCGAGGTGCTGAAGCGCACGATGCTCGCCAATGCGATGCTGCTGACATTGCGCGGCGTGCCGACGATCTATTCGGGCGACGAACAGGGCTTCACCGGCGACGGCGGCGATCAGGATGCGCGCGAGGACATGTTCGCCAGCCGCGTCGCCAGCTACAACGACAATCGCCTGCTCGGCACCGACACGACCAATGCCACCGCGCATTTCGGGCAGGACAATCCGCTGTTCCGGCAGATCGCGACGATCGCGCGCGTGCGACGCGCGCAACCGGCGTTGACCCGTGGCCGCACGCTGCTGCGCGCGCGTGAAGAAACGCCGGGGCTGCTTGCGGTGTCGCGCGTCGATCCGGCGACCGGGCGCGAGATCCTGCTCGCCTTCAACACCGCCACGACCCCGCTCGACCGCCTGGTCGAGGTGACCGGCGCGGGCAGCGCGACAACGCTGGCCGGGGAGGGCTGCGCCGCGCAGACCGCCGCGCCGGGATCGTTGCGCGTCCGCCTTCCTGCGCTAGGTTATGCCGTCTGCGCGATCGGAGAGCCCCAATGACGCATCCCTGGTGGCAAGGTGCCGCCGTCTACCAGATCTATCCGCGCAGCTTCGCCGATGCGAACGGCGACGGCGTCGGCGACCTGCGCGGGATCACCGCGCATCTCGATCATGTCGCGTCGCTGGGCGTCGACACGATCTGGATCTCGCCCTTCTACACCTCGCCGATGGCCGACTTCGGCTATGACGTCGCCGATTATTGCGACGTCGATCCGGTGTTCGGGACGCTCGCCGATTTCGATGCGCTGATCGCGCGCGCGCACGATCTGGGCCTGCGCGTCATCACCGATCAGGTGTGGTCGCACACCTCCGACCGGCATCCGTGGTTCGTGCAGAGCCGCGCCGCGCGCGACGGCGACAAGAGCGACTGGTACGTCTGGGCCGATGCGAAGTCGGACGGATCGCCGCCCAATAACTGGCAGTCGGTGTTCGGCGGTCCGGCGTGGACGTGGGACGCGCGCCGCCAGCAATATTATCTCCATACCTTCCTCAAGGAACAGCCGCAGCTCAACGTCCGCAATCCGGCGGTGCAGGACGCTCTGCTCGGCGTCGGGCGCTTCTGGCTGGAGCGGGGCGTCGACGGCTTCCGGCTCGATGCGATCAACCATGCGATGGGGGCGGCCGACCTGCGCGACAATCCGCCCGCCGCGCCCTCGAACAAGCCGCGCACGCGTTCGTTCGATTTCCAGCAGAAAACGCACAGCCAGGACCAGCCCGACATGCTGCCGTTCGTCGAGCGCATCCGCGCGCTGACCGACGAATATGACACGCGCTTCTCGGTCGCCGAGATCGGCGGCGACGAAAGCGACTGGGTGCGCAAGGCCTATACGCAGCCGGGGCGGCTGGAGACCGCTTATGGCTTCGATTTCCTCTATGCCGACCACCTGACCCCGGCGGCAGTGCGCGCGGCGCTGTCGCAATGGCCGGGGGCGGAGGGCGAGGGCTGGCCGAGCTGGGCGTTCGAGAATCACGACGCCCCGCGCGCGGTGTCGCGCTGGGCGCTGCCCGAGCATCGCGACTCCTTCGCGCGCGCCAAGATGGTGCTGTTGGCGGGGCTGCGGGGGAACATCTTCCTCTATCAGGGCGAGGAACTGGGGCTGACGCAGACCGCAGTGCCGTTCGAGAAATTGCGCGATCCCGAGGCGATCGCTAACTGGCCGCTGACGCTCAGCCGCGACGGTGCGCGCACGCCGATGCCGTGGTCGGCGGAGGGAACGGGGCATGGCTTCACCAGCGGCGAGCCGTGGCTGCCGTTCGGCAGCGATCACGCCGCGATGGCGGTCGATGTGCAGGAGGCGGACGCTGACTCGCTGCTGCACTGGACCAGGGCCGTGCTGGCCGTGCGGCGCGCGGTGCCGGCATTGCAGGTCGGGACGTTGCGGTTTGTCGACGCGCCGGCCGATGTGGTCGCGTTCGAGCGCGAGCATGACGGGGAGCGATTGCTGTGCGTGGTGAATCTGTCGCCGGCGCCGATCGAGGTGGCATTGCCGTATGGCGATGTGCTGCTGGCGTGTGGCGTGGAAGGCTCGCGTTTCGCAAGCTACGGCGCGCTGATTGCGAGGGCGGCGTGATGTCCGTCCCACGCACCACCCGCCACCCCGGCGGAGGGTGGGGCCCAGTTGGGGAACGTTTCCGCATCTCGCGCGCCGCCCTCACCTGGGCCCCGGCCTCCGCCGGGGTGACCGGTGGTTGTGGAGAGGGAGTGGCCGCATGACCGCCCCGCGCCGTCGTCATCAATCGCTCGCCGGGCTCGCGAACATCTCGTTCGGCTTCTTCGGCATCCAAATCGGCTTCGCGCTCCAGAACGCGAACATGAGCCGGATTTTCCAGTCGCTCGGCACCTCGCTCGACGATCTGCCCGCCTTGTGGGTCGCCGCGCCGCTCACCGGGCTGCTCGTCCAGCCGGTGATCGGGCATTTCAGCGATCGGACGTGGCTCGGCCGCTTCGGGCGGCGGCGGCCGTATTTCCTTGCCGGGGCGGTGCTCGCCGCGCTGTCGCTGTTCGTGATGCCGCTCAGCCCGGCGCTACTCGTCGCGGCGTTGATGCTGTGGGTGCTCGATGCGTCGCTCAACATTTCGATGGAGCCGTTCCGCGCGTTTGTCGGCGACATGCTCGACCGCGACCAGCATGCCGCCGGTTACGGCGTGCAGACCGCGTTCATCGGCGCGGGAGCTGTGTTCGGGTCGATCTTTCCGTGGCTGCTCGAACAGGCCGGCGTGTCGAACGTCGCCCCGCCGGGACAGATACCCGACTCGGTCAAATACGCCTTCTGGTTCGGCGGTGCGGCGCTGCTCGCCAGCGTGCTGTGGACGGTGGTGACGACGCGCGAATATTCGCCCGCCGAGATGGCCGCGTTCGACGGCGCGGCGCAGACCGACGACGGCGTAACCGCGCAGGTGCTCGCCGCACGGGGCGCGACCGCACCGTTGCTGTGGATCGCGGCGGGCGCGGCGGTGGTCGTGCTGGTCGCGCTCACCGGGCTCGAGAAGGAAATGTACCTGCTCGGCGCGCTGCTCGCCGGCTATGGCGCGGCGAGCCTCGTCGCGATCCGCGCGGCGCGGGCGGGGCGGTCGCCGGGGCTGCTCGGGCATATCGTCGGCGACTTTGCAGGGATGCCGCCGCTGATGAAGCGGTTGGCGGTCGTCCAGTTCTTCAGCTGGTCGGCGCTGTTCATCATGTGGATCAACACCACGCCGGTGGTCACGCAGGTGTTCTTCGCCGCGCCCGACGCCGCCAGCCCGGCGTATCAGCGCGGCGCGAACTGGGTCGACGTGCTGTTCGCGACCTATAACGGCGTCGCCGCAATATCGGCGCTGGTGCTGCTGCCGTGGCTGTCGGCGCGGATCGGCAAGGCGCGGACGCATGTCGTCGGGCTGCTGTGCGGGGCGGCGGGGTTCGCGAGCATCTTCGTGATGCCCGATGCGCAGTGGCTGCTGGTTAGCGAGATCGGGATCGGCATCGCCTGGTCGACGATCCTCGCCATGCCCTATGCGATCCTCGCCTCGGCGCTGCCGCAGCGCAAGCTCGGCATCTATATGGGATTGTTCAACGTCTTCGTCGTGACGCCGCAATTGCTGGTCGCGACGGTGATGGGGTCGATCACCCGCCACTTCTTCCCGACCGAGCCGATCTGGACGATGGCCTTCGCCGCGGTGACGATGGCCGGCGCGGCGGTCGCGATGCTGCGGGTGCGGGAATGAGGCTGACCGTGGGCTGAGGCGATTACTCCCCACCGTTTGCCCTGAGCTTGTCGAAGGGCGTGCCGCTGGGCACGTGCTTCGACAGGCTCAGCACGAACGGTGGAGATGTGCACCGAACCGCCAGTATCGTCGCCCGGATCAGGCCGGGGCGACGTAAGCTTACTCCACGAACGGCTCGACGCTGATGTGCCGCCCGCGCAGGAACACGTCGGCCACCGCGCGCAGCGGCGAGACGTCGACGTCCGACACGCCCGCGCGCACGATCGCGCCGAAGCGGTGGTAGAGCCCCGGATATTCGCCGTGCAGGTCGGCGTCGTGCGCCAGCGCTTCCTTGCCGTCGATCGTCAGCACCGAGCCGCCTTTCGACAGCAGCAAGGTGCCGTCGTCGGTCTCCACCTCGATATCCCAATGCTGCGGGCCTTCCTGGCGGAAGTCGAGGTCCATCGCGATCTCGGCCCCGGCGGTGTCGCGGAACGACACGCGCGCCGCGATCGGCGCCGCGCGGTTCGACGGCACGTCCAGCTCGGCGGTCTCGACGAAGAACGGGCGCGGCAGGATGCGTGTCGCGATCGACAGCGCGTTGATGCCGGGATCGAACACGCCGAAGCCGCCCGGCTCCCAGATCCAGTCCTGCCCCGGATGCCAGACGCGCACGTCCTCGCGCCAGGTGATCCGGGCGCGCTTCACCTCGCGCTCGGCAAGCCATGCGCGCGCCGGCTCGACCCCGTCGGCGTAGCGCGAGTGCCAGCTGGCGAACAGGCTGACGCCCTTCGCCGCGGCGGCGTCGCGCAGCGCGATCACCTCGGCCAGCGTCGCCCCCGGCGGCTTTTCGAGGAAGACGTGCCAGCCCTGCTCGATGCAATATTGCGCGATCGCGCGGCGCACCTGCGGCGGGGTGCACAGCGACACCGCGTCCACCTCAAGGCCGCTGGCGGCGAGTTCGTAGACGTCGCGGAAGAACGGCAGACCATTGACGCTCTCGCCGCTGCGGCTGACGGTGGCGACGAGGTCGAAGCTCTTGCCGGCGGCGATCGCGGGCAGATGCTGGTCGTGGGCGATCTTGCCCATACCGACCAGCGCGAGGCGGATCGGCGCGGTCACAGCGCGCGCACCACGACCGGCGCGGCGGCCGCATCGGTCAGCGTGTTGCGCAAGGGCAGCGCGAACGGTGCGGCGGCGATCTCGAACACGTCACCAGCCTGCGTCTTGACGCCATCGGCGACCGACAGCGTCGCAGTGCCGAAGAAATGGACGTGCACGTCGCCCGGCCGGCGGAACCCGGCATATTTGAAGTGATGATGCTCCAGATTGGCGAGGTGGTGCGACATATTGTCCTCGCCGGTCAGGAACGGCTTTTCCCACAAGGTCTGGCCATCGCGGACGATCTTGCTGGTGCCGCGAATGTCCGACGGCGGCGTGCCGAGCAGCAGCTCCGCGCCGAGCGACGCCTGCCGCAGCTTGCTGTGCGCGAGCCACAGGTAATTGTGCTTCTCGGTCACATGGTCGCTGAACTCGTTGGCGAGCGCGACGCCCAGACGATACGGCGTACCGTCGTCGCCGATCAGGTAGATGCCGGCCAGCTCGGGCTCTTCCCCGCCATCCTGCGCGAAGGCGGGCGACGCGAACGGCGCTTCCGGCGCGACCAGCGATTGGCCGTCGCCTTTGTAGAACCATTCCGGCTGCTGCCCGATCGCGCCTTCGGCCGGCTTGCCGCCCTCGACGCCTTCGAGGAACATCCGCATCGAATCGGTCTGGTGCTCGGCGGACGACGCCGCCTTGTGCATCGCGTCGCGCCCGGAAGCCGAACCGAGGTGCGTCAGCCCGGTGCCCGCCAGCATCAGCCGCGCGCTGTCGTCATGATCGATCGCGGGGAGCAGATGCCCGGCGTCGAGCGCGGCGGCGATGTCGACCGGCTCGTCGCTGCGGCGCTGTGCCGCGGCCTCGGCGAGCGTCGTGCCGGCGGCGATCGCCGCCAGCGCCAGTTCGCGGGTCGTCGCGACATCGGTCAGGAAGACCGCGCGGTCGCCCTCGGCGAGAATGACGCGGCGACGCCCGTCGTCACCGCGATGTTGAAGCAGACGGGTATCGGTCATGCGAGGTCCTTGAGCGCGGAAAGATAGCGGCGCGCCTCGGCGGCGACCGCATCGGCAGACTTGCCGGGACGATAGAGGTTGGAGCCGAGCCCGAAGCCGTCGGCTCCGGCGGCGCGCCATTCGGCGATATTCTCGGGCACGATCCCGCCGACCGCGAGCATCCGCAGCGTCTTCGGCAGCACCGCCCGCTGCGCCTTGAGGTAGCCGGGCGTGGTGCCATCGGCGGGGAACAGCTTGAGCGCGGTCGCGCCGGCGGCGAGTGCAGCGAACGCCTCGCTCGGCGTGAAATAGCCCGGCATCGAGATCATCCCGCGCGCCGCGGTGGCGGCGATCACGTCGGTGTTGGTGTTGGGCGAGACGATCAGCGTGCCGCCGATCTCGTGGACCCGCGCGACGTCCTCGACCGTCAGCACCGTGCCCGCGCCGATCAGCGCGCGATCGCCGACGCGCTCGACCAGCAGCCTGATGCTGTCGAACGGATCGGGCGAGTTGAGCGGCACTTCGATCAGCGTGAAGCCGGCGTCGACCAGGGCATCGCCGACCGCAGGCGCCTCGGCCGGGGTCAGCCCGCGCAGGATCGCGACGAGCGGGGCGACGGCGAAGGCCGCATCGAAGCGCGTATGTGTCTCGGTCATCGTGTCAATTCCCAGAGGCGGTGGATACCGGCGGCGAAGGCGCGCTCGCTGTCGAGCGCCACCGGCGTGCCGCCGCCATGCCGGATCGCGGCGGCATACAGATCGGCGAGCGCACCGCCCGCGAGCAACTGCACGGTGCGCCCGGCGAGATCGTCGCGCGCGCCGACATCCGCGCCGATCAGCACCCCGCTCGCGAACGACGCCGCCTCGTCGGGGGCGAGCCGGCCGAGCAGCACGCGCGCACGCACCTCGAACAGCGCCACCGTCAGATCACGCGCGCCCGCGCCGCGTGCGAGCCCGTCCTGAAACGCCGCGCCGTCGGCGACCGCGCCGTCGAGCATCCCGGCAAGGATCCCGTGCCCGCGCAGCAACGCGAACAGCTCGCCGGTCAGCGCGGTGGCGATGTCGGTCACGCGTCCGGCTTCGGTCGCGATCCATTTGTTGTGCGTGCCCGGCTGGCAGAACAAGGCGTCGGCTGGGGCGAGCCCGGCGACGATCGCACCGAGCACCTGTACCTCCTCGCCGCGCATCACATCGGCGCGCGCCGCGCCGCGCAGCGCGACCCCCGGCACCAAGGTCGCCACCGCGTCGTCGATCGTCACGCAGCCCGCTGCCAGCGTGTCCAGCCCGGCGGGCGCGTCGACATAGGGCACCTCCCGCCAGCCGCGGTTCGACCCGACCATCCCGGCGGCGATCACCGGCAGCTCGCCGAGTGCCGCGCGGATCGCGCTGATTTCTCCGGGATAATCCTCAGGTTTCAGAGACAGGATGCCGCGCGGATCCTTGACCGACGCCTCCGCCACACCCGCCGCGGACATCCGCCACGCGCGCCGGTTCGTCGTTCCCCAATCGATGGCGATGTAGCCGCCCGACACGTCATCCTCCCATTTATTTGTAGGACATAAAGCCTTCCGCGACGAGGTCAAGGCTGTGCGCCGCGTGCGTGATCCTGTAGGTCGACGCGATCGGACAAGGGAGAGACAGATGACCGAAGTGCGGACGTTGTGGCGCGGTGCGGCAACCCTTGGGGAGGGGCCGGCGTGGGACCCGATCCAGAAAGTATTGTGGTTCGTCGACATCAAGCAACAGCGCGTTCACCGCTACGATCCCGTCTCCGGCGAGGTCGCCGCCTGGGCGGCGCCGGCGCAGATCGGCTGGGTGCTGCCTGGCGCGGGTGGGATGCTGCTGGCCGGATTGCAGACAGGGCTTGCGCGCTTCGACCCCGACACCGGCGAGTTCTCGCATCTCGCCGAGGTGGAGCCGGAGCTGCCGGGCAATCGCCTCAACGACGCGACGGTCGCGCAGGACGGGTCGGTCTATTTCGGGTCGATGGATGATGGCGAAAGCGCGATCACCGGGCGCGTCCATCGCTGGGACGGGCAGCAGGTGACGACCACCGCGATCGACGCTGTCGCGATCACCAACGGCCCCGGCCTCTCGCCTGACGGCGCGACGCTCTATCATGTCGATACGCTGGGCGGGGTGATCCATGCCGTCGCGCTGTCGCCGGACGGGACGACCGGCGCGGCGCGGGTCTTTGCGACGATCGACCCGGCCGACGGCCACCCTGACGGGGTGACGGTCGACTCGGGCGGCAACGTCTGGGTCGGACTGTGGGGCGGGTGGTGCGCGCGCTGCTATGCGCCCGACGGCACGCTGCGGCGGGAAGTGAAGCTGCCCGCCGCCAATATCACCAAGATCGCGCTCGGCGGCCCGGACCTCAAGACCGCCTTCGCGACGAGCGCGCGCAAGGGACTCGACGACGCCGCGCTCGCCGACCAGCCCGATGCGGGCGGATTGTTCGCGTTCGAGGTCGAGATCGCCGGCCAGCCTCTCCCGCCCGCTCGGCTCGGCTGAAACGAAGTGGCCGGCGGCTCGCGGGAGCCGCCGGCCACTTCGTCATTCCCGCGAAGGCGGGAATCCAGACACGCTGACCTTGGTTGGTGAACCGGTACGTCGGAGGTTCCGGATCCCCGCTTCGCAGGGATGACGATCAGAATTTAGTGCACCGTCTCTTCAACCGGCACGTCGGGCAGCGCGTTGGTCGCCTTGGCGCCCCACAAAGCATAGAAGAGAATGTACAGCTCGCACGCCGCGGTCAGCAGGAACGACGGTTGCAAGCCATAAGCGTCGGCCAGCTTGCCCTGCACCACCACCAGCGCACCGCCGGCGATCGCCATGATGAGCAGCCCCGAACCTTCCTCGGTGAGCGGCCCCAGCCCCTTGATGCCGAGCGTGAAGATCGTCGGGAACATGATCGAGTGGAACAGCCCGACCGAGATCAGCGCCCACATCGCGACCGGCCCGGTCGTGAAGACGGTGATGAGCATGACCACGAACGCGCCGATCGAGAAAGCGGCGAGCACCGTCTCCGCCGGGATGCGCTGCATGATCGCCGAACCCGCGAAGCGCCCGACCATCATCCCGCCCCACAGCAGCGTCAGATAACGACCGGCCTGTTCGGCGGTGACGTTGGCGATCTGCGGCTGGCTGACGAAGTTCACGAACAAATTGGCGACGCCGATTTCGGCGATCAGGTAGATGAAGATCGCCGGAATGCCGAACACCAGATTGCGGTGCTTCCACAGCGAATGGTTCTTGCGGTCCTCCTTGGCGACGCGGCTCGTCGACGAACCCATCGCCGGCAGCGGGAAGCGCGCGATAACGACGGCGAGCACGACCAGCACGATCGCGACCAGCACATAGGGCAGGACGACCGACTGCGCGTCGGCGAGCCGTTCGGCCTCGGTCAGCACCGTTCCCGTCGCCGCGGTGCCGCCCTTCGAGCGACCCAGAATGAGATAGGCACCGAACAGCGGCGCGAGCATCGTTCCGGCTGAATTGAGCGCCTGCACCAGATTGAGCCGCGACGAGGCGGTTTCCGCCGGGCCGATCACCGCGACATAGGGGTTGGCGGCGACCTGCAGCAGCGTGATGCCGCTGGCGATCACGAACAGCATCACCAGCGTCACGCCATAGCTCGGCAGGCTGGCGGCGAGCACCATGCCCAAGGCACCGGCGGCCATGATGAGCAGCCCGACGACCAGCGACTTCTGATAGCCGATCCGCTCGATCAGCTTGGCGGCGGGGATCGAGGCGAAGAAATAGGCGATGAACCAGACGCTTTCGATCAGCGTCGTCTGCGTGTAGTTCAGGTCGAACACGCTGCGCAGGTGCGGCAGCAGCGTGTTGTTGATGACGGTGATGAACCCCCACATGAAGAACAGGCTGGCGAGCAGCGTCAGCGCGCGGCCATAGCCGGGCATGGCGCCCGTGCTGCCGCCCGCGCGCGTCGCGCCCGGTGAAATGGGGGGTCCGGCCATCATCCTCTCCTCAACCTGGTCATGTTCGCGCGGCGGGGTTGCGCCGCAGAGATATGTCTGACTATATTCGCCGCGAAGAAGCGGTCAATGCGGCAAACGCTGTTGGCTGGCAAGTGCGGGAGGGGTGTCGGTGAGCATTTCGGTGGCGCGTTGGAGTGTGGGCGCAGGCATGGCGCTGGCGGGTGTTTTGGCGAGCTCTTCGGCGCTGGCCGCAACGGCGGAGCGCGCCGCGTTCGGCACCTTGCCCGACGGGACCGCGATCGAGGCGGTGACGCTGAAGGGCAGCAACGGCGTCAGCGCGCGGATCATGACGCTCGGCGCGACGCTCCAGTCGTTCAACGCGCCGGACCGCAACGGCAAGGTCGCCGATATCACGCTCGGCTATGACGATGCCGCCAGCTACGTCACCAATCCCAATTTCTGGGGCCAGACCGTCGGCCGCTACGCCAACCGGATCGCGGGCGGCAAGTTCACGATCGACGGCAAGGCCTATCAGCTGCCGCTCAACGACAAGACCAACTCGCTGCACGGCGGCACCAAGGGCTTCGACAAATATATCTGGCGGATCACCTCGGTGAAGTCGGGCCCGCAGGCGAGCGTGACGATGGTCATCACCAGTCCGGCGGGCGATCAGGGCTATCCCGGCACGCTGCAGGTGTCGGCGACCTACAGCCTCGACGACAAGGGCGCGCTGACCATCGACCTCGACGCGAAGACCGATGCCGCGACGGTCGTCAACCTGACCAACCATGCGCTCTTTGATCTGGCGGGCGAGGGCTCGTCGGCGGGCATCTACCCGCAATTGCTGACGATCCCGGCGGCGCGCTACACCCCCGTCAACGCGGCGCTGATCCCGACCGGGGAGCTGGCGCCGGTGGCCGGCACGGTATTCGACTTCACCAAGCCGCGCGCGATCGGGCAGAGCGTGCGCGACGGCAGCGACGCGCAGATCGTGATCGGGCGCGGCTACGACCATAATTTCGCGCTCGACAAGGGCGCGACCAAGGAGCCCGGGCTGGCGGCGCGCGTCGAGGACCCCGCGTCGGGGCGCGTGCTCGAGGTGCTGACCACCGAGCCGGGCGTGCAATTCTATTCCGGCAACTTCATCGACGGCACGTTTGTCGGCAAGCAGCGCCACGTGTATCGCATGGGCGACGGCTTCGCGCTGGAGCCGCAGAAATTCCCGAATACCCCGAACCAGCCGTCGTTCGGTTCGGCGCGGGTCGATCCGGGTAAGCCCTATCATCACCGCATGGTGTACCGCGTCTCGGTGGCGCGCTGATCCCCGGAGTTTGCTGACATGACCGCCCCCCACGATCCGACGACGCTGCGCAGCCGTGCGTGGTTCGACAATCCGGCGAACATCGACATGACGGCGCTGTATCTGGAGCGCTACCTGAACTTCGGGCTGACGCTGGAGGAACTGCGCTCGGGCAAGCCGATCATCGGCATCGCGCAGACCGGCTCGGACCTGTCGCCCTGCAACCGCCACCATCTGGTGCTGGCGGAGCGGGTGCGCGAGGGCGTGCGCGAGATGGGCGGGATCGTGCTGGAATTCCCGGTGCATCCGATCCAGGAAACCGGCAAGCGTCCGACCGCCGGGCTCGACCGCAACCTGGCGTATCTCGGGCTGGTCGAGGTGCTGTACGGCTATCCGCTCGACGGCGTGGTGCTGACGATCGGCTGCGACAAGACGACCCCGGCGTGCCTGATGGCGGCGGCGACGGTCAACATTCCCGCGATCGCCTTGTCGGTCGGGCCGATGCTGAATGGCTGGCACAAGGGCGAGCGCACCGGCTCGGGCACGATCGTCTGGAAGGCGCGGCAGCTGCTCGCGGCCGGCGAAATCGACGATGCCGAGTTCATCCGGCTGGTGGCGTCGTCGGCGCCGTCGACCGGCTATTGCAACACGATGGGCACCGCGACGACGATGAACTCGCTCGCCGAAGCGCTCGGCATGTCGCTGCCCGGCTCGGCGGCGATCCCGGCGCCGTATCGCGACCGGCAGGAGGTCGCGTATCTCACCGGCAAGCGGATCGTCGAGATGGTCGCCGAGGATCTCAAGCCTTCGGACATTTTGACGAAGGACGCCTTCCACAACGCGATCAAGGTCAATTCCGCGATCGGCGGATCGACCAACGCGCCGATCCACCTCGCGGCGCTCGCGCGCCACGTCGGGGTCGAGCTGCCGATCAAGGACTGGGAAACCGAGGGGCACAAGGTGCCGCTGCTGGTCAATCTGCAGCCGGCCGGCGAGTATCTGGGCGAGGATTATTATCGCGCAGGCGGCGTGCCGGCGGTGGTCAACCAGCTGATCGAACAGGGGCTGATCGCCGAGGATGCGCTGACCGTCAACGGCAAGACCATGGGCGACAATTGCCGCGGCGTGGCGATCGAGGACGAGAAGGTGATCCGCCCGTATGACGCGCCGCTGAAGGAAGAGGCCGGGTTCATCGTGCTGTCGGGCAATCTCTTCGACGCCGCGGTGATGAAGACCAGCGTGATTTCGCCGGAGTTCCGCGACCGTTACCTGTCGAACCCCGACGACCCCGAGGCGTTCGAGGGGCCGGCGGTGGTGTTCGACGGGCCGGAGGATTACCACGCGCGGATCGACGATCCCGCGACCGGGATCACGCCCGAGACGTTGCTGTTCATGCGCGGCGCCGGCCCGATCGGCTATCCGGGCGCGGCCGAGGTCGTCAACATGCGCCCGCCGGCCTATCTGATCACCGAGGGCGTCCATGCGCTGCCGTGCATTGGCGACGGACGGCAATCGGGGACGAGCGGCTCGCCGTCGATCCTCAACGCCTCGCCGGAAGCGGCGGCGATGGGTGGGCTGGCGCTGCTCAAGACCGGCGACCGGGTGCGGGTCGATCTCGGCAAGGGCACGGCGAACGTGCTGATCCCGGAGGCGGAACTGGCGGAGCGGCGCGCGGCGCTGGAGGCGGCGGGCGGCTATGCCTATCCGGCCTCGCAGACGCCGTGGCAGGAGATCCAGCGCGCGGTCGTCGGGCAGATGAGCACCGGCGCGATCCTCGAGGGTGCCGAGAAGTACCAGCGCATCGCGCAGACCATGGGACTGCCGCGCGATAATCACTGACGTCTGATCACCAATGCGCGAACGTCACCCCGGCGAAGGCCGGGGCCCGGTTGGGGGACGCTGATGATGCAGGTCGCGCTTCGTTACATCTGCCTTCCCGATTGGGCCCCGGCCTTCGCCGGGGTGGTGGGCAGCGGGCTTTCGGCCGCCCCCCCCCCCCGCGCCGTTCGTGCTGAGCTTGTCGAAGCACGGGTCCCCGGACACGCCCTTCGACAAGCTCAGGGCGAACGGTGCGGGGGGCATCACGGCCAGAACGCCTGGTAGAGCGCAATGACGGCGTGACGTCGTGCTGCGCGGACCTGCGGCGCTGTGCGCGACATCTCCGCGGCTCCGCACTCCGTCACGCCGCTAGCGCCATCTCGGTGTCGCGCTGCGCCTGTCCGATCAGCCGTTCGGTCACCGCGCGCGCACCCGCGCCGTCGCCATTGGCGATCGCCTCGAACAAGGCGCGGTGAAGCGGCATCGGGTCCTGATAGTGCGCGGGCGTCCGGTATTTGAAGAACGTCGTCCAGCGCACCGCCGCGGCGATGCTGCTCGACAGGCTGACCAGCAGCTCGTTGCGGGTCGCGTGCAGGATCGTTGCGTGGAAACGCTGGTCGGCGCTCTGCCCCTCCTGCGTGCGCAGCCCGTGCGCCGCCATGATCTCCAGCGCATGACCCATTCGCGACAGCTCGGCGGCGCTGCGCTGAAGCGCGGCCAGCTCGGCGGCAGCGGGTTCGACGATCATCCGCAACTGGAAGAGGCTGCGCACGAAATCGAGCGACGGCGCGCCCTCGAACATCCACGCCAGCATGTCGGGGTCGAGCAAATTCCAGTGCGCGCGGTCGCGGACCCGCGTTCCCGCCTTCGGCCGGCTTTCGACCAGCCCCTTGGCGCTCAGCATCCGCAGCGATTCGCGGATCACGCTGCGCGAGACGCCGAATTGCTCGGCCAGCTCCAGCTCGCCGGGCAGCGTGACGCTGGCGGGATGTCGTCCGGTGACGATCGCGACGCCCAGATCGCGCGCGATCGTCACATGCGCCGGCCCACGCCGCTCGCTTCTCTCCACGCTGCCCCCCGCTATCATGCCTAAGCTTAGGCGGATGCGCTCGGCTGGAGCAAGGCGCGGTTACTCGGCCCAGGCGAGCGCGCGGCGCAATTGCCCGGCGGCGTCTTCGGTGAAGGGCCGGCCGTGCGCGAACACCACCCGCTCGGGCGCGAGCGCGACCAATGTCGCCACCGCCGCGCGCAGGTCGCGCCCGCCGAAGCGCAGCACCGGGCGCAGATAGCGCGGCGTCGTCCCCCATGCCCCGCCGCTCAGCCGCGCGATGAGGGCGGTGATCGGCGGCAGCCGCTCCGGCTCCATATGCTGGACGACGTCGGTAAGGACCAACGTGCGTGAGGCGCGATGGTGGAACCACACTTCGTTGAACCCGGCCGCGCCCGCGATCAGCCCCTGGTCGACCGCATCGGCCCATTCGGGCGGGGGGACCGCGCCCAGTTCGCGGTCGATCCGCAACCCGCTGCGCTCCACCTGCCCGCGCGCGCCGAGCCCCGGCGCGGCCCACAACAGCGCCTTGGGATAGGCGCGCTGCCACCCCGGCAGCCGCGTCCAGTGCGCGATATTGGGCGCGATCAGGTGCCGCACCACGCCCAGCTCGGCGAGCGCCGCCGCCAGCGCCGGGGTGAAGCGGGTCGGTGAGTGCAGCATCAGCGAGCGGTCGGGCAGCCGCAGCACCGTCATGCGGATCGGCAGCGACAGGCCGGAAGCGATCATCGGACCGCTGTCGACGATCCAAACATCCTTGCCGAACGGCTTTAGCACGTCGAGCGGCGGGTAGCTGGCGGGGGCGTCGCTGCGGCGTTCGCGCGCCGCCAGCCAGGCGACCGCCCCGGCGGCGACCGCTGCGCCGCCCAGCGCGATCTTGGTGTTGCGGTCCATCGGTCAGCTCCCTCTGCGTCCGTCGATCGAGCGCAGCCAACGCCCGAGCCGCGCGATCGGTGGCACGGATACTGGCCAAGCGGCACCCGCGACGGCATAGCCGCGCCGATGCAGCTTGTCGCCCAACGCGCCCATCTCTCCGCGCTCGCCGATGCCGGACGCCTGCGCACGCTGGCGCCGCGGCGTGGCGTCGACCTGTCCTCGAACGATTATCTCGCGCTGTCGACCGCGCCGCGGCTGGTCGCGGCGGCGCAGGCGGCACTGGCGCGCGGCGTCGCGCTCGGCTCGGGCGGGTCGCGGCTGTTGCGCGGCAACGACGCCGAGCATGAGGCGCTGGAGGCGGAGGCGGCGAGCTTCTTCGGCGCGGAGGCGGCGCTGTCGTTCGGCTCGGGCTATGCCGCGAACACCGCGTTGCTGTCGTCGGTGCCGCAGCCGGGCGACCTGATCGTTTACGACGCCTTGGTCCATGCGAGTATGCACGACGGGATGCGGCTTGGCCGCGCGCCCTGCGTCGCGGCGGCGCATGGCGACCCGCGGGCCGCCGATGACGCGATCGCGGCGTGGCGCGCGGGCGGCGGCACCGGCACGCCGTGGATCGCGGTCGAAAGCCTCTACAGCATGGACGGTGACCTGACCGACGTCGCCGCCTATCTGGCGGTGGCCGACCGGTACGACGCGATGCTGGTCGTCGACGAGGCGCACGCGACCGGTGTGTGGGGCGCGCGCGGGCGCGGCGTGGCGGAGCCGTGGCACGGGCGCGCTAATCTCGTCACGCTCAATACCTTCGGCAAGGCGCTGGGCTGCGAGGGCGCGGTGCTGTGCGGGCCGGCGCTGGTGCGCGACTTTCTCGTGGCGCGCGCGCGGCCGTTCATCTTCTCGACCGCGCCGTCGCCGCTCGGCGCGGCGGTGGCGCGCGAGAGCCTGCGCGTCGTCGTCGACGAACCCGACCGGCGCGCAAGGCTCCATGCGCTGATCGAGGCGGCGCGGCGGCATCTGTCGCCGCTCGGCGCGCGCGTCGAGTCGCAGATCGTGCCGCTGGTGATCGGCGACGATCGCGAGGCGATGCGCGTCGCGTCAGCGGTGCAGGCCGCTGGGTTCGACGTGCGCGGCATCCGTCCGCCGACCGTCCCTGCGGGGACCGCGCGGCTGCGGATCGCGCTGACGCTCCATGTCACCGAAGCGGAGATCGCCGCGCTGGCGGATGTGTTAAGGGAGCTATTGCCATGAGCGGGACGATCGTCGTCACCGGGACCGACACCGACGTCGGCAAGACGGTGTTCGCCGCCGCGCTGACCGTCGCGCTCGGCGCGCGTTACTGGAAGCCGGTGCAGGCCGGGCTGGCGGACGGCAGCGACGCGGGCAGCGTCGTGCAACTCGGCGTCGACGCGACGCGGGTGGTGCCAGAGGCGTATCGGCTCGCAACACCCTGCTCGCCGCACCGCGCCGCCGAGATCGATGGCGTGACGATCGACCCCGCGCGGCTCGCGCTGCCTGCGGGGGACGGGCCGCTGGTCGTCGAGGGCGCGGGCGGGGTGCTGGTGCCGCTGACCCGCGACTGGTCGTTCGCCGATCAGGCGGCGGCGTGGGGGCAGCCGGTCGTGCTGGTCGCGCGCACCGCGCTCGGCACGATCAACCACAGCCTGTTGTCGATCGAGGCGCTGCGCGCGCGCGGCGTGCCGCTGCTGGGCATCGCGTTCATCGGCGAACCGGTCGAGGACAGCGAGACGGTGATCGCCGAGATCGGCCAGGTTCGGCGGCTCGGGCGGCTGCCGCGCCTCGCCGACCTGAACGCTGCGACGCTCGCCGGTGCCTTCGCCGACAATTTTAATGTCGAGGATTTCCGGTGAGTTCGGTCTGGCATCCCTTCACCCAGCACGGGCTTCGCGAGCTGATCCCGTGCGTCGTCCGCGGCGAGGGCGCGGTGCTGCACACCGCCGACGGGCGGCGCGTGATCGATGCGATCTCGTCATGGTGGGTGACCACGCACGGCCATGCGCACCCACGGATCGCCGCCGCGATCCGCGCGCAGGCCGAGCGGCTCGACCAGATGATCTTCGCGGGCTGGACGCACGAGCCCGCCGAGGAGGTCGCCGCCGGGCTGCGCGCAATCATGCCGCCGTCGCTGACTCGGGTGTTTTTCTCCGATTCGGGATCGACCAGCGTCGAAGTCGCCTTGAAGATGGCGCTCGGCTACTGGCTGGCACGGGGCGACGCGCGCCACCGCATCCTCGTCATGGAACATGGCTATCACGGTGACACGATCGGCGCGATGTCGGTCGGGCAGCGCGGGGTGTTTAACCGCGCCTATGCGCCGCTGCTGTTCGACGTCGAGACGATCCCGTTCCCGGCGGCGGGCGCGGAACAGGCGACGCTCGACGCGCTCGATCGTGCGTGCGCGGCGGGTGCGGCGGCGTTCATCGTCGAGCCTTTGGTGCTCGGCGCGGGCGGGATGCTGTTTTACTCGCCCGACCTGCTGCGGCAGATGCGCGAGGTCTGCGCGCGGCACGGCGTGCTGTTCATCGCCGACGAGGTGATGACCGGCTGGGGCCGCACCGGCACGTTGCTGGCGTGCGAGCGGGCGGGGATCGAGCCCGACATCCTGTGTCTGTCCAAGGGGCTGACCGGCGGCGCGCTGCCGCTGGCGGTGACGATGGCGAGCGAGCCGATCTTCGACGCGCATTGGTCGACCGATCGCGCGAAGATGTTCTTCCACTCATCGAGCTACACCGCCAACCCGATCGCCTGCGCCGCCGCCGCCGCCAATCTCGCGATCTGGCGCGAGGAGCCGGTGCTGGAGCGCGTCGCGCGGCTGGGCAACGCGCAGGCGGCGCGGCTGGCGACGCTGGGCGACATCCGCAACCCGCGCCTGCTGGGGACGATCGCGGCGTTCGAGATCGGCGCGGGCGAGGGGTATCTCTCCGATCTCGCACCGCGGCTGATGGCGGCGTTCCGCGAACGCGACGTGCTGCTGCGCCCGCTCGGCGACACGCTCTACGTCATGCCGCCCTATTGCATCACCGACGACGAACTCGACCGCATCTATTTCGCCATTTCGGACGTAGTCGCGCGCCACCGATAACGCGGCGGCGCGTTTGGCGAGGATGACCTTTTCTTCGCGCAGCCGCTTTCTCGTATCGATCCTGTGGCGCCGCTGGCGTGGTTGGTGGGCGGATCACCGCGCGATCGCCCGCGAGCGGGCGGCGGCGCTGGAGGCCAGGGCACGTGAGGCGCTGTCGCTCGACGAGGCGCAGCGTCTGGCGATGGAGGCGGCGGCCTTGCGCGCGACCGCCGATGGCGCAGGTCGGCGCAAGGGGATCATTCCGTTGCTGCGCAACTGACGCGCCGCGCCTAGTCTGCCCCGAAACAGGGGAGAAGCATGACCGAGACGCCTGACGTGCCGCTGCTCCACGGCTATTTCCGCTCGACCGCCGCCTGGCGGGTGCGGATCGCGCTCAAGCTCAAGCAGGTGGCGTGGCGCGATTGTTTCCACCACCTTCGTCACGGGGGACAGCGCGCGCCCGATTACCTTCGCGTCAACCCGCAAGGATTGGTGCCGGCGCTCGAATGGGACGGCGCGGTGCTGACGCAGAGCCTCGCGATCTGCGAATATCTCGATGAGCGCATCCCAGATTTGCCGCTGCTCCCCGCCGATCCGGTCGCGCGCGCGCAGGTGCGGGCGTTCGCTGAGGTGATCGCGTGCGACACGCACCCGGTGCAGAATTTGCGCGTGCTGCAACGTTTGCGCGCCGCCGGGCTCGACGAGGCGGCGGTCAGCGGCTGGGCGCGCGACACGATCGCCGACGGGCTCGCCGCGTGCGACGCGCTGCTCGCGGACAAGCAGGGGCCGTGTTGCTTCGGTACGCAGGTGACGCTCGCCGATCTGTGTCTGGTCCCGCAATTGTTCAATGCGCGGCGGTTCGGAGTCGAGCTGGTCTGGCCGCGCTTGCTGGCGGTCGAGGCGAAGTGTCTCGCGCTGCCCGCGTTCGCCGATGCCGCGCCGGAGCGGCAGCCGGACGCAGAGTAGTTTTCAGCCATCATCCCGGACTTGATCCGGGATCCCGCTTCTTTGTTCGGTCGCCGAGAAGAAGCGGGGTCCCGGGTCAAGCCCGGGACGACGAAGGTGCTACTCCCGCCCCGCGTCCGACCATCACCGTCGCAACCGCGCCGACCAGCATCAGCACTCCACCCAGCACGATCACGCCACGCGCATCCCCGCCGAGCAGGCTCTTGTAGAATAGCGGGATCGACAGGCTCTCGATCATCATCGGGATGACGATGAACATGTTGAAGATGCCCATGTACACGCCATTACGCTCGGGCGGGATCATGCCGGTCAGCATGATGTACGGATTGCCCATCATCCCCGCCCAGCCGACCCCGATGCCGATCATGGCGACGAACAGCCAGCCTTCGGACGGCAGCGCCGGGATCGCCAGCATCGCCGCGCCCGAGGCGGCGAGGCAGCAGGCATGGACCGCCTTCGCGCCATACCGCTTTGCCAGCGGCATCAGCGCCAGCGCCGCGACGAACGCGACCGCATTGTAGAACGCGCCCAATTGCCCGACCGTCAGCACGGTGTCGCGGAACGCGCCGCTGCCGGTCTCGACGGTGCCGTGGAGGGACCGCGCCAGCGCGAAGGTGATGAACTGCCAGTAAGCGAACATCGCATACCATTGGCACAGCATCGCCAGCGCGAGCTGTCGCATCGGCTTCGGCATCTCGATCAGCGCCGACTTCAGATCGGCAAGCGTCGCGCGCAGCGTCAGCGGCTCGGCCGCCAGCCGCGCCTGTTCCTCGGGCGGCAGCGGCAGCTCGGGCACCCGCCAAACCGACCACAGGATCGTCGACAGCGACAGCAATGCGCCGATCAGGAAGGCGATCCGCGTGATGTCGGGGATGCCGTTGGCGTCGACCGCATCCTTGTCGAACCCGATCCACACCAGCAGCGACGGCGCGAGATACGACAGGGTCTGCGCCAGCCCGGTGAACGCCGATTGAGTCAGGAACCCGGTCGCGCGCTGGTCCTCCGCCAGCCGGTCGCCGACATAGGCGCGATACGGCTCCATCGTGACATTGTTGGCGGCGTCGAGGATCCACAACAGGCTGGCGGCGATCCACAACGCGCGGCTGTACGGCATCGCGAACAGGCACAGGCTGCACAGCACCGCGCCGATCAGAAAATAGGGGGTGCGCCGCCCGAGCCGCGTGTTGGTCCGGTCGCTCATCACGCCGATCAGCGGCTGGACGAGCAACCCGGTAACGGGGCCGGCGAGCCATAACAGCGGCAGACTGGCCTCGTCGGCGCCGAGATAGCCGTAAATCGGCGCCATATTGGCCTGTTGCAGCCCGAACGAGAATTGCAGGCCGAGGAAGCCGAGGTTCATCTCGACGATCCGGGCCAGCGACAGGCGCGGCTTGCTCATCTCACGGCTCCCGTCTCACTGCTTCGTCATTCCCGCGAAGGCGGGAATCCAGAACCTCCGACCGCACCGCAGGAAGCGTGACCGTCGCGCGTTTGGATTCCCGCTTGTGCGGGAATGACGGATCGCCGGGCATCATGCGCCACCCTCCAGCCACACCAACCCCCACGCCGGCACGGCATCGACGACAGCGCCGGTCAGCCGGTCGCGGCCGGTCTCCGGCACCGCAATCTCCTGGTCGGCGAAATTGAGGAACACCCGGTCGCGCCCGCACGCGATGCCGAGCAGCGCCGCATCCCCGGTCGCGATCAAAGCCGGCGCGCCCGCCCCCGCGCCCGCAATCCGGGCGTCGCGCAACGCAACGAGATCGCCGCTGATCCGCAATGCCGCCGGGGTCTCCAGCGCCCACCAGTCCATCGCGGGGCGGTGAACCCACCGGCCCTCGTGCGCCAGCCCGAGATCGTCGGCGTAATCGTAGTCGTTCAGCAGCCCGGCCTCATCGCCCATATAGGTCGTGGCCAGCCCGCCGGTCGCAATCGACAGCGCGTTGAGCAACGTGATCCGCCGCAACGCCGCCTCGCGTGCCTCGTCGTCGCGCGCGGCTTCCAGCCCGGCGAGCGAGGCGAGCGTGCCGTTGGTGCCGTGCAGGACCGCGCCATCCGTCTGGAACGGCACGCCGCGCGCCCAGCTGTCGCCCGCGCCGTGCAGGAAGGCGGCGGCGGCGCGCAGTCGCGCTTCGGGTACCGGGTCGATCGCGCGCAGGTCACCCAGCACCGCGCCCCAGCCGATGTCGTCGTGGCAGCGCGCATAGCTCAGCCAGTTCGCCCCCGACGGCAGGCCACCGCTCGCCGCGACGATCGCGGCGGGCAGCTGCGCGGATCGCTCGGCGAGCCCGACCCAGCCCGCGACCATCAGCGAGTTGTTGTAGACCAGATGGCATTCGGGCTCGAACCCGTCGCCCTCGTCCATCCCGAAATAGGGCGGGACGAACGCGGTCGGCACGATCGCCTCCGCCTTGAGCAAGGTCGCGGGCGCGACGATGTCGAGCGCGGCGCGCAAGGCCCGGACGATGTAGTGCGCCTGCGGCAGGTTGCGACACGTCGTACCCGGTTGCTTCCACAGGAAGGCGGTGCTGTCGAGCCGGAACGCCTCGAACCCGTGATTGGCGAGCCGCAGCGCGGCGTCGAGGATTGCGACGAACACCTGCGGGTTGCGCCAGTTGAGATCCCATTGAAACGGATAGAAGGTCGTCCAGACGTTCCCGCCCATTTCCGGCACATAAGTGAAATTGCCCGGCGCGGTGGTCGGGAAGACCTGCGGCAGCTCGGCATCGCGCGCCGCCGCCTCGGCATCGTCCACCACGATGTAGAAGTCGCGGTAGAACGGATCGCCCGCCCGCGCCGCCTTCGCCCATCGATGATCGTCGGCGGTGTGATTGAGCGCGAGGTCGACGCACAGGCTGATCTTCGCCGCGCGCAGCCGTTCGGTCAGCCGCTCGACATCCGCCATCGTCCCGAGCGACGGCTCGACGCTCAGGTAATCGGCGACCGCGAATCCACCGTCGCTGTCGCCCGCGCGCGCCTTGAGCAGCGCAAGGACGTGGAGGTAGCGCACGCCCAGCGCCTCGAGATGATCGACATGCGCGGCGAGCCCGTTCACCGTGCCGCCGAAGCGATCGACATAGGTCGAGTAGCCGAGCATGTCGGCGCGCACGAACCAGTCCGGATCGGTGACCCGCGCTTCGTCGAGCGCCTGCAACGCGGCGGGGCGTTCGGCGGCGCGGGCGTGGAGCGATGCGGTGACCGTCGCCCAAAGCGCATCGAGGTCGTAATCGGAATAGAGCCGCGCGAGCTGACGCCGCAGCCGCGGCCCGATCGCCGCGAAGCGCTGCTGCATGGTCATTGCCCGCCTCTCCTCCGTGTCAGCGCTTCTTCGAGCGTGATGACGGGCATAGCAGCCTTGCAATCGTTTGCAAGGCTGGTGTTGACGGGGGGTCAGGCGGAGCTGCGGACGATCAGTTCAGGCGCGACGATGGTGCTGTCCACGGGCTCGCCTGCGATACGGCGCACCAATGCCTCGACCATCAGCCGCGTCCCCGTGACCAGATCCTGACGAATCGTCGTCAGCGGCGGCGACGTGTGCGCGGCGAGCGTCACGTCGTCATAACCAATCACCGCGACATCGCCGGGCACGTCGAGTCCGGCCTCGGTCAGCGCGCGCAACGCGCTCATCGCCGCGACGTCCGAGGCGGCGAAGATCGCGTCGGGCGGGTCACCGTTTGCCAGCCGGGCGCGCACTGCGGCATGGACCGCATCCGGGTCCATGCCGCACGACAGCACCTCGACCGGCACCGGACCGGCGGCGTCCCGGAACCCCGCCAACCGATCCGCAAACTCCGGTGGCGCGGGATCGCCGAGAAATAGCAGACGGCCACGTCCAAGCCCGAGCAGGTGCGTCGCCGCGATACGTCCGCCCAGAATATTGTCCGATCCGATCGTCAGATGCCGCTGCCCCGGGCGATTGACCCCCCAGACCACCAGCGGCGCATAGCGGGCGGCCACGCGCTCGATCGTGTCATATTGGTCGGATTGTCCGACCAGCAGCACCCCATCCACGCGCCCGCTGTCGACCAGCCGGTCGAGCCATTCGTCATTCTCGGGCAGCACGCGCGACAACAGGATATCGTAGCCACGATCCACCAACAGATCGGCAAGAAACCCCAGCAGGCTCAGGAAGAATGGGTCGGTCAAATGCTGGGTGCGCGCATGGCCCAGCGGCATGGCGAGCGCGATCGCGCCGGTGCTGCGCAGCCGCAGATTGCGCGCGAGCTGGTTGGGGCGCACGCCATGTTCGCGGGCCAGCGCGCGGATACGCTCCTGCGTGGTCTTGCTGACCGAGGGATGCCCCGAAAGCGCGCGCGAGACGGTTGCCGTGGAAACCCCCGCCATCGCTGCCAGATCGGCCAGCTTCATCGCCGTCGCCACCGCGTCATGTCCCCGCTCTTTCCGATCGCTTCATAGTCGGTCGTCGCCGTGTCGCAATGCGGGTCATGGTCGCAGGTGGGCGCTCAGCCTTGCTCGCGCTCGATCGCGGCGATCTCGCCGTCGATGAAGTCCATCAAGAGCTTGAGCACCTCCGGATCGGTGCACCGGGCGTTCATCAGCCGCCGCTGGCACATGCCGCCCGCCATGATGAGGATCGACTCGCCGAGCCGCGCGATGCGGCCCTCGTCGGTCGCGCCGGGTGCGATGATCCGCAGCGCCCGGACCAGCTGCCCGCGCAGGCGATCGTCCATCGCATCGAAGATTTCGGCGATCCGCTGGTTGCGATTCGCCTCGGCCATGATCTCGGCGATCAACCGCGTGTCGTTGAGGTCGTTGCAGGCGATGAAGCGCGCGATCCAGTCGCGCACCATCGTCCGATCGGCAGTGCAGCGCGCCGCACACAGTTCGTCACCGGCCAGAAACTCGTCGAGGTCATGTTCGACCAAGGCGGCGACGATCGCCTCCTTGTTGGCGAAGTCGCGATAGATCTGGCCGACCAGCACCCCTGACCGTTCCGACAGTTTCGCCATGCTGGTGGCGTGGAAGCCGTGCTCCGCAAAAAGTTCCCGGGCTGCCTGAACAATTTTCGCCCGACGTGCGTTTGCTTTCCCGCTCCGGTCACGGGGGAAGACAGCGTCGGTTTCCGGACATCCTTGGTTACACCGCTGCATCAATTTACGCCGACCATCTTCTTCCCAGCTTGACGATGCCAGCTCTTCGCAGTAGCAGCATTCGTGAGTGAGCGATCACTCACACACTTCATAAGAGATGTCCATGCCGAAAATGGGGCCGAAAACGGGGTTCGCGGTCGCCGCGATGATGCTGGTGCCGCTCGCGGCGTGTGGCGGCGGGAACAACGCCGAACAGCAGCAACAACAGCAGGCGCAGGCCGGGCCGCCACAAGTGAGCGTGCTGGCCGTGCAGCCGCAGTCGGTGACGCTGACCACGACCTTGCCGGGGCGGACCACCGCCTTCGAAACGTCGGAGGTGCGACCGCAGGTCAACGGCCTCGTCACCGCGCGACTCTTCACCGAGGGCGATCTCGTCCGTGCCGGGCAGCCGCTCTACCGCATCGACTCGCAGCCGTATCAGGCGCAGGTCGCCAGCGCGCGCGCCGCCGTGGCGCGCGCGCGCGCCGCGATCGCGTCGAGTGCCGCGCTCCAGCGCCGCTATGGCGAACTGGTCAAGATCAACGCGATCGCACGGCAGGATTACGAGAACGCCGTGACCACCGCCGCGCAGGCGCAGGCGGATGTCGCCGCGCAGCAGGCGGCGCTGCGTTCGGCGCAGATCGATCTCGCGCGGACCACGATCCGCGCGCCGATCTCCGGCCGGATCGGCCGCTCGGTGACGACCACCGGTGCGCTGGTCAGCGCGGCGCAGACCAACCCGCTGACCACGATCCAGCGGCTCGACCCGATCTATGTCGACGTTTCGCAGTCGAGCGCCGATCTGCTCAAGCTGCGCCAGCAGATCGCCGCGGGCGATCTGGCGCGTGGCGGCACGGCGGCGCGCGTCCGGCTACGGCTGGAGGACGGCTCGGTCTATCCGATCGAGGGCAAGCTGCAATTCGCCGACGTCAGCGTCGATCCGAACACCGGCACCCAGACGATCCGCGCCTTGTTCCCGAACCCCAAGGGGCTGCTGCTGCCGGGCATGTACGTCCGCGCCGAGCTGGTCGAGGGCACGAAGAGCAACGCGATCCTGGTGCCGCAGCGCGCGGTGACGCGTGACGAGCGTGGCAATCCCAGCGTGCTGGTCGTCGGTGCCGACGGCAAGCTCCAGCCGCGCCAGCTGACCGCGCCGCGCACCATCGGCGACAACTGGCTGGTCACCGCCGGGCTCAATCCGGGCGACAAGGTGGTCATGGAAGGCGCGATGATGCTGCGTCCGGGAATGCCGGTGAAGGCCGTGCCCTACAATCCGAACGCCAAGCCCGCCCAGCCCAGTGCGCCGGGCGGCGCGGCGCAGGGCCAGCAGGGTCAGGGCCAGCCGGCCCAGGGAAAGTAACGCCGCATGTCGCGCTTTTTCATCGACCGGCCCATTTTCGCATGGGTCATCGCCGTGGGGCTTATGCTGGCGGGGATCATCGCGATCCGCAGCCTGCCGATCGCCCAGTTCCCCGAGATCGCGCCCCCGGCGGTCGCGATCGCCGCCACCTATCCGGGCGCCGACGCCGAAACACTCGAGCGCACCACCACGCAGATCATCGAGCAGCAGCTGCGCGGCATCGACAATCTGCGTTATTTCTCCTCTTCGTCCTCGTCGGCGGGCGTGGTCACGATCACGCTGACCTTCGAACAGGGTACCGATCCCGACATCGCGCAGGTGCAGGTCCAGAACAAGCTGCAGGCGGCGACCCCGCTGCTTCCGCAGGAAGTGCAGCGGCAGGGCATCCAGGTGACCAAGTCGGCGGCCAGCTTCCTCGCGGTCGTCGGTCTCGTCTCCACGGACGGCTCGCACAGCAACAACGATCTGGCCGACATGGTCGTGTCGAAGTTCCAGGACCCGGTCAGCCGCATCAACGGCGTCGGCGAGTTGCAGGTGTTCGGCTCGCAATATGCGATGCGCATCTGGCTCGATCCGCTCAAGCTCAACAATTACGCGCTGACCGTCGCCGACGTGACGTCGGCGGTGCAGGCGCAAAACGCGCAGGTTTCCGCCGGCCAGATCGGCGCGCAGCCCGCGCCCAAGGAGCAGATGCTCAACGCGACCGTCTCGGTTCAGTCGCGACTCCAGACCCCCGAGCAGTTCGGCAACATCCGGCTGAAGACGGGCACGGACGGGTCGGTGGTCCGGCTGCGCGACGTCGCACGCGTCGAGATCGGTGCCGAGAATTACGGCTTCGACGTGCAATATAACGGCAAGCCGGCGTCGGGCTTCGGCGTCCGGCTGGCCGCGGGCGCGAACGCGCTCGACACCGTCGACCTGCTCAAGGCGCGCGTCGCCGAGATCGGTAAGACGCTGCCCGCCGACGTGAAGGTCATCTACCCTTACGACATCACGCCGTTCGTGCGGCTGTCGGTGGAGCAGGTGATCCACACGCTGATCGAGGCGGTGGTGCTCGTCTTCCTCGTCATGTTCCTGTTCCTCCAGAACTGGCGTGCGACGCTGATCCCGACGATCGCGGTGCCGGTCGTGCTGCTCGGCACCTTCGCGGTGATGGCGCTGGCCGGCTACACGATCAACACGCTGACCCTGTTCGGCATGGTGCTGGCGATCGGCCTGCTCGTCGACGACGCGATCGTCGTCGTCGAAAACGTCGAGCGCCTGATCGTCACCGAGCATCTTTCGCCGAAGGAAGCCGCGCGCAAGTCGATGGACGAGATCAGCAGCGCGCTGGTCGGCATCGGCCTCGTGCTGTCGGCGGTGTTCCTGCCGATGGCGTTCTTCGGCGGGTCGACCGGCGTGATCTATCGCCAGTTCTCGATCACGATCGTCTCGGCGATGGTCCTGTCGGTGCTGGTGGCGTTGATCCTGACGCCGGCTTTGTGCGCGACGATCCTCAAGCCGCACGATCCGAACAAGCAGGAAGGCAGGGGGCCGCTGGCGCGCTTCTTCCGCTGGTTCAACGACAAGTTCGACCGCGCGCAGCATCGCTACGAAGGCGGGGTGAAGAGCACCGCGCGTCACTGGAAGCGCTCGCTGTTCGTCTATCTGCTGATCGTCGCGGGGATGGCGCTGATCTTCATCCGGCTGCCCTCGGGCTTCCTGCCGGACGAGGACCAGGGCTTCGTGATCGCGCTGGTGCAAGGCCCGGCGGGCGCGAGCAGCGCGCGCACCGACAAGGGGCTGGCGATCACCCGCGACCACTTCCTCAAGCAGGAAGGCAAGAACGTCCAGGGCGTCTTCACGATCAACGGCTTCAGCTTCGCGGGTCAGGGCCAGAACACCGGCCTCGTCTTCGTCAACCTGAAGCCGTGGGAAGAGCGTTCGGGTGGCGACAATCGCGCACAGGCGATCGTCGGCCGCGCGATGGGATCGCTGTCGCAGTATAAGGATGGCCTGATCTTTGCGCTGATCCCACCGGCGGTGCAGGAGCTGGGCAATGCCACCGGCTTCGACGTGCAGCTGGTCGATACCGGCGGCATCGGCCACGAGAAGCTGGTGCAGGCGCGCAACATGATGCTCGGCATGGCCGCGCAGGATCCGCGGCTGGCACAGGTCCGCCCCCTCAGCCTCGAGGACGCACCGCAGCTCAAGGTCAAGATCGACGAGGACAAGGCGCGCGCGCTCGGCCTCGATCTGTCGGCGGTCAATTCGACGATCGCGACCGCATGGGGCGGCGGCTACATCAACGACTTCATCGATCGCGGCCGCGTGAAGCGCGTCTATGTCCAGAACGACGCGCCGTATCGCATGTCGCCCGAGGATGTCGGTGAACTCTATGTCCGCGGCGCGAACGGCCAGATGGCGCCGTTCACCGCCTTCTCGACGCTCGAATGGGCCAACGCCCCCGTCTCGCTGACCCGCTACAACGGGCAGCCGGCGATGCAGCTGCAGGGCTCGCCGGGACCGGGGCAGAGCACCGGCGCCGCAATGGAAGCGTTGCAGGAGATCCATGCGAAGCTGCCCCCGGGCACGACGCTGGAATGGACCGGCCTGTCCTATGAGGAACGGCTGTCGGGCGGGCAGGCGCCGGCGCTTTACGGGCTGTCGCTGCTGATCGTCTTCCTCTGCCTCGCCGCGCTGTATGAAAGCTGGTCGGTGCCGATCTCGGTGCTGCTGGTCGTCCCGCTCGGCATCATCGGTGCGGTGCTGGCGGCGTGGCTCACCGGGCTGAACAAGGACATCTATTTGCAGGTCGGGCTCATCACCACGATCGGTGTGTCGGCCAAGAACGCGATCCTGATCGTCGAATTCGCCGAAGAGCGGATCGCCGAGGGGCTCAGCGCTTTCGACGCGGCGGTGGAGGCGGCCAAGCTGCGCTTGCGCCCGATCCTGATGACCAGCCTCGCCTTCGTATTCGGTGTGATGCCCTTGGCGATCTCGACCGGCGCGGGTGCGGGTGGCCAGAATGCGATCGGCCGCGCCGTGGTCGGCGGCATGTTGTCCGCGACGGTGCTGGCGATCTTCTTCGTGCCGATGTTCTTCGTCGTCGTGCTGCGCCTGTTCGGGCATGGCAAGGACGAGGGGGGCAAGGACGAGAAGAAGTCGCACGACGATGCGCCTGCGCATGACGATCATCCCACGGGCGACACCGCCCATCAGGGGGCCTGACGTGAAGACTAGTTCATTTCTCGCCGCGCTGGCGCTGACCAGCGCGCTCGCCGGGTGCAACATGGCACCCAAATACGAACGCCCGACCGGCGCGGTGCCGCTCGCCTTGCCGGAGGGTGGCGTCTACCCGCGCGCCGCCACCGACGCGCCCGACGTGACGCAGATCGGCTGGCGCGACTTCTTCCTCGACCCCCGGCTGCGGCAGGTGATCGAGACGTCGCTGGCCAACAACCGCGACCTGCGCGTCGCGGCGGCCAACGTGCTCCAGGCGCGCGCGCAGTACCGCGTCCAGCGCTCGGCGATCGTTCCGACCACCGGCGTCACCGGCTCGGCGACCTATACCAACAACCTGTTCGGCGCGATCGGCGCGGCCGGCGGCGGCGCTGCGGCCGGCGGCACCGGCACCGGCACCGGAACCGGCGCGGGCACCGGGACCGGCGGCACCGGTGGCGGCACGGGTGCCGCAGCGGGCGGCGCGGTCGGCGAAAGCTCGTCGAACATCCAGTTCTACTCGGCCAATGTCGGCTTCTCGGCGTTCGAGCTCGACCTGTTCGGGCGCGTCCGCAACCTGAACCGCGCCGCGCTCGAACAATATTTCGCGACCGAGGAAGCGCAGCGCAGCGCGCGGATCAGCCTGATCGCCGAAGTGGCGAGCGCATGGCTGCAACTCGCCGCCGATCAGGAGCAGCTTCGGCTCAGCCGCGAAACGCTCAAGACCTTCGAGGAGACGGTGCGGCTCACCAGCGCGCAGTTCCGGATCGGGGTCGCCTCCGAGCTGGAAGCACGGCAGGCCGAAACCAATTATCAGGCCGCCCGTAACGACATCGCGACGCTGACCGCGCAGGTCGCGCGCGACCAGAATGCGCTCAACCTGCTGGCGGGCACCACCGTCACCGCGGAGCAACTGCCAGACTCGCTCGGCACCGTCGCCTTCACGCGCGACTCGCTGCCGGGCGACGTGTCCTCGGCGGTGCTGCTGCGCCGGCCCGACGTGTTGCAGGCCGAGCATCAGCTGATCGCGCAGAACGCCAATATCGGGGCGGCGCGCGCGGCGTTCTTCCCGCGCATCTCGCTGACCGCGACGATCGGGACGATCTCCTCGGCGCTGTCGGGGCTCTTCGGCGGCGGCACGTTCAACTACAATGCCGCGCCATCGGTCCAGCTGCCGCTGTTCGACGGCGGGCGCAACGCCGGCAACCTCGACTATGCCAAGGCGTCGCGTGAGGCGGCGGTCGCCACTTATGAGAAGGCGATTCAGACCGCCTTCCGCGAGGTTGCCGACGCCTTGGCGCAGCGCGGCACGATCGGTGAGCAACTGTCGGCGCAAGGCGCGCGCGCCAATGCGGCGTCGGTGGCGGCGCGGCTGTCCGACGCGCGCTATCGCGCCGGGGTCGATTCGTTCCTGACCTCGCTCGATGCGCAGCGTACCGCCTATTCGGCGCAGCAGCAGCTGGTGACGACCCGGCTGACGCAGGCCAACAACCTCATCGAGCTGTACCGCGCGCTGGGCGGCGGTTTGGCGGGAGAGGTGCCCGAGACGGCCGATCGATAAGGCCCCTTGCGTCCGGTGGTGATCGGCGTACCCTCTCCTTGAAAAAACGACGGAGAGGATTGGGCGATGGTCACCCCGGACGTGCGCGCAGGCGAGGAAAGCCTGGTGATTCTTCAGAGCTTGCTGTGCGTGCTGCGCGAAAAGAACATCCTGTCGCGCGCCGATGTCGAAACCTTGTGTGAGCGTGTCGCGATGCGCGCCTCGGCCGCGGAGCGCGACCCGATGCCGTGCTGCGCCGAGGCAACCCGCGCCGCCGCGACCGAGATGGCGCGGATCAAGGACTATATCGGCCAGCATTACGGCGGGAAGCACCGGCGGATCTGAGGAAGGGATGTTGCCGTCCCGGTTCGTCGCCCCGGACTTGATCCGGGGCCCGCTTCTTTTTGACCGGCGCTGATGAAGAAGTGGGATCCCGGATCAAGTCCGGGATGACGAAAAGAAGCAACGGTCCTGCCAGCCCCTGCCAACCCTCGACGCGCGCCCGCGAACCGGCGTAAGGCGGGCAAGTGATTCAACGGCATTTTCCCGCATGACGGCCGAAACCGGGCTCGCCGCGTTATGGCTCGCCGCCGCGCTCGCCGCCTTGCAGGTGCTGCTCGGTGTCCTCGCGCTGCGGCGGGACATGCCGCAGGCGGTCGGCGCGATCCGCGCGGTGGCGATCGTGCAGGGCGCGCTCGCCGCGATCGCGATGGCCGCGCTCATCAACGCGTTTCTCGACACCGATCTTTCGGTCGCGCTGGTCGTCGCCAACAGCCACTCGATGAAACCGTGGCTCTACAAATTCGCGGGCGCGTGGGGCAATCACGAAGGCTCGATGCTGCTGTGGGTGACGATCCTCGGCGTCGCCGGTGCGGCGGTCGCGAAGTTCGAACATCGCCTCGCGCAGCCCACCCTCGTCGCGACACTCGCCGCGCAGGCCGCGATCGCGCTCGGCTTCTACGCCTTCCTGCTGTTCGCCTCCAACCCGTTCGCGCGGCTAAATCCCGCGCCCGCCGACGGCGCGGGGCTCAACCCGCTGCTGCAGGACCTCGGGCTCGCCTTCCACCCGCCGACGCTCTACGCCGGCTATGTCGGGCTGTCGGTCGCTTTCTCCTTCGCGGTAGGCGCGCTCGTCACCCGCGATGTCGGCCCGGCGTTCGCGCGCGCGATGCGGCCATGGGTGCTGGCTGCGTGGATATTCCTGACGCTCGGCATCACCGCCGGCAGCTATTGGGCCTATTACGAACTAGGCTGGGGCGGCTGGTGGTTCTGGGACCCGGTCGAGAATGCCAGCCTGATGCCGTGGCTCGCCGCGACCGCTTTGCTCCATTCGGTGACGGTGCTCGCCACCCGCGACGGCCTGCGCGCGTGGACGGTGATGCTCGCGGTGGTCGCCTTCTCGATGAGCATGATCGGCACCTTCCTCGTCCGTTCGGGCATCCTGACCAGCGTCCACGCCTTCGCGGTCGATCCGCGGCGCGGCGCGTTCATCCTCGTGCTGCTGCTGCTTTATATCGGCGGCGCGCTGGCGCTGTTCGGCGCGCGGGTCGGGACGGTCCGGCAGGGCAAATTGTTCGAGCCGTTCAGCCGCGAAGGCTCGCTGGTCGCCAACAACCTGCTGCTGACGGTGATCCTCGGCATCGTGCTGATCGGCACCTTCTATCCGATCATCGCGGGGGCGTTCGACATCCAGCTGTCGGTCGGCCCGCCGTTTTTCGATTCGACCGCCGGGCCGATCGCGCTGTTGCTGGTCGCGGTGATGGCGGTGGGGCCGCTGCTGCGCTGGCGACGTGACGAGGCCGAGGCGCTGATCCAGCGGTCCTTCCCCGCGATCGCCGCAGCGCTGTTCGCCGGGGTCGGCGTGTTCCTCCTCGGCGGCCCGATCGGCGTGCTGCCGCTGGCGGGCGTGGCGCTGGCCGCCGGGCTGGCGGTGGCGAGCGTTGCGCCGCTGGCGAAGCGCAACCTCGCGCGCGCGCCGCTGCACCTGTGGGGCATGGTGATCGCGCATCTGGGCATCGCGGTGTCGCTGGCGGGGATGGCGATCAGCACCGCCTACACGCAGGAGACGTTGCTCGCGGTCGGGGTCGGTGATCCGGCGCGCATCGCGGGCTATACCGTCCGGCTGGAGGGCGTGCGCCCGCTGGTCAGCGACAATTGGAGCGCGCTCGAGGGGCGGCTGGCGGTCACCGACGACGGCGGCGCGCGCTTCGTGCTGCGGCCGCAGGTCCGCTATTTCACGACGCCGGTGACGACCACCAACGAAAGCGCGATCGCGACGATGTGGAACGGGCAGCTCTACACGGTGCTCGGCGCGCTGGGCGACGACGGGCGCTGGCAGCTGCGTTTGTGGTGGAAGCCGTTCGTGACATTGATCTGGCTGGGCGGGGCGATGATCGCGATCGGCGGCGCGCTGTCGCTGGTCGGGCATCAATACCGGCTATGGCGGACGAAGCAGCGCGCAGAGGCGTTCGCGTGAAGCGCTGGCTGGTGTGGCTGCCGCTCTGCGCGTTCGGCATCATCGTCGCGGTGATCGCCTGGGGGCTGTGGCAGCCCGCCGACCGCACGGTGCGCTCGGCACTGGTCGGGCGACCGCTGCCCGACTTCGTCCTGCCCGCGATCGCCCCCGGCAAGCCCGGCCTGACCAGCGCCGACTTCAGACAGGGCAGCCCGCGGCTGCTCAACGTCTTCGCGAGCTGGTGCGTGCCGTGCGTTGCCGAGGCACCGCAATTGCTGACCCTCAAGGCCGCCGGTGTCCCGATCGACGCGATCGCGATCAAGGACACGCCCGGCGACGTCTCCGCCTTCCTGCGCCGCAACGGCGATCCCTATGCCCGCGTCGGCGCGGATGCGCACAGCCGCGTCCAGCTCGCGCTCGGCTCGTCGGGGGTGCCCGAGACGTTTGTCGTCGACGGCAAGGGCGTGATCCGCGCCCAGCATGTCGGCGACATCCGCGCCGAGGACGTGCCGCAACTCCTGCAAGCGCTGGCGGACGCGAAATGAGGGCGCTGGCGGTCGTCGCGCTACTGCTCGCCGCGCCACTCGCCGCGCAGACCGCGCTGCCACGGCTCGCCTATACCCAGTTGCGCGACCCCGATCAGGAGCGACAGGCGCGCGCGCTGATGGAGACGCTGCGCTGCGTCGTCTGTCAGGGGCAGTCGATCGCCGATTCGGATGCCGATATGGCGGGCGAGATGCGCGCCTTGGTCCGCCAGCGGATCGCAAAGGGCGAGGCGCCCGAAGCGGTGCGGTCGTGGCTGATCGCGCGCTATGGCGATTATGTCAGCTACGCCCCGCCGCTGCGCGCCGCGACCCTGCCGCTGTGGCTCGCGCCTTTGGTGCTGCTCGCGTTGGGCGCGTGGCTGGCGCGCGCGACCTTCCGCCGTCGGTAGTGTGGTGCCCGTGATCGTTCGAGGCGTCTGCGAAACTCCACCCGTCATGCCGGACTTGTTCCGGCATCCACCGTTCCGCGAGCGCGCAGGCCATAAATTTGCGGCGTAGTGAAGCCCCCGGAACAAGTCCGGGGTGAGGAACGGTTTGTAGCGGTCTGCGGACTTTCGCAGATGTCTCGATGGCTCGGGAGATCGTGATGCATTCGTTGTTCACCACTGCCCTGATCGGCGTCGGCGCCGGGTTGGTCGCCTCGTTCGTCATGGATCGCTTTCAGGACCTCGCCGCGCCCGCGTTCGGGATGGACGGCGGCGATGACGACCCGTCGACGGTCAAGGCCGCCGACACGCTCAGCAACGCGATCGAGGGCCGCCCGGTCACGCAGAAGCATCGCGAAGCGGCGGGCTCGGCGATGCATTACGCTCTGGGAGCGGCGATTGGCGGCGGCTATGCGCTGGCGGTGCGGCAATGGCCGGATCTGGCCAAGGGCTGGGGCGTTCCGACCGGCCTGACCACGATGCTGCTGCTCGACGACGTGCTGGTGCCCGCGGCGGGCTGGGGGCCGTGGCCGGAGGCGGAGGTGCCGGGGAACGCTTATGGCCTCGCCTCGCATCTCGTGTTCGGAGTCGCGCTTGAGGGTGCGCGCCGCGCGGGCGAGGCGTTGCCGGGCTGAGCGCCGCGCGCTAACCCATTGTCCTTGTCTCCGGGGGTACCGTCCATGTTCTCGCCGATCGTCCGTCCGCTCGCCCTGCTGGGCACGGCCTGCGCCCTGCTCGCCGCGCTGCCGGCCGCGGCGGAATGCACGCGCGAGAAGGTGCGCATCGATCTGCCCGAACAGCGGATGGACGAGCGCGTGCAGGCGCTCGCGCATCTGTCGGGCTGCTTCATGGAGGTCGACACGACGTTGCTCGCCGACAAGCAGGCGCGACGGCTGAAGGGGCGGATGGTCCCGCGCGACGCGCTCTATCGCTCGTTGCGCGGGAGCGGGCTGGAGGCGGCGCGCTACAAGGGGCACTGGCGGATCGACCGTCGCCAGCAGGAGCGGTTCGCGCGCCGTGTCGCGACGCTGCGCGCCACCACCGCCGAACAGCGCGAGCGCGAGGCGATCGGCAGGGTCCGCGCGGCCGATGTCGGCCATACGCTGCGCCATGTCGAGAAGGCGGTTGCGCGCGAGGTGAACGAGCAGGCGCATCTGAATGTCGCCGATCGTATCCGCTATAACGAGCAGCTCGATCGCGTCGCCCGCAAGATCGGCACACCGCCCGCGCCGCTGGCATTGGGCTGGGTCGCGCCGGTCAAGTAGCGAACCGTCATCCCGGACCTGATCCGGGATCCCGCTTCTTCTCGGCGAGCAGTGCCAAAAAGCGGGGCCCCGGATCAGGTTCGGGGCGGCGGCAGCTTATCGTTCCCGCTCCCGCCACCAGATCATTACCGCCAGCGTGACGCCCGCGGCGATCCCGGCGAGGAACCCGATCGAGGGCTGCCCGGCGTAGAGGCCGATTGCCGTGCCGCCCAATGCGCCGATCGCAATGGGAAAGCCGCCGGCGGAGGTGTTGCGCGAGGGAGGAGCCATGCTGGGCGCTGTGCCACGCCGGCGCGCCCGACGCTAGCCGCCGCGACGGGCCGGGGCCCGCGCGGGATACGGTTCTGCAATCGTTATGCATTGGCTCTTCTTCTTGGCGACTCGGTCAGGTAGACCGCGAGGCATGTGGCCGGACGTGGGGCGGCACCGCGTGCTGGGTCACGTCGTGTGCGGCGCGATGATTGTGACGGGGCCGGCGTTCGCGCAGACCGCGCCCGCGCCGCCGCTGGTCGTGCCGCCGACGCCGATGAGCGACGTCGATCCCAACGATCAGCTCGCGCCCCTGCCCGATATCGGAGTCGATTGGCCCGATCTCGCCACCGCCCCCGGCGAGCCGACCGCCGCGACGAGCAACGTCGCCGCCAGCTTCCGCTACGGCTGGCGGATCGACGGCGTCGACGCGGTCGGTGGATCGTTGCTGCAACAACGCTTCCGGGAATTGTCGGTACTGGCCGGCGCGGAGGGCAAGGAGGCCAATGCCGCGCAGCTCGATCGTCGCGCGCGGCAGGATGCCGACCTGCTGGTCACGTTGCTCAAGGGCAGCGGCTATTATGACGCTACCGTCACGACGCGGGTCGAGCGCGCGAAGAACCGCCCGGTCGTGGTGCTCGCCGCCACGCCGGGGCCGCTCTATCGCTTTACCGGGGTGACGCTCGCCGGGGTCGAGGCGGCGGGGGCGAAGGCGCCGGCGCTGCGCGATGCCTTCGGCGTGAAGGCCGATGATCCGGTCAATGCCGACGCGATCGCCGCCGCCGAGGCCAATCTGAAGACCCGCATCGGCGAAGAGGGTTTTCCGTTCGCGCAGGTCGGCGACCCGGAAGTGGTGGTCGATCGCGCGACGCAGACCGCGACGCTGGCGATGGAGGTCGCGCCGGGGACCGCGCGGCGCTTCGGCCGGATCACCGTCAACGCCGACAACAAGGTGTTCGACGCCGCGCACGTGCAGGACATCGCGCGGTTCAGGCCCGACCAGCCCTATGAAACCTCGCAAATTGACGATCTGCGTCGCGCGCTCGTGCAGACCGGGCTGGTCTCGACCGCCGAGGTGCGCGCCGTGCCGGGCGCCGACCCGGCGGTCGTCGATGTCGCGGTGCGGCTCGAACCCGCGCCGCCGCGTACCGTCGCGGTCGAACTCGGCTATGGCACCGGCGAGGGCGCGCGCTCCGAAATCAGCTGGACGCATCGCAACCTGTTCCCGCCCGAAGGGGCGGTGACGTTGCGCGGCGTGGCGGGCACGCGCGAGCAGCTCGGGCAGATCACCTTCCGCCGCAACAACTTCCACGCGCGCGACCGTGTGCTGACCGCGCAACTCTCCGCCGCGCACCTGCGCCGCGACGCCTTCGACGCGCAGACGATCTCGCTCTCGGCGGCGCTTGAGCGACAGACCAACATCTTCTTCCAAAAGACCTGGACATGGTCGCTGGGGGCGGAGCTGGTCGCGACCGACGAGCGCGACGTGATCGCCGCGACCGGCGTGCCCCGCCGCCGCACCTTCCTGATCGGTGCGCTGCCGACCAGCCTCGGCTATGACGGCTCGGACGATCTGCTCAACCCGACGCGCGGCTTCCGCCTGTCGGGGCGCGTCAGCCCGGAAGTGTCGTTGCAGGACAGTGTGT
Organism: Sphingomonas phyllosphaerae; assembly: GCA_036946405.1. Classification (NCBI taxonomy): domain Bacteria; kingdom Pseudomonadati; phylum Pseudomonadota; class Alphaproteobacteria; order Sphingomonadales; family Sphingomonadaceae; genus Sphingomonas; species Sphingomonas phyllosphaerae. The sequence goes on along the minus strand of JAQIJC010000001.1, from coordinate 149,475 downwards.
TCGGCTACACCCGCGTCCAGCTCGACGCGAGCAAGTATCAGCCGGTCACCGGCGCGGTGGTGCTGGCGGGGCGGTTGCGCGTCGGCACGATCCTCGGCGCGCCGCGTGACCAGATCGCGCCGTCGCGGCGCTTCTATGCCGGCGGCGGCGCGTCGGTGCGCGGCTACAGCTTCCAGTCGATCGGCCCGCGCGACGTCAACAACGATCCGATCGGCGGCCGCAGCCTCGCCGAATTCGCGATCGAGGCGCGGGTGAAGGCGTTCGGCAATTTCGGGGTGGTGCCGTTCCTCGACGGCGGCAACATCTACACCGGCGGGCTGCCCGACTTCAGCGGGCTGCGCTACGGTGCCGGGATCGGCGTACGCTATTACAGCAACTTCGGCCCGATCCGCGTCGATGTCGGCACCCCGATCAATCCGCAGCGCGGCGATTCGCGGATCGCGGTCTATGTCTCGCTGGGGCAGGCATTCTGATGCGCGCCTTGCGCATTTTCGGCTTCGTCCTTGCTGCGGTGCTGGCGCTGGTCGCGGTCGTCGCGGTGGTGATCGACACTGGCATCGGTCACCGGATCGTCGCCGACCGCGTCAACGCGCTCCAGCCCGACAATGGCCTGCGTTTCCGGCTCGGGCGGATCGAGGGATCGCTGTACGGCAAGGCCGAGCTGGTCGACTTCCGGCTCTACGATCCCAAGGGGCTGGTGCTGTCGGTGCCGCGCGCGCGGCTGGACTGGTCACCGTTCGCGTGGCTCGGCAACCGGCTCGACATCCATGCGCTCGATATTCCGGTCGCGACGCTCGCCAAGCTGCCCGAGCCGCGCGACACTGGCCGCTCCGGGCCGCTGCTCCCGAAGTTCGACATCGCGATCGGCCGCCTGTCGGTCGCGCGGCTGATCGTCGCGCCTGCGGTGACCGGGCGGGTGCGTGAGGGGCGGCTGCTCGCCCGCGCCGATATCCGCGATGGCCATGCGGTCGTCGCGCTCGATGCGCTGGTGGCGGGCAGCGACCGCGTGCGACTGCGGCTCGACTCGCGCCCCGACGCGGGCAAGTTCGACATCGCCGCGCAGGCGCAGGGCGCGGCGACCGGCGTGCTCGCGCAATTGACCGGGCTGCGCCGCACGATCGCGCTCGACATCAACGGTGCGGGCGACTGGCGGCAATGGCGCGGCCGGGCGGTGGCGGTTGCGGGCGACGCGCGGCTCGTCGACCTCGCGCTCGGCAACACTGCCGGCCGCTACACGCTGACCGGCACGGTCGCCCCGGCCAGCGTCACGCGCGGCAAGCTCCAGTCACTCACCGCGCCGCGCATGCTGGTCAACGGCGCGGGCACATTTGCCAGCCGCCGCCTCGACGGCATTCTGTCGCTGCGCTCGCCGTCGCTGGCGTTGCAGGCCGAGGGGATGGTCGACCTCGCCGACAGCGCGTTTCGCAACCTGCGCGTCACCGGCCGGCTGCTGCGGCCGCCCGCGCTGTTCCGCAACATGACCGCGCGTGAGCTGCGGCTGCGCGCGATTCTTGACGGCAATTTCCGCACCTTCGCGTTCGACTATCGCCTGACCGCCGATCGCTTCGCGTTCGACAACACCGGCTTCGAGCAGGCGCGTGCGGCCGGCCGCGGCCACTGGGGGCCGCGCCCGATCGCGCTGCCGGTCGCCTTCACCGCCGCGCGCGTCACCGGGGTCGGCGATGTCGCGGGCGGGATCCTGCGCAACCTGTCGGTGGCCGGCGTGCTGCGCGTCACCGCCGACACGATCACCGGCGACGGGCTCAAGCTGCGGTCCGACAAGCTCTCCGGCGACATCGGGCTGACGCTCGACCTCCACACCGGGCGCTACGATGTCGCGCTGTCGGGCGCGCTCGGGCGCTATCTGATCCCCGGGCTCGGCGTGGTCGACGTGCGGTCGCAATTGCGTGTCGTCCCCGGGGCCGACGGCCACGGAACGCGCGTGATCGGGCGCGGCACCGCGCGGATGCTGCGGCTCGACAACGGCTTCTTCCGCAGCCTCGCCGGCGGGCTGCCGCAGATCGAGACCTTGCTCGAGCGCACTCCCGACGGCGTGCTCCATTTCACCCGGCTCGTGCTCACCGCGCCGTCGTTGCGGCTGGCAGGCACCGGCTACCGCCGCCGCGACGGCACGTTCGTGTTCGAGGGTTCAGGGACGCAGAGCAGCTACGGCCCGGTGCAGCTCAAGCTCGACGGCAAGATCGAGAAGCCGACGATCGACCTCGTTTTCGCGCGCCCCAATGCGGCAATGGGGCTCAGCAACGTCGGCGCGCACCTCGACCCCACGCCGCAGGGCTTCGCCTTCGCCGCCGCGGGCGGGTCGCGGCTCGGCCCGTTCGAGGGCGCGGGCGCGATCCTGCTGCCGCCGGGCGGGCAGGCGCAGATCGCGATCGCGCGGCTCGACGTCAGCGGCACACGCGCCACCGGCACGCTCGACATCGTCGACGGCGGGTTCCGAGGACGGATGACCGTCGCGGGCGGCGGCTTCACCGGTGCGCTCGATTTCGCGCCGGTCGGCGAAGTGCAACGGATCAGCGGGCGAATCGACGCGCGCAACGCGCGGCTGGCCGGCGCGGCGACCGTCCGGCAGGCGCGGGTCGATTTCAACGTGCTGCTCGAACCCGATGGTGCACGCGTCAACGCCACCACCAGCGGCGCAGGGCTGCGGCGCGGCGCGCTGTCGGTGTCGCGCTTCTCCGGGCAGGCGGCGCTGACCGGCGACACCGGCGAGGTCCGCGCGTCGATCGCCGGCTCGCGCGGGGTCGGCTTCCGTGTCGACACGGTCACGCAGATCACCGCGGACGGCTATGCGGTCCGCGCTTCCGGGACGATCGGCGCGCAGCCGATCCGGCTGGAGACGCCCGCGGTCTTCCGCCGCGACGGCGATCTGTGGACGCTCGATCCGACCAAGCTTACGTTCGCGGGTGGGGCAGCTGAAGTGTCGGGTCGTCTCGGCAATGGCGAAACCGCGGTGCGCGCGTCGCTCACGCGCCTGCCGCTCGGCGTCCTCGACATCGGCTATAGCGGGCTCGGGCTCGGCGGCACCGCGACGGGGACGCTCGAACTCAATGCGCGCGACGGCGCGGCGCCGACCGGGCGCACCAATCTGACGATCCGCGGGCTGACCCGCTCGGGGCTGCTCAGTTCGTCCGCGCCGATCGACATCGGCGTCGCGGGGGTGCTCAGCCCCGACAAGCTCGGCGTGCGGATGGTGATGGCGTCGGGCGGCCGCACCGTCGGACGCGCGCAGGCGCTGCTCAAGCCGCTGGGCAGCGGCGATCTCGTCGAGCGGCTGACCAAGGCGGGCGTGTTTGCGCAGCTGCGCTATTCCGGCCCCGCCGACACGCTCTGGCGGCTCACCCGCATCGAGCTGTTCGACCTGTCCGGTCCGGTCGCGCTGTCGGCGGACGTGACCGGCACCGTCGCGACGCCACAGATCCGCGGGCTGGTCCGTGCCAGCAACGCGCGCATTCAGAGCGCGACCACCGGCACCGTCGTCACCAATATCCAGACCGCGGGGCGCTTCGACGGATCACGGCTGCGGATCGAGCGCTTCACTGGTGATGCCGGGCGTGGCGGGCGGGTGACCGGCACCGGCACGTTCGACTTCGCCGCCGCCAACGGCGTGGCGTTCGACCTGCGCATCGATGCCGATCATGCGGTGCTGATCGACCGCGAGGACATCGGCGCCACCGCGACCGGACCGCTCGCCTTCACCTCGGACGGGGTCGGCGGCGTCATCTCGGGCGACGTGCGGCTCGACAGCAGCCGCTACCGGCTGGGACAGGCGACCGTCGCCAGCGCGCTGCCGCAGATCAACGTCCGCGAGATCAACGTGCCGGGCGGCGATCAGGTCGACGACGATGCCGCTGCGCCGTGGCGGCTCGACGTTCATGCGCGCGCGCGCAACGGCCTGATGGTGTCGGGGCTCGGGCTGGCCAGCGAATGGACCACCGACGTGCAGATCGCCGGCTCGCCGACCAACCCCGCGATCACCGGACGCGCCGATCTGGTTCGCGGCGATTATGAGTTCGCGGGGCGCGAGTTCGAGCTGTCGCGCGGGATCATCCGCTTTGCCGGCGAAGTGCCCGCCAATCCCGCGCTCGATATCGAGGCGGCCGCGAACACGACGGGGCTCAACGCGACGATCCGCGTCACCGGTGTCGCGCAAAAACCGGAGATCAGCTTCGCGAGCACCCCGGCGTTGCCGCAGGACGAATTGCTCTCGCGGCTGCTGTTCGGCACCTCGATCACCAACCTGTCCGCGCCCGAGGCGCTCCAGCTCGCCGCCGCGGTGGCGGCGTTGCAGGACGGCGGCAACGGGCTCAACCCGATCAACGCGGTGCGCCGCGCCGCGGGGCTCGACCGGCTGCGCATCCTCCCCGCCGATCCGCAGACCGGGCAGGGCACGTCGATCGCGGCGGGGAAGTATGTGACGCGGCGGCTCTATGCGGAGATCATCACCGATGGCGCGGGCTATTCCGCGACGCGCGTCGAATTCCAGGTGACGCGCTGGCTGTCGCTGCTGTCCTCGATTTCGACGCTGGGGCGGCAGAGCGGCAACGTTCGTATTTCGCGGGATTACTGAACGGCGGCTCAAACTAACCGTGCTTCGAGACGCCATCTCGACTTCGCTCGATGGCTCCTCAGCACGAACGGACTGGTTGGCGGCAGGTTGATGCTTTGCCTCACCGACCCCCGTTCGACCTGAGGAGAGGCTGAGCCTGTCGAAGCCTGTCCTGAGCGACGCCGCAGGCGGCGTCGAAGGGCCTCGTCTCGAAGGACATGCGCACCGCCGCTGGCGGCCGATTCAGCCTATCCTGCGGCAACAGGCTGGAACCGCTCTAGGCCCGCCACGGTTGAGCGCCTGACGATGACCACGCCACAACTTCTCTCGATCGCCACCCTGATCGGGATGATGGCGCTCTTCATCTGGGGGCGCTTCCGCTACGACGTCGTCGCGATCATCGCGCTGCTCGCCAGCCTCGCGCTCGGCATCGTCGCGCCCGGCGATGCCTTCAAGGGCTTCTCCGACGACATCGTCATCATCGTCGCCTCCGCGCTCGTTCTGTCGGCGGCGGTACAGCGCTCCGGCGTGATCGAGCGCGTGCTGCGCAAGGTCGCGCGCCGTGTGAAACGCGTGCGGGGGCAACTGCTCGTGCTGACCGGCTCGGTGGGCGTCGCCAGCGCGCTCGTCAAGAACATCGGCGCTTTGGCGATGCTGATGCCCGCCGCGATCCAAATGGCGAAGAAGAACAACGCCTCACCGTCGGTGTTCCTGATGCCGATGTCGTTTGCCTCGCTTCTCGGCGGGCTGATGACGCTGGTCGGCACCTCGCCGAACATCATCGTCAGCCGCTCGCGCGAACAGATGCTCGGCGAGCCGTTCGGAATGTTCGACTATACGCCGGTCGGACTCGGGCTGCTGGTCGTCGGCCTGCTGTATCTCAGCATCGCCTATCGGCTGATCCCCGCCGACCGTCGCGCCGCGCCGAGCATGGCCGAGGCGCTCGACATCACCGGCTATGTCACCGAGATCGTGATCCCTGACGGCTCGCCCGCGGTCGGTGAGACGGTCGAAGCGTTCCTCGACCGCCACGAGCATGAGGTGACGATCACCCGCATGGTCCGCGCCGGGATGCGCAGCCATCCGATGGCCGATACCGAACTGCGCGCGGGCGATACGCTGATCCTCGGCGGCGATCCCGATGCGCTGGAACGTGCGATCGCGGGCGACCGGCTGACGCTCGAGAGCGAGGAGCGCGAGAAGCGCACCGACCGCGGCGAAAGCGAGATCGGCGTGATCGAGGCGGTCATCAACCTCGGTTCGCCGCTGGAAGGGCAGACCGCCGGGCGGCTCGACCTGCAGGCGCGCTACGGCGTCAACCTGATCGCGATCTCGCGGCGCGACGAGCGGCTGTCGCGACGGCTCGGCAATATCGCGCTGCGCACCGGCGACGTGGTGGTGCTGCAGGGCACGCTCGACACCTTGCCCGAAAAATTGCGCGAACTCGGCTGTCTGCCGCTCGCCGAGCGCGAACTGCGGCTCGGCACCAGCCGGCGCGGGTGGTTGCCGGTCGCGGTGCTCGGCGCGGCGATGTTCGCGACCGCGATGGGCTGGGTGCCGGTCGGCGTCGCCTTCTTCGCGGCGGCGGGGATCGTCGTCGCGACCGGGCTGCTGCCGGTGCGCGAGGCGTACAACCATATCGAATGGCCGATCCTCGTGATGCTCGGCGCGCTGATCCCGGTATCCGACTCGCTGCGCACTACCGGCGCGTCGGACGTCATCGCGACCTGGCTGGCGCAGACCGCGACCGTGCTTCCGCCATGGGGCGCGGTGGCGCTGATCCTCGCCGCGGCAATGGCGGTGACGCCGTTCCTCAACAATGCCGCGACCGTGCTGGTGATGGCGCCGATCGCCGCGCAATTCGCGGGCGATCTCGGCTATCGCCCGGAGGCGTTCCTGATGGCGACCGCGGTCGGCGCGGGCAGCGATTTCCTCACCCCGATCGGACATCAGTGCAATACATTGGTGCTGGGGCCGGGTGGCTATCGCTTCGGCGATTATGCGCGGCTCGGTGCGCCGCTGTCGGCGCTGGTGCTGCTGGTCGGCACGCCGCTGATCCTGTTCTTCTGGCCGCTCCATTGATCGGGATCACGTAGAAATTTCGGCGTCTTTCCGGGACGTTCGCGGCGCGCGACGCGTTTGCGACAGCATGTTGCCAAGCATGTTACGGAGAGAGAAGATGAAGCGTTTCCTGCCGGTCGCTACCCTTGCCATCGTGCTCGCCGCCCCGGCCGTCGCGCAGCAAACGACCCCTGACGGCTATGTCGCCGCCGCTGGTGCGGGCGATCTCTACGAGAAGACGTCGAGCCAGATCGTCCTGCAATCGACCAAGGACCCCAAGGTCCGCTCGTTCGCGCAAGGCATGATCCGCGACCACGAGAAGAGCACCGCGATGGTCAAGAGCGCGGCGACGCAAGCCGGGCTGAAGCCCAAGCCGCCGATGATGACGCCCGAGCAGAACGGCATGGTGGCGCAGCTCCGCAAGGAAAGCGGCACCGCGCGCGACCGCACCTACCTGACCCAGCAGCAGACCGCGCACCAGCAGGCGCTGGCGCTGCATCGGGGCTATGCGGCTAACGGCACCGCCGGTTCGTTGAAGACCGCCGCCAGCCAAATCGCCCCGGTCGTGCAGCACCACATCGACATGCTCGCGGGCATGTAATCCCTCTGCGTCACCCCGGACGTGATCCGGGGCCCCGCTTTTATCGCAGCGCGCTGAAGAAGCGGGGCCCCGGGTCGAGCCCGGGGCGACGACGTTATTGGAGTCCGGTAATCCCCCTCACTTCGGGCAAGTGTCCCCCGCGCTAGCGTCCAGATCGAGGCACCGCCCGTCGAGCCCCGACACCGGTAGCCCGATCGTCGCCGCCAGCGTCGGCGCGATGTCGACCGTTTCCACCGACAGCGGTTGCTCGAACGCGACCATCCCCTTGCGCCAGAACAGGATCGGCACGCGCCGGTCGTAATCCCACGGGCTGCCGTGCGTCTCGACATAGAAGGGAGCAGGCGTGACGATCGTCGTCACCCGCGGCTTGAGCAGCACCATCAGGTCGCCCGACCGCTCCGCATCATAAGAGGCGCGCGCGCGTTCCGCCAGCGTCCATGCCTCGGGCGGAGTCCTGGCGAACGGCGTCGCCGCGATCTCGTCGCGGGTGAAGGCGGCGGCGACCTGCGGCATCGCCAGATAGCGGCGCTTCGCCTCCGCCAGCACCTGCTTGCGACGGGCGGGGGGCACGGTGTCGGCGATATAGACATCGCTCTCCGGCCCGATCAGCACTCGTCCGGCGATGCCGAGGTCGCGCCCGATCGCCGCCCCGACCAACTCGGCAGCATTGCTGGCGGAAGCATGTTCCTCCATCGGCATCGCGCGCTGCTGCTGGCGCTCGGTCATGTCGTGCGCGCCGTGGTCGGCGGTCAGCATCACCTCGTAATCCAGCCCCCATTCGTCGAGCTGCGCGAGGAACGCGCCGATCGTCTGGTCGAGCTGCGCCATCTGGATGCACATCTCGGAGCCCTGCGTGCCCAGCGCGTGGCCGACATAGTCGGTCGCCGACGCACCGACCGCGATCAGGTCGGTACCCGCGCCATGGCCGAGCTTCATGTCCTGGATCAGCCCGGCGGCCAGCGCGAACACCGCGCCGTCGAGCGCGGGCGAGGCGCGAAACGACTTGGCGTCGCCGGCCGCGCGCTGGAATTGCCCGGTGCCGATCGTCTGCGCGCCGACCGTGATCGGCTGCGCCAGTCCCTTGCAATAGCCCGGCAGCGGCAGCGGCGCCTGCGCCCCCGCCAGCAGCTTGCCGACCGCGTCATTTGCACGGGTTACCACCGCCGGCACCGGCGCAGTGCTGCGCGACGGAAGGGTGATGAAATGGTCGGTCGCCCAGAACCACATCTGATCGGTGTGGTGCCCGCCCATCATGATCGCCGCGCGGTCTTTGCCCGCCACCGCGACGACGCGGGTGCGCGGATCGGCGCGCTTCATCATGTCGCCCAACGTATCGACGCGCAGGTGCAGGTCGGACGGCTGGTATTTGTCGTGATCCGACCCCGGCGCGCGCTCGTCCTCCGAGCAATAGACGGTCTTGTCGGGCCGCCCGGCGCGCTGGTCGATCCAGTGGTTGGCGATGATTCCGGTATGTGCGGGGCGCATGCCCGTCAGAATCGTCGAATGGCCGGGGCAGGTCTCGGTCGCGGCATGGCTCTGATAGCCGGAGGGAAACACCACGCCCTGCTGCAAGCGCGCGAGGCCGTCGGTGTAGCGGTTGCGATATTGCGCGAACAGGTCGGCGGAAAACTGGTCCACCGAGATCGCGACGATCAGCTTCGGCTTGCCCTGCGGCGTCGCGGCGATCGCGGGCGCGGCGGCCGGTGTCTGGGCGATGGCGGGAAGCACCAGCGCGGCGGTGGTCAGCAGAGCGGCGGCGAACAGCGATTTCATCGGGCAACCTTGATGCAACGGGGGAGCGAAGCGGCTATGATCCCGCTCCGATGATCAGGCAAGCAATGCGCGCGGCGCTTTTCACTCTGATGACAGCCGCCTCGCTGCTGCTCGCCCAAACGGCCGGCGCACAGACGCGGCATGTCGCGATGACGTTGATCGCCGAGAGCGACCGGCCCGCGGCGGGCAGCACGGTCGCGCTCGCGATCCATGCCGTCCCCGATGCCGGCTGGCACGGTTATTGGCTAAACCCCGGCGACGCAGGGGTGGCGACGCGCGCGACCTGGACGCTGCCGGCGGGCGCGACCGCCGGCACGCTCGCCTATCCCCCGCCGGGGCGGCTGGTGATCGCCGGGTTGATGAACCACGTCTACGAACGCCCGTGGACGATGCTGACGACGCTCACCCTGCCCAAGGGACTGGCCACCGGCACCCCGCTGCCGATCCGGGTCAAACTCGACTATCTCGTCTGTACCGAGACGATCTGCGTCCCCGAAACGCAGGAGCTGAGCACGCAACTGACGGTCGACGACGGTGCGGTGACGCCGGCACGTCGCGCGCAATTCGACGCATGGCGCCGCGCGCTTCCGCGCCCGCTCGGCAGCACCGCGACATGGCAGATCGACGCCGGGCGTTTCCGCCTGTCGGTGCCATATCCTGCCGACGCGCCGCTGGGGCAGGCATGGTTTTACCCCGCGCGCGGCGGTGCGACCGATTATCCCGCCCAGCAGACCGTCATCCGCGACGGCGAGCGGCTGGTGATCGAGACCAAGGCCGCCGCCACACCGGAGCGCGGCGCGCTGGAGGGCGTACTGACGCTCGGCGACGGCACCGCGCTGGCGCTGATCGCGCAGCCCGGCACCGTCGCGCCTGCAACGGCGTCGGCGGGGCTCGACTGGGGCGTCGCGCTGGCGGCGTTCGGGGGTGCATTGCTCGGTGGGTTGCTGCTCAACATCATGCCGTGCGTGTTCCCGATCCTCAGCCTCAAGGCGCTCGGGCTCGCGCGCTCGGGCGAGAGCGAGCGCCACGCGCGGACCGAGGCGCTCGCCTATACCGCCGGCGTGGTGTTGGTGTGCCTCGCGCTGGGTGCGACCCTGCTTGTACTGCGCGCGGGCGGGGCGAGCGCGGGCTGGGCGTTCCAGTTGCAGGACCCGCGCGTCGTCGGCGTGCTGCTGCTGCTGGTCGTCGCGATCGCGCTCAACCTCGCCGGACTGTTCGAGCTGCCGACTCCGCAATTCGCCGGGCGCAGCGGTGCGAGCGGCGCGTTCATGACCGGTGCGCTCGCCGCGTTCGTCGCGACGCCGTGCACCGGGCCGTTCATGGGCGCGGCGCTCGGTGCGGCGCTGGTGTTGCCGCCGGTCGCGGCGCTGCTGGTGTTCGCGGGGCTGGGGCTCGGCATCGCGCTGCCGTTCCTGTTGATCGGCTTCGTCCCCGCGCTGCGGCGGCGGCTGCCGAAGCCCGGCATGTGGATGGTGCGGCTGCGCCACATTCTGTCGGTACCCATGTTCGCGACCGCGCTCGCGCTCGCCTGGGTGCTCGGACGACAGGCGGGGGTCGACGGGATGACGGTCGCGCTCGCCGCCGCGCTGCTCGCCGGGCTGGGGCTGTGGTGGAGCGGGCGGCGGCAGGTGCAGGGCGGCCGGCTGATTTGGGCGCCGGCGCTGATCGCGCTGCTGCTAGGCGGCGCGGCAATCGCCACCGTCCGGGCGCAGCCGGCCGGCGTGGCGGTGGCCAGCGTCGCGGGTGCCGAACCGTTCACCGAGGCGCGGCTCGCCGCCTTGCGCGCCGAGGGGCGTCCGGTGTTCGCTTACTTCACAGCCGACTGGTGCCTGACGTGCAAGGTCAACGAGAAGGCCGCGATCGAGACGCAGGCGGTGGCCGACGCCTTCAAGCGCAACAAGGTCGCGGTGCTGGTCGGGGACTGGACCGATGGCGACCCGGTGCTCGGTCGTTTCATCGCGCAGCACAATCGCGCGGGGGTGCCGCTCTACCTCTTCTACCCGCCCACGGCTGCCGCGCCGCGCGTGCTCCCGCAGGTGCTGACGCCCGCAATGCTTTCATCGTTGCGTTGAGGGACTGCTGCACTGCAATGAAGTGTTGCGCGCGCGCTTGATCTCGCTCAGCATGCGACGAATCCGGTTGTCGGGCGTTGCAGGGGACAAATGGGGACAGCGGCGTTCGATGAAATCATGGGGGCAAGCGACGCCGACGGCGCGCGGCCCGAACTGCGCGAATTGTGTCGCTGGCTGGCCGACACGCCCGATGGCGAGTTGCGACGCCGCCAGCAATCGGCGGAGACGACCTTCCGGCAGCTCGGCATCACCTTCGCGGTCTATGGCGAGAGCGAGGCGGGCGAGCGGATCATCCCGTTCGATATTGTCCCGCGCGTCTTCCTCGCCGACGAATGGGCGCGGCTGTCCGAGGGGCTGGTCCAGCGTGTCGAGGCGATCAACGCGTTCCTCGTCGATATTTATGGCGACCAGAAGATCCTGCACGATGGCGTGCTGCCCGCCGATCTGATCCTCGGCAACGCGCAATTCCGTCCCGAGATCGCCGGCATCCGCCCGCCGCACGACGTCTGGGCGCATATTTGCGGGATCGACCTCGTCCGCACCGGTCCGGACGACTTCTTCGTGCTGGAGGATAACGCCCGCACGCCCTCCGGCGTCAGCTACATGCTGGAAAACCGCGAGGCGATGGTGCGGCTGTGCCCGGAGCTGTTCTCGAAATTCCGGGTCGCCGCGGTCGACAGCTATCCCGACCGGCTGCTGGAGACGATGCGCTCGGTCGCGCCGCGCGGGTGCGGCGGCAAACCGACCTGCGTGGTGCTGACGCCCGGCCATTACAATTCGGCCTATTACGAACACAGCTTCCTCGCCGACTCGATGGGCATCGAGCTGGTCGAGGCCGCCGACCTCGTCGTCGATGACGACATCGTCTACATGCGCACGATCGAGGGCCGGGTGCGCGTCGACGTCATCTACCGCCGCGTCGACGACGATTACCTCGATCCGCTCGTCTTCCGCCCCGATTCGATGCTCGGCGTGCCCGGGCTGATCGCGGCTTATGCGGCGGGCAATGTCGCGATCATCAACGCGCCGGGCAACGGCATCGCCGACGACAAGGCGATCTACAGCTACATGCCCGAGATCGTGAAATATTACTCGGGCGGTGCCGCACGCTTGCCCAATGTCGAAACCTATCGCTGCCGCGAGCCGCAGGCGCTGAAATATGTGCTCGACCATCTCGATGAGCTGGTGGTCAAACTGGTCGACGGCTCGGGCGGTTACGGGATGCTGGTCGGCCCCACTGCCTCGTCGGCCGAGATCGAACGCTTCCGTGCGGCGCTGGTCGCCGAGCCCGAGCGCTACATTGCGCAACCGACGCTGGCGCTGTCGACCGTCCCGACCTTGGTCGAACAGGGCGTCGCGCCGCGGCACGTCGACTTCCGCCCGTTCGTGCTGACCGGCGCGAAGGGCGTGCAGGTCGTCCCCGGCGGGCTGACCCGCGTGGCGCTGCGCGAGGGGTCGCTGGTCGTCAATTCGTCGCAGGGCGGCGGGACCAAGGACAGCTTCGTGCTCATGGACGAGCCGCGCGGCATGACCCAGACGATGTCGGGCGCGGGGGGCACCATGACGCAGACGCTGGGCGGGGGGCAGCGCTGATGCTCAGCCGCACCGCCGCGTCGCTCTACTGGCTCGGCCGCTATGTCGAGCGCGCCGATTTCGTCGCGCGGCTGATCGAGGCGACGCTGCGGCTCGACGTGCTTTCGCCACGCTCGGCGGGTGAGGATGCGTGGCGCACTGCGCTGGCGGTCAGCGAAACCGCTGACGCCTTCGCGGCCGGTGGCCATATGCTCAGCCGCGAGGAGGTCGCGCAATTCCTGCTCGCCGACAGCTCGCATCCGGGGTCGATCCTGCGCTGCCTCGCGATGGCGCGCGACAATGCCCGTGCGGTGCGCACCGCGCTCAGCCGCGAGGCGTGGCAGGCGATCAACGGCGCGTGGCTGATCTTCGACCAGCGGATCGGCCGGCTCGATCCCACCGCGGTGCTCGGGGTGGTCGATGCGGTCAAGGCCGAGACGCGCGGCTTCGAGGGGGCGGTGCACCGGATGCTCCGCAACCAGACGACCTCGTTCATCCGGCTTGGCCAGGCGGTCGAGCGCACCGACAACACCGCGCGGTTGCTCGACGTCAAATATCACATCCTGCTGCCGGAGGGGGAGCGCGTCGGCGGCACGGTCGATCGCGACCAATGGACGACGATCCTGCAGACCGTTTCGGCGGTCACCGCCTTCCGCTGGCTCTACAACGACGGGCTCAACCCGACCAACGTCATCGACCTGCTGCTCAGCCGTGGCGAGCTGCCGCGCAGCCTCGCCGCCTCGATCGAGGAAACCGTCGCCGCGCTCACCGCGCTGGCGCGCGCGAGCGGCACGCAGGGCGAGGCCGACCGGATGGCGCGGACGCGGCAAGCGCGGGTCGCGCGCACCCGCACCGGCGACGTGATCGCCGCCGGGCTCCACCAGCATCTTCAGGCCCTGATCGTCGAAAACGCGCAATTGCACGACGCGATCGGCCGACAATTCAAGTTCCACTGATGCGCCTGACCATCGATCATCGCACCACCTACCGCTTCACCGCGCCGCAGGGCCGGGTGGTGCAATTGCTGCGGATGACGCCGCGCAACACGCACGACCAGACGGTCGCGGCATGGGACATCAACATCGACTGCGACGCGCGGCTGCGCGAGCATCGTGACGGCTTCGGCAACATCACGACCATGCTCTATGCCGAAGGCCCGCTGTCTGGGATCGAGATCAGCGTTTCGGGCGAGGTGGTGACGAGTTCGTCGAGCGGAGTGCTGCACGGCACGTTCGAGCCGCTGCCCGCCGCGCTGTATCTGCGCAGCACCCCCGCGACCTATGCCGAGCCCGCGCTCGCTGCCTTCGCGCAGGCGGCAACCGAGGGGCGGGCACCGATCGCGGCGCTCCACGCGCTCAACGCCGCGGTGCATGAGCGTTTCGCATTGGTCGACGGGCGTCCCGAACCCGGGCTGACCGTCACCGCCGCTTTCGCGCGCGACACCGCCACCGCGCGCGATCTGGCGCAGATCTTCGTCGCCGCCGCGCGCGCCGCCGGTTTCCCGGCGCGTTACGTCACCGGCTATTGCGATGCGCTGCCCAACGGTCGCCCGACCCCGCACGGTTGGGCCGACGCATGGGTCGACGGGCTCGGCTGGGTCGGGTTCGACCCGACGCTCGGATCGTCGCCGGAGGCGCATCACGTCCGCGTCGCGGTCGCGCTCGACGCGGCCGGTTGCTCGCCGGTCGCGGGCTCACGGCTCGGCGAAGGGCGCGAATGTCTCGACGTCGAGGTGCAGGTCAGCGGGCAGGATTGACCTTAAGAGCCCGATCGTATACCGGCCTCCCCAACATCAAGAGTCGACCTAGTTCGACGCCAACCTGCTCCCGAGCAAGGTGGCGCCTCCGGTAGCGGAGGGATGTGGCCGGACCGGCAACCAACGGGCCCCCTCGCCACATGTCGTCCCGACTCCTGATGCCCGAACGAGCAACAGGATCAGCGACCGTGACGACCCAGCCCCAGCAATTCGCCAGCGACAATTATGCCGGAGCCTGCCCGGAGGCGCTGGAGGCGATGCTTGCCGCCAATGCCGGCTCGGCGGTCGCCTATGGCGATGACGACTGGACGCAGCGCGCGTCGGACAGTTTCCGGACGCTGTTCGAAACCGATGCGGAGGTGTTCTTCGTCTTCAACGGCACCGCCGCCAATTCGCTCGCGCTGGCCTCGCTCTGCCAGAGCTATCACAGCGTCATCTGCTCCTCGGCGGCGCACGTCGAAACCGATGAATGCGGCGCGCCCGAGTTCTTCTCGAACGGCTCGAAGCTGCTGCTCGCGCCGTCCACCGATGGCAAGCTGACCCCCGAGGCGATCCGCACCCTCGCGAACAGCCGTTCCGACATCCACTTCCCCAAGCCGCGCGTCGTCACGATCACCCAGCCGACCGAAACGGGCCAAGTCTATTCGGTCGCCGAGGTGCTGGCGATCTCGGCGGCGTGCCGCGAACTGGGGCTCAAGCTGCACATGGACGGCGCGCGCTTCGCCCATGCGTGCGCCGCGCTCGGCTGCACCCCCGCCGCGATCACCTGGGAGGCGGGGGTCGACGTCTTGTGCTTCGGCGGCACCAAGAACGGGCTGATGGTCGGCGAGGCGGTGATCTTCTTCGACCGCGTGCTCGCCGAGGATTTCGACTATCGCTGCAAGCAGGCCGGGCAGCTCGCGTCGAAGATGCGCTTCCTCTCCGCGCCATGGATCGGGCTGATCGAGAGCGGCGCATGGCTGCGCAATGCCGAACACGGCAACGCCTGCGCCGAGCGGCTGGCGGCGCGGGTCGCCGATCTCCCCGCGGTGCAATTGCTGTTCCCGGTACAGGCCAATTCGGTGTTCCTCGTCGCACCCGAGGCGGTGCTCGACGAGGTACGCGCACGCGGCTGGCGGTTCTACACCTTCATCGGCGGCGGCGCGCGCTTCATGTTCGCGTGGGACGCCGATCCGGCGCGCGTCGACGAACTCGCGGCCGACATCCGCGCGGCGTGCGAGGTGCGCGCGCTGGCCTAGCCTCCAATCGTCACCCCGGACGTGATCCGGGGTCCCGCTTCTTCTGCGCCGGTCGGGAAGAAGCGGGTCCCGGATCAAGTCCGGGACGACGGAATCAAACGACCACCGCTGCCGCTTCATCCTCCGGCATCAACACCCATCCATGCGCACCGAGCATCTCGATCGGCCGATAACGCGTCTTGTACGCCATCCGCTGCGACCCCTTCACCCAGTAACCGAGGTACACATAGGGCAGCCCCGCCGCCCGCGCGCGCGCGATATGGTCGAGGATGATGTAATTGCCGAGTGCAGGGCGCGCATCCTGATCGGTGTCGAAGAAGCTGTAGACCATCGACAGCCCGTCAGCCTGCCGGTCGGTGAGGCAACAGCCGATCAATTTGCCCGGCCGCGTGCCGTCCGACGGCTCACGATATTCGACCACCACCGAATTGACCGGCGAATGTTCGATCATGTCGGCGAAGTCGCCTTCGTCCATCGCGGCCATCCCGCCGCCGGGATGCCGCGCCGACAGATAGCGGCGCATCAGCGTATATTGCTCGTCGGTCGCCCACGGCCGGCACGCCGACACGTCGAGATCGGCGTGGCGCCGCATCAGCTTGCGCTGCGTCGCATTGGGCTCGAATTCGTGCGTCCGCACCCGCACTGAGACGCAGGCGGCGCAGCCCGCGCAGCTCGGACGATACGCGACCGACTGGCTGCGGCGAAAACCGATCCGGCCGAGCGCGTCGTTCAGCTCGCCGGCTTCGGGGCCGGACAATTCGGTGAACACCTTCCGCTCCTGCCGGCCGGGCAGGTACGGGCACGGCTGCGGGCTGGTGACGAAGAAGCGCGGGAAGCGGAACGGTGCCGTCATGCGTGCCGACCCTTTCCTGTGCTGTCCATCCGATCACCCATCTTCGTCGCGAAGCGGTTGTGCCTTAAACGCTTCATATGCGACGACGCCGATCCGGTGAAAAGCCGCTTTACCATCAAAGCGGCGCCCCGTTTCAGGCCAGCTCGACGGTGCTCACCTCGAACCCCGCCTCGCGCAGCCCAACCATCAGCCCGTCGAGATGCGCCCGGTCGCGCGCCTCGCATTCGATGTCGGTGATCAGGCCCTTGGCGGGCAGCGTCGTGAACACCCGCTGGTGATAGATCTCGATGATGTTCACCCGCTCGCGATCGAACACCCGCATCACATTGTAGAGCGCGCCGGGCTGATCCTGCAGCCGCAGCCGTAGCCGCGCCAGCCGCCCCGACCGCGCCAGATCGCGCAGCAGCACGTTGGCGAGCAGCCGCGTGTCGATATTGCCGCCACACAGCACCACGCCGATCGTCCGTCCGCGGAACCGCTCGGGATGCGCGAGCAGCGCGGCCAGCCCCGCCGCGCCCGCACCCTCGACGACGGTCTTCTCGATCTGGAGCAACAGGCTCAGCGCCTCTTCCAGATAGCGTTCGGAGACGAGCACGATGTCGTCGACCAGCTGCGCGACCATCTGCGCGGTGATCCCGCCCGGCTCCTTGACTGCGATCCCCTCGGCCAGCGTGTCGCCCGCGCACGGCAGGTCGGTGCCGTTGATGCGATTGTACATCGACGGATAGAGTTCGGCCTCGACGCCGACCACCTCGATCCGCCGATCCGCGGCACGCGCGACCGTCGCCATGCCGGAGATCAACCCACCGCCGCCGATCGGCACCACCAGCAGGTCGATCTCGGGATGCTCGTCCAGCATCTCCAGCGCGACGGTGCCCTGACCCGCGATGATCCGCGGATCGTCGAACGGGTGGACGAAGGTGAAGCCGCGTTCCGCCTCCAGCACGCGCGCATGGGCGTAAGCGGCGTCGAACGTGTCGCCCTCCAGGATCACGGTCGCGCCGTGCCCCTGCGTCTGCACCACCTTCACCACCGGCGTGTTGCGCGGCATCACGATCGTCACCGGCACGCCCAGCCGGTTGCCGTGATAGGCGAGGCCCTGCGCGTGATTGCCCGCCGAGGCGGCGATCACGCCCTTGGCGCGCGCTTCGTCGGAGAGTTGCAGCAACGTGTTGAGCGCGCCGCGCTCCTTGTAGGCGGCGGTGAATTGCAGGTTCTCGAACTTCAGATAGACGGTCGCGCCGGTCAGCTTCGACAGCGTCTGGCTAATGAGCGTCGGCGTCCGCACGACCGCGTCGCCGATGCGAATCTGCGCGGCACGCACGTCCTCGATCGAGACGGGAAGGGCCGGGGCGGACGCGAGCTGGGTTGCCATGGCGGGGACGTAGCGGAACACCGTTACGAAAGGAACACCCGCTCGACCCGGACTCCGTCGCCCCTGCGCAGCGTTCGTCATTCCCGCGAAGGCGGAAATCCAGGCACGCGAAGCTCTCGATGGCAGCAAAACGTCGGAGGTTCTGGATCCCCGCCTTCGCGGGGATGACGGTCGGGGTGTCGCTCGCGACGTCACTTCGCTGCGAACGCCTCGCGCCATTCCGGCCGTACGATCGCCAGCAGCGCCGGCGTCACCGGCACCGTCATCTCGTACATCCCCTCGGCATAGGAGCCTGCGACATATTGCCCCGCCACCAGCCCGATGCGGTCGATCGCGCGGCGGTCGGTCGATCCGAGCAGCACGGTCAGGTCCGATACCGGCGGGCACGGGAAGATGTCGTCGGTCCCCGGGTCGCTTCCCAGTCGCCGCCGCCGCTCGCCCTTCAGCCACGCGCACCAGCCCGTTCCCAGCACGCGCTGCATCGCGGCGGACGATTCGAACATCGTGCGCGGGTCGACCCGTCGCGCATTGGCCTTGTCCCATACCAGCGGTTCCAGCACGGTGTTGCCGTGCGCGCCGCCGGTGTAGCTGTAGCTCTCGCCCGACAGGCTCAGCAGCCGCGGTGTTTCGGTCACCACCTTCCATTCGCGACTGGCGTCATGCTGGTGGAAGGGAAAGCCGCTCTTCGCCGCCTCGCGCCGATCCTCCGCTGCCAACCCGGCGGCGCGGGTGCGCAGCCGCCCGCGATCGGCCTCCAGCCAGCGGCGCAGCGGTGCGATCCGCGCGGCGGCGGCGGGGTAAGCGTAGGAGAAATCGAGCGTCGCGGTCTTCGCCACCACCTTCGTCTGCGCCGCCGCCGGCACCGCCAATGCCAGCAAGATCAACCCCATCACCCGCCGCATGACATCCCTCGCCAAAACCGTGCCGCTTCCATATGGCAGCGGACATGAACCGACGCCATCTCACCGCCGCGCTGGCGACGCTTGCGGGCCTTGCGACGACGCTCCCCGCGGGTGCCGACGCGCTGATCGACAACGTCAACGGCCTGACGCTCAACCGCGACCGGCAGGTGGTACGCTTCAAGGCGATGGTGATCGACCCGCAAGGCAAGGTCATCCGCCTGATCGCCCCGGACGAGCAACCGCCCAAGCCGACCAAGAAGAACCCTGGCCCGCGCTATGACTGGCGCGCCGACATGAAGGGGCGCGTGCTGGTGCCCGGCATGATCGACGCGCACGGCCATGTCATCGAGCTGGGGCTGGCGGCGCTGACGCTCGACCTTTCCGACACCCGCTCGCTCGACGAGGCGAAGGCGAAGATCGCCGAATATGCGCGCGCCAACCCGGACCGGCAGTGGATCATCGGGCGTGGCTGGAATCAGGAAGTTTGGCAGCTCGGGCGCTTCCCGACCGCCGCCGATCTCGACGCGGTGGTCGGCGACCGCCCGGTGTGGCTGGCGCGCGCCGATGGCCATGCCGGCTGGGCGAACAGCGCCGCGCTCAAGCTGGCCGGCGTCACCGCCGCGACGCAGTCCCCCGCGGGCGGGCGCGTCGAAAAGCCGCTGGGCGTGCTGGTCGATCGCGCCAAGGAACTGGTCGAGCGCGTCGTGCCGAAGGTCAGCCCCAAGGACCGCACCGCCGCCTTCCTCAAGGCGCAGCAGATCCTGCTCGGCTACGGCGTCACCGCGATCGCCGACATGGGCACCAGCGTCGACGACTGGATGACCTATCGCCGCATGGGCGACATCAACGCACTGCGCGTCCGCATCATGTCCTACGGGCTCGGCATCGACACCGCGGTGACGATCGGCGGCACCGGCCCGACGCCGTGGCTGTATGACGACCGGCTGCGGCTGGAGGGCGTCAAGCTCTACGCCGATGGCGCGCTCGGGTCGCGCGGCGCGTGGCTGAAGGCCGATTACGCCGATGCGCCCGGGCAGCGCGGGCTCGGCTTCCTCGCCGACGACCAGCTGCAGAACATCATGAGCCGCGCCGCGATGGACGGCTATCAGGTCGCGGTCCATGCGATCGGCGACCGCGCCGATCGCCAAGTGCTCGATGCGATCGCCGAACTGTCGGAAACCTACAAGGGCGACCGCCGCTGGCGGATCGAACATGCGCAGATCGTCGATCCGGTCGATATGGCGGCGTTCGGCAAGTACCGCATCATCGCCTCGATGCAGCCCACGCACCAGACCAGCGACCGCCTGATGGCGGAGGCGCGGCTCGGGCCGGCGCGGCTGGCGGGTGCCTATGCGTGGAAGACGCTGCTCGACGACGGCGCGAGGCTCGCGTTCGGGTCGGATGCGCCGGTCGAGAAGCCCGATCCCTGGGCCGGCTGGGCGGCGGCATTCACGCGCACCGATGCCGACGGGCAGCCGGTCGGCGGCTGGCACCCCGAACAGGCGGTGTCGCGCGAACAGGCGTGGTGGGCCTACACCGGCGGCGCAAGCTATGCGGGGTTCGCCGATCAGAAGTTCGGCACGCTCGCACCGGGGCAGCGCGCCGACTTCCTGCTGCTCGATCGCGATCCGATGACCGCGACGCCGGCCGACCTGCGCCAGACCAAGGTGCTGGAGACGTGGATCGGCGGTACGAAGGCATGGGAGCGGAAATAGACGGTTTTCGCTGATCTCCCTTCACCCCTCCCCTTCAGGGGAGGGGCCGGGGGTGGGGCGGTCCCACAAGCGCGGCGTTCCCGGCGACGCCCCACCCCAACCCCTCCCCTGAAGGGGAGGGGCTTACCTCCCCCTCAGAACTCCGACCAGTCGTCCTGTACCGCCACCGCCGCCGCACCACGGCTGCGCGCACTGGCGGCGATCCGGGCGCCGGCGTGCGCCGCCCGCGCCTGCAACTGGTGGACCGGAGACGCCGCCGGTGCGGCATAGCCCGTCGCCCCCGCCGCCAGCCGGAAGCGCCCGACCTCGCGCGCCATCACGTCGGTTTCCTCGACCAGGCTGCGTGCCGCGGCGGTCGCTTCCTCGACCATCGCGGCATTCTGCTGCGTCACCCCATCCATCTCCGACACCGCGGTATTCACCTGCTGCAGGCCGGTCGCCTGCTGATCGGCGGCCGAGGCGATGTCGCCGACCAGGGTGCTGATCTCGCCGATCCGCGCCGTGATGCGCTGCAACGCTGCGCCGGCTTCGGCGACCAGCCCGACGCCCAGGTCGACCTGCTCGGTAGAGGCAGTGATCTTGCTCTTCACGTCCTTTGCCGCGTCGGCGGACCGTTGCGCCAGCGCACGCACTTCGCTGGCGACGACCGCAAAGCCCTTGCCCGCGTCACCCGCGCGTGCCGCCTCGACGCCGGCGTTCAGCGCCAGCAGGTTGGTCTGGAACGCGATGCCGTCGATCACCGCGATGATCTCGCTGATCTCGCTCGATGAGCGCTCGATCCCGTTCATCGCCTCCACCGCGCGGCGGACCACGTCGCCCGACGCCTCGGCATCGCGGCGCGTCTCCACCACCACCGCATCGGCGCGCGAGGCGGTTGCGGCGGTTTCCTTCACCGTCGTCGTGATCTCGTGCATCGCCGCCGCGGTTTCCTCCAGCGAGGCGGCCTGTTGCTCGGTGCGCTGCGACAGATCGTCGGACGCCTGACGGATGTCGTTGGCACCGTTCGTGATGCCGGTCGCGCTGGTCGTCACCGCCGCCATTGCCGCCGACACCGCGGTCATCGCGCCGTTGAAATCGCTCTTCAGCTTGGCGAACGGCCCGGTCAGCTCGGCATCGATCCGTGCGGTCAGGTCGCCCTGCGCCAGCGCGCTCAGCCCGCGGCCGATATTATCGACGATCAGCGCGGTCTGCTCCTCCTTGGCACGCTCGGCGGCGGCGAGCTGGTCGCGGAACTGCACCATCACCTTGGCGAGCTGCCCGACTTCGTCGGCGCGCTCGTCGACCGCGACCTGCGCATCGAGGTCGCCCGCCGCCAGCCGTCCGAGCGCGTCGGTCATCGCCTTGATCGGATTGGCGATCCCGCGGATCAATGCGGTCAGCAGGATCATGGCGAGCGCCAGTGCCGCGATCACGAGTCCGACCGACCACGCGCGCGAGGACGTGTAGAGCGCGCTCGCCGCATCCATCTCGCTTTCCATCAGCCTGACCTGCACGTCCTGCGACGTGGCGGCTTCGGCATTGGCGCGATCGAAGAGCGGCTGGCTGGCGCGAAATGCCAGCGTCGCTTCTTCGTTGCGGTTCGCTTCGCCCAGCTGACGCGTCAGCTCGGACCGGGCGACGAACGCGGTCCACGCCTGCCTGAACCGCGCCAGCGATGCACGTGCGGCCGGATTGACCAGCGCCTTGTCGAGAAAGACGACGTTCTTGTCGATGAGGGCCAGCTTCTCGGTCGCGGAGCGGTCGGCGTCGCGGATCTTGTCGGCTTCGACCGACAGGATCACCGTCGCTTCCGCGATGCGATAGTCGGACGTGGCGGTGTTGATGGTCGCGATCGCCACCAGCTTGTCGCGGCGATCCTTGCCGAGCACTTCGGTCGCATGGTTCAGCTGTCCCTGAGTCCACAGCGACATGCCCGCCATCCCGACCAGTGCGAGCGCGAGCAGGCCGAAGGCGAGCAGGAGTTTGCGGCCAATCGCCAGGTTCTTCATCAACACGGCCTTCACGAGAGCATCGATCCTGCCGTGTAGTACCCGACGACTCTTTGATTTCCCGTTAAGCGCCGCTTCGGTCCTAAACGACGCGGTACGGCACGACGCCGCGCACCTCCGCCTCGACCACGATCGTCCGGTCGGTCGGCGGGAAGGCGCGCTGGTCGCAATCCGATCTGGGGCACAGCCGGCAACTGATCCCGATCGGGGTCGCCATGCGCAGGTCGACCGCGTCGGCATAGACGAAGTCCGCCGCGTGCGCCGTCTCGCACCCCAAAGCCACCGCATAGCGCCGCGGCGCGCGCGCGAACCGACCCGATGGCTTCACCAGCCCCTTGGCCATCGAGACATAGCGAACCCCGTCGGGCGTCTCGGCATGTTGCACGAGGATGCGGTCCGGGATCGCGACCGCCTCGTGGACGTGCCACAACGGGCACGCGCCGCCGAAGCGCGCGAATTGCAGCCGCGTGGCGGAATGGCGCTTGGTGATGTTGCCCGCCATGTCGACACGGCAGAAATAGAAGGGGATGCCTTCCGCCCCGGGGCGTTGCAGCGTCGACAGCCGATGGCACGCCTGTTCGAAGCTGGTGCCGAACCGCCGCGACAGCCGGTCGATGTCGTGGCGGAGCGCGCGCGCCGCGTCGCGAAAGGCATGATAGGGCATCAGCATCGCCCCGGCGGCGTAATTGGCGAGTCCGATCGATAGCAGCCGCCGCGCCTCCGGCTGCGCGAGCCCCGATCCCGCCACGATCGCCGCGATCGGCGATGCGAAGGCCAGCGTCGCGATACGGTGCGCGATCAGGAAGCGGCGGCTTTCCGGCGGCAGCGCGGCGTTGAGGCGCAGCACCCTGCCATCGAACCGCGCGAGCGGTGCATCCTCGCGCGCCTCGTCGCGCAGCGTCACGCCCAGTGCCGCCAGCGCCGCATCGATCGACGTCGCCTGATGCGCCGCTGCCCAATCCTCGGCCGCGCGATCGAGCGGGTCGATGTAATTGCCTGCCTCGTGGAACCAGTCGCGCACCGCCTCCCATGGCAGCCGCGCACCGACCCCGGCGGTCAGCGCTTCCTCGGCGAGCGCGACGCGTTCCTCGGCGGCGCGCTTCGCGGCATGGAGCGCGATCAGGCGGTCGGCGAGCGCCGGGCGCTCCTCCGCCAGCCGCGCGACCTCTTCGGGCGGCAGCGGCGCCACCGCGGGGTCGGCGAGCGCCTCGCGCAACGCCACCAGCCGCCGCGCCGGCACCGCACCCTCGATGTCGGCCAGCGCGGCGGGGAAATGCTGCGCCAGCGCCGCGCTTACCGCCGCGGTCAGCGGGCGTTCGTCGCTCTCCAGTTGCGACAGGTAGCTGACCGACAGCCCCAGCCGCGCCGCCATCCCGCGCTGGTTGAGCTGCGCCGCCACCCGCAACGCGCGCAGCTGCGCCCCGGCATAGAGCCGCGCCTTCACCAGCCGTCGCCCCTGCGCAGGCAGGGGCCCATGTCTGTACCGTGCTCGCGGAGCGTCGACACACCAGCCTCGCTCACCGTGACAAAGGTATCGCCAAACGACACAGTCATAGGCTCCTGCCTACGCAGGAGCGACGGAAGTTGGCAACCACAGCCTTCGCAAGTTCGCAACTTCACATTTGCCCCGCCGCGCCGCGCCGGGCACAACGGCGGCCGCGTCCGGGAGAGAAGAATGTCATCGACGATCGCCGAACTCGAGAACCGCCGCGCCGCCGCCCGCGCCGGCGGCGGACAGAAGCGCGTCGATGCGCAGCACGCGAAGGGTAAACTGACCGCGCGCGAGCGGCTCGACGTGCTGCTCGACGAGGGCAGTTTCGAGGAGCTCGACATGTTCGTCGAGCACAATTGCACCGACTTCGGGATGCAGGAACAGGTCGTCCCCGGCGACGGCGTCGTCACCGGATCGGGGACGATCAACGGGCGGCTGGTGTTCGTCTTCTCGCAGGACTTCACCGTCTTCGGCGGCTCGCTCTCCGAACGCCATGCGCAGAAGATCTGCAAGATCATGGACATGGCGCTCAAGGTCGGCGCGCCCGTCATCGGCCTCAACGATTCGGGTGGCGCGCGCATCCAGGAGGGCGTCGCATCGCTCGGCGGCTATGCCGAGGTGTTCCAGCGTAACGTGCTGGCCAGCGGCGTCGTCCCGCAGCTCAGCCTCATCATGGGGCCGTGCGCGGGCGGGGCGGTCTATTCGCCGGCGATGACCGACTTCATCTTCATGGTGAAGGATTCGAGCTACATGTTCGTCACCGGTCCCGACGTGGTAAAGACCGTCACCAACGAGGTGGTCACGCAGGAGGCGCTGGGCGGCGCGGTGACGCACACCACGAAGACCAGCGTCGCCGATGTCGCGTTCGACAATGACATCGAGGCGCTGCTCGCGGCGCGCGACTTCATCGACTTCCTGCCGTCCTCGAACCGGGAAGGCGTGCCCGAGCGTCCGACCGACGATCCGTGGGACCGCGCCGAGCCCGGCCTCGACACGCTGATCCCCGCCAACGCCAACCAGCCCTATGACATGCACGAGCTGCTCGCGAAGGTCGTCGACGAGGGCGACTTCTTCGAGATCCAGCCCGCGCATGGCGCGAACATCATCTGCGGCTTCGGGCGGATCGAAGGACGCACCGTCGGCTTCGTGGCGAACCAACCGATGGTCCTGGCCGGCGTTCTGGACATCAATTCCAGTCGAAAAGCGGCACGGTTCGTGCGATTTTGCGATGCATTCGAGATCCCGATCGTCACGTTCGTGGATGTTCCCGGCTTCCTCCCCGGCACCGCGCAGGAGCATAACGGCATCATCAAGCACGGCGCGAAGCTGCTGTTCGCCTATGCCGAGGCGACCGTGCCCAAGATCACCGTCATCACCCGCAAGGCCTATGGCGGCGCCTATGACGTGATGGCTTCCAAGCACTTACGCGGTGACTTGAACTATGCATGGCCGACCGCCGAGATCGCGGTAATGGGCGCGAAGGGCGCGGTCGAGATCATCTTCCGCGGCCGCACGCCCGAGGAGATCGCCGAGCGCACCGCGGAATATGAGGCGCGCTTCGCCAACCCCTTCGTCGCGGCGAGCAAGGGCTTCATCGACGAGGTGATCCAGCCGCACTCCACCCGTCGCCGCATCGCGCTCGGCCTGCGCAAATTGCGCAACAAGGCGCTGGAGAACCCTTGGAAGAAGCATGACAATATCCCGCTCTGATGACGAAGCCGCGCTGATCGCCCGGCTGACCGCGCTGAAGAACGTCGGCGAGAAGAGCGCTGGCTGGATGATCGATGTCGGGGTGGATACGCCCGAGCGGCTCGCCGAGATCGGGGCAGTCGAAACCTATCGTCGCATGAAGGCCGCGCACCCGAGGGGGGTCAGCCTGTGCGCGGTATGGGCGTTGCAGGGTGCGATCGACGGCATCGCGTCGCATCATTTGCCGGCCGACGTCAAACAGGCGTTGAAGGACGCCGTGAAAGAGCGCCCATGATCCTCGGCCGCCTCAACCACGTCGGCATCGCCACGCCGTCGATCGCCAAGTCGATCGAGACTTACCGCACGCTGCTCGGCGCAGACGCCGTCGGCGAACCGTTCGATCTCCCTGCGCAAGGCGTCAAAGTGTGCTTCATCGACGCGCCCAACACGCAGATCGAGCTGATCGAGCCCTATGACGATACCTCCCCAATCGCCGGCTTCCTCAAGAAGAACCCGGCCGGCGGTCAGCACCACGTCTGTTTCGAGGTCCCCGACATCCACGCCGCCATCGCCGACCTCACCGCAAAAGGCGCGACGATCCTCGGCGAGCCGCGGATCGGGGCGCATGGCACGCCGATCGTCTTCGTTCACCCGCGCGACATGGGCGGGGTGCTGGTCGAACTGATGGAAACGCCGCAGGAGGGCGCGCATTGACCTACGAGACGATCACCTTCGACCTCACCGACCGCGTCGCGACGCTCGCGATCGACCGGCCCGAGCGGATGAACGCGCTCACCCCGCGCGTCTTCGCCGAGCTGACCGCCGAGATCGACGCCGCGCTCGAACAGGGCGCGCGCGCGATCGTGCTGACCGGCACCGGCGGCGCGTTCTGCTCGGGCGCCGACCTCGTCGGCGACGGCGGCACACCGATGCCGCGTGACCTCGGCGAGTCGCTCGACACCAGCTACAATCCGTTCGTCCGCAAGGTCGCCGCACTCGACGTGCCGTTCCTCACCGCGATCAACGGCCCGGCAGTCGGCGCGGGGCTCGGGCTGGCGTTGCTCGGCGATATCAGCGTCATGGCGCGCTCGGCCTATGTGCTGCTCGCCTTCGTCAACATCGGGCTGGTCCCCGACGCCGGGGCGACGTGGCTGGTCGCCAAGGCGGCGGGGCGCACCAAGGCGCTGGAAATGGCGCTGCTCGGCGAGCGCGTGTCCGCCGAGGACGCCCTCGCCACCGGACTGGTGACGCGCGTCGTCGACGATGCGCAGGTGCTCGCCGAAACGCAGAAGCTCGCCGCAAAGCTCGCCGCCGGTCCATCGGTGGCGATCGGGATGATCCGCAAGCAGGTCGCCGCGGCGCTGTCGCTCGATCTCGATCAGTCGCTGGCGGTCGAGCGCGCGAACCAGACCCGCGCCGGCCATACCCGCGACTTCGCCGAGGCGGTCCGCGCGTTCGGCGAGAAGCGCAAGCCGGTGTTCGAGGGCCGTTGAACATGGCCGACGAGCGCAACCTCGGCGAGGACAGCGGCGCGGCGGCGGCGATCGGCACGCCCGCGCCGACCGGCACCGAAAGCTGGGCCGCCGCCGCCGCGAAGGAGGTGAAGGGTCGCAACCTGACGTGGCACACGCCCGAAGGGATCGACGTCAAGCCGCTGTACACGCCCGCGGATGTCGAGGGCTGGGACCCCGGCCTGCCCGGCTTTGCGCCGTTCGCGCGCGGCGTGCGCGCGTCGATGTACGCCGGCCGCCCGTGGACGATCCGTCAATATGCCGGCTTCTCGACCGCCGAGGAATCGAACGCTTTCTACCACCGCAACCTCAAGGCGGGGCAGAAGGGGCTGTCGGTCGCGTTCGATCTCGCCACCCACCGCGGCTATGATAGCGACCATCCGCGCGTCACCGGCGACGTCGGCAAGGCCGGGGTGGCGATCGACACCGTCGAGGACATGAAGATCCTGTTCGACGGCATTCCGCTCGACCAGATGTCGGTCAGCATGACGATGAACGGCGCGGTGATCCCGATCCTCGCCTTCTTCATCGTCGCCGGCGAGGAACAGGGCGTCGAGCGCAAATTGCTCGACGGGACCATCCAGAACGACATCCTTAAGGAGTTCATGGTCCGCAACACCTATATCTACCCGCCCGAACCGTCGATGCGGATCATCTCCGACATCTTCGCCTATACCTCGGCGGAGATGCCGAAGTTCAACAGCATTTCGATCTCCGGCTATCACATGCAGGAGGCGGGCGCGACGCAGGTGCAGGAACTGGCCTTCACCATCGCCGACGGCATGGAATATGTGAAATACGGCGTCGCGTCCGGGCTGGACATCGACAAGTTTGCCGGGCGGCTGAGCTTCTTCTTCGCGATCGGCATGAACTTCTTCATGGAGATCGCCAAGCTGCGCGCCGCGCGCGTGCTGTGGCACCGGGTGATGACACAGCTCGGTGCGAAGGACGAACGCAGCAAGATGCTGCGCACGCACTGCCAGACCAGCGGCGTCTCGCTGACCGAGCAGGACCCGTATAACAACGTCATGCGCACCACGATCGAGGCGATGGCGGCGATGCTCGGCGGCACGCAGTCGCTCCACACCAATGCGCTCGACGAGGCGATCGCGCTGCCGACCGACTTCTCGGCGCGGATCGCGCGCAACACCCAGTTGGTGATCCAGGAAGAGACGGGCATGACCAATGTCGTCGATCCGCTCGGCGGCAGTTATTATGTCGAGGCGCTCACCAAGCGGCTGGTCGACGACGCCTGGACGATCATCGAACGCGTCGAACGCGAGGGCGGGATGGCCAAGGCGGTCGCGGCGGGCTGGCCCAAGGCGATGATCGAGGAAGCGAGCGCCGCCCGCGCCGCGCGCGTCGATCGCGGCGAGGACGTGATCGTCGGGGTCAACAAATACCGCAAGGACAATGAGGATCCGGTCGAGATCCTCGCGATCGACAATCACGCCGTCCGCGACGCGCAGGTCCGCCGCATCCGGCAGGTGAAGGCCAGGCGCGACGAGGCGGCGGCGCAGGCCGCGCTCGATGCACTGCGCGACGGCGCGCGCGGCGACGCCAATCTGCTCGCGCTCGCGGTCGAGTGCGCGCGCGCCCGCGCCACGCTCGGCGAGATTTCCACGGCGATGGAGGACGTCTTCGGCCGCTACGGCACGCAGCCGACGCCGGTGAAGGGCGTCTATGGCGGGGCTTATGTCGACGACGCGCGCTGGGCGCGGCTGGAGGACGGCGTCGCCGCGACCGAGCGCCGGCTCGGCCGCAAGCCGCGAATGCTGGTCGCCAAGATGGGGCAGGACGGGCACGACCGCGGCGCCAATCTGGTCAGCAGCATGTTCGGCGACCTCGGCTTCGAGATCGTGCCGGGGCCGCTGTTCCAGACCCCGGAGGAGGCCGCGGTCCTCGCGTTGGCCAGGGACGTCGACATCGTCGGCGCGTCGAGCCTAGCGGCCGGGCACAAGACGCTGATCCCCGAGCTGATCGGCCATCTGCGTGACGCCGGGCGGGCGGACATCAAGGTGATCGCGGGTGGCGTGATCCCCGCGCAGGATTATCAGGCGCTGTTCGACGCCGGCGTGCAGGCGATCTTCGGGCCGGGCACCAACCTCATCACCGCGGCGGAGGAAGTGCTGCGGCTGCTCGGCCACAACATGCCCCCGCAGGGAGAAGCGGCGTGATCGGTTATACGAACAGTCGTCACCCTTCCTTTCTTCGCCACCCCGGCGAACGCCGGGGCCCAGTTAAAGGCCGCTCGCGAGATGCGGGAACGCCTCCCAACTGGGCCCCGGCCTCCGCCGGGGTGACGGTAATGGTGGGGGTGATGGCAGTGGCAGCATCGCTGCTTTCCACCCCCGCCGCCGCGCAGACGCAGGCGGACATGAACGCGCAGGCCGCCGCCAGCTACACGAGCGCCGACGCCGCGATGAACGCGCAATGGCCGCGCACCTATGCCGCGATGAAGCGCCGCGACGCCACCGCGCGCGACGGCTTCGGCTATGCCGCGACGACGCTCGCCAGCCAGCGCGCGTGGCTGGCGTTCCGCGACAAACAGTGCACGATCGAAGGCGGCGAGTTCGCCGGCGGCTCGCTCCAGCCGATGGCGCGCTTGCAGTGTCTGGCGCGGCTCACCAAGGAGCGCACCACGCAATTGAAGGACCTGATGTGGCAACGCTGACCGAGACGACGACCCGCACCGACTGGACGCGCGACGAGATCGCCGACCTGTTCGACCTGCCGTTCGACGAATTGATGTACCGCGCGCAGACCGTCCACCGCGCGCACCACGCGCCGTCGGAGGTGCAGCTCTGCACCTTGCTGTCGATCAAGACCGGCGGCTGCCCGGAGGATTGCGGCTATTGTTCGCAATCGGTCGCGGCGGAGAGCGGGGTCAAGGCGACCAAGCTGATGGACGTGCAGGCGGTGTTGCAGCGCGCCGCCGAGGCGAAGGACGCCGGCTCGCAGCGCTTCTGCATGGGCGCGGCGTGGCGCAACCCCAAGGACCGCGACATGGACGCGATCATCCAGATGATCGCGGGCGTGCGCGGCATGGGGATGGAAACCTGCATGACGCTGGGGATGCTGACGCCGGAACAGGCGCAGCGGCTCGGCGAAGCGGGGCTGGACTATTACAACCACAACATCGACACCTCGCCCGAGCGCTATGGCGACGTCATCACCACGCGGACGTTCGGCGAGCGGCTCGACACGCTCGAGAACGTCCGTTCAGCGGGGATCAACGTCTGCTGCGGCGGGATCGTCGGGATGGGCGAGACGCGCGCCGATCGCGTCGGCTTCGTCCATGCGCTGGCGACGCTGCCGCGCCACCCGGAGAGCGTGCCGGTCAATGCGTTGGTGCCGGTCAAGGGCACGGTGCTCGGCGACATGCTCGCCGACACGCCGCTCGCCAAGATCGACGATATCGAATTCGTCCGCACCGTCGCGGTCGCGCGGATCACGATGCCGCTCAGCATGGTGCGGCTGTCGGCCGGGCGCGAGAGCATGGGCGAGGCGACGCAGGCCTTGTGCTTCATGGCGGGCGCGAACTCGATCTTCACCGGCGACAAACTGCTGACCGCCGGCAACCGCGGCGACAGCGCCGACGCGGCGCTGTTCGCAAAACTCGGCGTGCGCCCGATGGAAGCGCCCGAGCCGATGCGGGTGTGCGAGGCGGCGGAGTGAACTACCGTCGCCCCTGCGCAGGCAGGGGCCCATGTCTGTCGAATGAGGCGGGCGGTGTGACACGGCAGCGGCGTGCCTGTGTCACCCGGCACCGAACGACCAAACAGACATAGGCCCTGCCTGCGCAGGGGCGACGAAGAACGAAAACAGGAGAGGCCGTTGTTCAAGAAGATCCTGGTCGCCAACCGCGGCGAGATCGCGTGCCGGGTGTTCCGCACCGCCAAGAAGATGGGCATCGCCACCGTCGCGGTCTATTCGGACGCCGACGCGCGTAGCCCGCATGTCCTGATGGCGGACGAGGCGGTGCGGCTCGGGCCGGCACCGGCGGCGGACAGCTATCTCAAGGCCGACCTGATCCTGCTCGCCGCCAGGGAAACCGGCGCGGACTGCATCCATCCCGGCTATGGCTTCCTCTCCGAACGCGAGAGCTTCGCGCGCGCCTGCGCCGACGCCGGGATCGCCTTCGTCGGCCCGCCGCCCAACGCGATCGCCGCGATGGGTGACAAGATCGAATCGAAGAAGCTCGCCAAGGCGGCGGGAGTCAATGTCGTCCCCGGCTATCTCGGCGAGATCGCCGACACCGACGAGGCGGTGCGGATCGCCGCCGAGATCGGCTTCCCGGTGATGATGAAGGCCAGCGCTGGCGGCGGCGGCAAGGGGATGCGGCTGGCGTGGAGCGAGCAGGACGTCCGCGACGGCTTCGAGGCGACCAAGCGCGAGGGACTGGCGTCGTTCGGCGACGACCGCGTGTTCATCGAGAAGTTCATCGAAAGCCCGCGCCATATCGAGATCCAGCTGCTCGGCGACCAGCACGGCAACATCGTCTACCTCAACGAGCGCGAATGCTCGATCCAGCGCCGCCACCAGAAGGTCGTGGAGGAAGCGCCGTCACCGTTCGTTACGCCACAGATGCGCCGCGCGATGGGCGAGCAGGCCGTCGCGCTCGCGCGCGCGGTCGGCTATTACAGCGCGGGCACGGTCGAGCTGATCGTCTCGGGCGCTGACCCGACCGGCGAAAGCTTCTACTTCCTCGAGATGAATACCCGGCTGCAAGTCGAGCATCCGGTGACCGAGGAGATCACCGGGCTCGATCTGGTCGAACAGATGATCCGCGTCGCGGCCGGCGAAAAGCTGTCGTTCGGTCAGGACGATGTGCGGCTCGACGGCTGGTCGATCGAAAATCGCGTCTATGCCGAAGACCCGTACCGCGGCTTCCTCCCGAGCATCGGCCGGCTGGTGCGCTACGCGCCGCCGGCGCAATCCCCCTCCCCTTCAGGGGAGGGGCTAGGGGTGGGGGAAGTCTCACCGAGACCGGCGCTCGCGGACACGCCCCACCCCAACCCCTCCCCCAAGGGGGAGGGGCTTGTGAGGGTCCGCGTCGACGACGGTGTCGCCGAGGGTGGCGAGGTCAGCATGTTCTACGACCCGATGATCGCCAAGCTCGTCACCTGGGCGCCGACCCGAGAGGCCGCGATCGACGCGCAGGTCGCCGCGCTCGACGCGTTCACGATTCAAGGGCCGGGGACGAACCTGCATTTCCTGTCGGCGCTGATGCAGCACCCGCGCTTCCGCTCGGGCGAGATCACCACCGGCTTCATCGCCGAGGAATATCCCGACGGCTTCCACGGTGCGCCCGCCAGCCTGGCGCTCAAGACGACGCTCGCCGCGGTCGGCGCGGTCGCGGCGCATGCACAGGTGACGCGCGCACGGCTGGTTGACGGGCAGCTCGGCCATGTCCTGTCCGCACCCGCCGACTGGGTGGCGCGCGTCGATGGCCAGGATCATCACATCACGATCCGCGATGGCCGCGTGACCGTCGACGGCACCCCGCTCGACGCGACGATCGGATACGCCCCCGGCGCACGCACCGCGCAGGTCGACGGCGACAACCCGCTGACCGTCGCGATCGCCAAGGGTCGCGACGGCTTCACGCTCACCGCGCGCGGCGCACGCCACAAGGTCCGCGTGCTGCCCGCGCATGTCGCGCCTTATGCCGCGCATCTGATCGAGAAGGTCCCGCCCGACCTGTCGAAATTCCTGATCGCGCCGATGCCGGGGCTGCTCGTCCGCCTCGACGTGGCGAAGGGCGACCGGGTCGAGGCCGGGCAGCCGCTGGCGGTGGTCGAGGCGATGAAGATGGAGAACATTCTGCGCGCCGAGAAATCCGGCACCGTCGCCGCGGTGCAGGCGCAGGCCGGCGACAGTCTGGCGGTCGATCAGGTCATTCTCGAGCTGGAATGATGCCGCCGCGACATATCGCGACATATTAGCGCTGGACGCGCGCCTTATGCGTGCGTCATGCACGACGATATGAGGCGCGTTCTTCTCTGCACGACGATGGCGCTGGCGGCGGCCGGCTGCACCGTCGGCCCCGATTATCGTCCGCCCGCCGCCGCCGAGCTGGCGGTGCCCGCCGGCTATTCGGTGCGCGCCGCGCCGACGCCCGAGGATCTGACGCGCTGGTGGCAGCGGTTCGACGATCCGGTGCTCGGGCAGTTGGTCGAACAGGCATCGGCCGCGAACACCGATGTCGCACAGGCGGTCGCCCGGCTGCGGCAGGCGCGCGAGGCGCTGGTGCAGAGCCGCGCCGACCTGCTGCCGACGCTCAGCGGCAACACCGGCTACAGCCGCTCGGAGACGCTGCGCGGCGGCGGGCAGACGATCACGCTCCCCGACGGCACGGTCCAGAACATCGGCGGCGGCGGCGGCGCGAACAATTTCTCGGTCGGCGGCAGCGCCTCCTATCAGCTCGGCCTGTTCGGCGAGGTGCGCCGCACGATCGAGGCGAGCCGCGCGCAATATGAGGCGTCGGGCTTCGACTATGCCGCCGCGCTGCTGACCGTCCAGCAGGAAACCGCGCGCAACTATATCCTCGCGCGGCTCTACCAGCAGCAACTCGCCAATGCGCGCGCCAGCCTGGCGTTGCAGGAGGACAATCTCGAGATCGCCGGCTTCCGGTTGCAGGCCGGCCTCGTCTCGTCGCTCGATCAGGAGCAGGCGCGGCAGCAGCGCGCCCAGACCGCGGCGACGATCCCGACGCTCGAACAGCAATATAACGCCGCCGTCTCGCGGCTCGGCGTGCTGACCGCGCAGGCGCCCGGCGCGCTCAAGCCGTTGCTCGCCGCGGTGCGCGCAATCCCGACCGGAACGCCGCCTGCCGGGATCGGCATCCCCGCCGACGTGCTCCGCCAGCGCCCCGACGTGCGCGGCGCCGAGCGCGCGCTCGCCGCCGCCACCGCGCAGATCGGCGTCGCGCAGGCCGCGCTCTACCCGAACTTCACGTTCAGCGGGAACATCAACGCGCGCGCCAATACGGTCGGCTCGCTGCTCGACACCGTGACGGGCGGGCTGTTCGCGGGGCTGACGCAGGCGATCTTCAACGGCGGCCGGCTGCGCAGCCAGGTGCGCGGGCAGGAGGCGGCCGCCGATGCCGCGCTCGCCGCCTACAAGGGGACCGTCCTCACCGCGCTGGAGGATGTCGAGAACGCCGTCGTCGCGCTCGACACCGCCGACCGCCGCGAGCGCGAGCTGGCCGTCGCCTATGAAGCCGCCGGTAACGCCGCGCTGCTGTCGCGCGAACAGTATCGGAGCGGCTTGAGCGACTTCACGACGCTCAGCCAGCAGGAAGCGACGCTGCTCACCACCCGCAACAGCGCGGCACAGGCGCGCGCCGACGAGGCAACCGCGCTGGTCCAGCTCTTCGCCGCGCTCGGCGGCGGCTGGGACAGCACGACCGTGCCGACCGCCCCGCCGCGCGTCGCCGCCGCGCCGACGCTCGCCCAACCCGCCCCGACGCCAGCCCCTACGGACGGAAATCCCTGATGGCCGACCCCAATCTCGACGATTTCCTCGGTGTGAAGCCGCAGCCGGCGTGGCGGCGCTGGGGCAAGTGGCTGCTGGTGCTCGCCGCCGTCGTGCTGGTCGGGCTGCTGCTGTCGCGCTGCGTGTTCGGCGATCCCGACAAGGTCGATTATGCCACCACGCCGGTGACGCGCGGGCGGCTGACTGTCTCGGTATCGGCGACCGGCAAGCTGGCGCCCACCAATCAGGTCACGGTCGGCTCGCAGCTGTCGGGGCTCGTCACCAAGGTGGTGGTCGACGTCAACGACCGCGTCACCGCCGGGCAGCCGCTCGCGCTGATCGACCCCGAGCAGATCGATGACCAGATCAACGCCGCCAAGGCGACGCTCGCCGCCAACGAAGCACAGGTCGCGCAGGCACGCGCGACGCTCGCCGAATCGCAGGCGCAGCTCGCGCGACTCAACGAGGTCTATCGGCTGTCGAAGGGCCGCGTGCCCTCCAAGACCGAGCTTCAGACCGGGCAGGCCGATGCGCAGCGCGCCCGCGCCGCACTCAACGTCGCCGAGGCGAACGTCACCGCCGCGCGCGCGCAATTGTCGCAGCAGCAGACGCAGCGCGCGCGCGCGATCATCCGCTCGCCGGTCAATGGCGTGGTGCTCGCACGACAGGTCGATCCCGGCCAGACCGTTGCGGCGTCGTTCAACACCCCGACCTTGTTCGTCATCGCCGAAGACCTGACGCGCATGAAGCTGGAGGTGGCGATCGACGAGGCCGATGTCGGCGAGGTGCAGGTCGGGCAGAAGGCGACCTTCACCGTCGACGCCTTCCCCGGCAAGACCTTCCCCGCGGCGATCACCCGCGTCG
This sequence comes from Sphingomonas phyllosphaerae, assembly GCA_036946405.1. NCBI lineage: Bacteria > Pseudomonadati > Pseudomonadota > Alphaproteobacteria > Sphingomonadales > Sphingomonadaceae > Sphingomonas > Sphingomonas phyllosphaerae. The sequence continues at coordinate 113,967 of JAQIJC010000001.1, read as the reverse complement.
ATCTCGGCTCAAACCTGACCGTCAGCAACGCGACGTCCTCGTCGTCGAGCAGCACCAGCAGCACCAGCACCTCCGGGCAGGTGGTGTCCTATGCCGCCGACCTGACCGTCGCCAACCCGACGTTACAGCTGCGCCCCGGCATGACCGCGACTGCCGATATCGTCACCGCCGACCGACAGAACGTGCTGCTCGTCCCCAACGCCGCCTTCCGTTTCAAGCCGAGCGCGAGCGGGGGCAAGCGCGAGGGGATCACCGGCACGATCCTCGCTGGCCCGCCGCGCCGCAACCGTGCCGAGCGCAGTGCGACGCTCGGGCGCGGCGCGACGCAGACCGTCTACGTCAAGGGCGTGGACGGCACGCCGCAGCCGGTGCAGGTGACGACCGGCGACACCAACGGCACGCTGACCGAGGTGACCGCCGGCGCGCTCCAGCCGGGGCAGCAGGTCATCACCGGGCAGCTTGCGGCGGGCGAAAGCGCCGGCGGTGCGGGCGGCGCGGCGAAGGGCGGCCGGTCGCGTGGCCAGTGAGGCCACGCCCCTGATCGCGTTGCGTAACGTGACCAAGGTCTATGGTCAGGGCGCGACGCAGTTCCAGGCGCTCAAGGGCGTCGACCTCGACATCGCGGCGGGCGATTTCGTTGCGGTGATGGGGCCGTCGGGATCGGGCAAGTCGACGACGATGAACATCCTCGGCTGCCTCGACGTGCCCTCGGCGGGGACGTTCCTGTTCCGCGGCCATCACGTCGAGACGCTCGACCGCGACGAGCGCGCGTTGCTGCGGCGCCGCTACCTCGGCTTCGTCTTCCAGGGCTTCAACCTGCTCAGCCGCACCACCGCGCTCGAGAATGTCGAGCTGCCGCTCCTCTATCGCGGCGACGAGAAGCGCGCACGCCGCGCGACCGCGATGGCGGCGCTCGAGAAGGTCGGGCTCGATCGCTGGTGGGATCACACTCCCGCCGAGCTATCGGGCGGCCAGCAGCAGCGCGTCGCGATCGCGCGCGCGATCGTCACCCGCCCCGACGTGCTGCTCGCCGACGAGCCGACCGGCAACCTCGATTCGGAACGCTCGGTCGAGATCATGGAATTGCTGACCGACCTCAATCGCGAGAGCGGCATCACCGTGCTGATGGTCACCCACGAACCCGACATGGCCGCCTTCGCGCGCACCGTCGTCCACTTCAAGGACGGGCTGGTCGAGCGGATCGAGACCCAGCACGCGCAGGGGGAGAAGGTGTCGTGAAGGTTTTCACGTCCCTCGCCCCTGAAAGGGGAGAGGGTTACGGAGACTTGGCGGCTCTGCCGCCTAGTCGCAGTTGGGTGAGGGGTCAGCGGCGCGCAGCGCCGCGCGCGCCGAAGGCGCGCTCGACCCCTCACCAAGCTTCGCTAGCGAGCAAGCTCGCAAGCTGCGCTATCCTCTCCCCTGTCCAGGGGAGAGGGCAATAACATGTTCGGCACCACGCTCCTTCTCGCGCTGCGCTCGATCCGACGCCACATCCTGCGCTCGTTCCTGACGATCCTCGGCATCGTCATCGGCGTCGGCGCGGTGGTGACGATGGTGACGCTCGGCAAGGCGACCACCGCGGCGGTGCAGTCGCAGATCGCCGCGCTCGGCACCAACATCCTCCAGATCCGCCCCGGACAGGGCTTTGGCCGCGGCGGCGGCGGCCCACGCCCGCCCGACTTCACCCCCGAGGACGTGACCGCGATCGCGACCCAGATCGCCGGCGTCACCGCGGTCGCCCCGCAGGCGCAGGCCAGCGCGACCGCGATCTACGAGGGCGCGAACTGGTCGACGACGATCAACGGCACCACCGCCGCCTATTTCCAGGTTCAGCCGTGGCCGCTCGCCAGCGGGCGCTACTGGACCACGCCCGAGGAACAGGCCGGCAAGGCGGTGTGCATCATCGGCAATACCGTCCGCCAGAACCTGTTCCGCGGCGGCGAGGCGGTCGGCGAGCGCTTCCGGCTCGGCGATGTCAGCTGCGACGTGATCGGCACGCTCAGCACGCGCGGGCAGGCCGGGTTCGGCGGCGATCAGGACGATGTCGTCATCATGCCGATCAAGGCGGTGCAGCGCCGCTTCACCGGCAACCGCGACATCCGGCTGATGCTGGTCGGCGTCGACCAGCGCTACCAGACCGCCGGGGTACAGTCAGCGATCACCGACCTGCTGCGCGAGCGGCGCACGATCACCGACGGGCGCGAGGACAATTTCAACATCTTCGACACCAAGCAGATCAGCGATACGCTGACCGGCACCACCACCGCGCTGACGCGGATCGTCGCGGCAGTGGCGGCGATCAGCCTGGTGGTCGGCGGGATCGGGATCATGAACATCATGCTGGTCAGCGTCACCGAACGCACCCGCGAGATCGGCATCCGGCTTGCGATCGGCGCGGTGGCGAATGAGGTGCTGCTGCAATTCCTCGTCGAGGCGGTGGTGCTGTCGTGCCTCGGCGGGCTGATCGGGCTGGTCATCGCGCAAGCGGTGATCGCCGGACTGACGCCGCTGCTCGACGTGCCGTGGACGTTCGATCCGCAGATCAACATGATCGCGTTTGCGATTTCGGCGGTGATCGGGGTCGTCTTCGGCTATTTCCCGGCGCGCCGCGCCGCGGCGCTCAACCCGATCGACGCCCTCCGCCACGAGTAAAGCCCCTCCTCTTCAGGGGAGAGGTTGGGGAGTCAACGGAGGTGCAATTCACCCCGAAGCGTGCACCGCCGCCATTCCCGCGCGCTCGATCCGGTTCCGCCCGTCGCGCTTGGCGCGATACAAGGCGGCGTCGACATGGCTGAACAAATCGTTGGCGGGCTGCGGCTCGCGGAAGGTGCCGACCCCGATCGAGATCGTCACCTTGCCGTGCGGCGCATTGCCTTCATGCGTCAGGTCGAGGCCGGCGACCGCAGCGCGCAACGCCTCGAAGAACGCGACCGCATCGCCTTCCTCCGCGACGCGGCACGCGATCAGGAACTCCTCACCGCCGATCCGGAACGCCAGATCGTCGACATGTCCGATCCGCTTGCGCAGCAACGCGCCGATCTGGCGCAGCACCAGATCGCCCGCGGCATGGCCATAAAGGTCGTTATACGCCTTGAAATTATCGACATCGACGATCCCCACCGATCGCACGCTGCCGTCGGGCGCGGCTTCGGCGAAGGCGGGAAAGTCGATCGAATATGCGCGCCGATTGGGAATGCCGCATAGCGGGTCGAGCCGCGCCGAGCGCGCCTCGGTCACGTCGGAGAACACCCACAGCCGCCCCGCGAACACGCCATCGGTGACGAACGGCACGCTGCGGCGCATCAGGATCCGTCCGTCGCGCAGCAGCAATTCGTCCTCGACCGGCTCGTTCGTCGGGGTGACACGATCCACTTCGCTCAGGAACTGCGCAGGGTCGATAAGTTGCTGGCACGCATAGCCCAGCATCAGATGCTCGTCGCGGGTCGCGGCGATCTCCTCGGGGACGCCCCATTGGCGGATCAGCGCGGCGTTGCTGTAGATCACCCGCCGATCGGCATCGATCAACACCACGCCGTCGGGCAGCGCGTCGAGCGCCATCTCGAAGAGCGACTTGCTGACGTTGGTTCCGGGATTGGTCATCGAACGTCTGCCGTTTGCACCAGGAATGGGTCGTGAACGGCAAACTGTAAAACTGCGGTAAACTTCGGTAAAGAGGTTGACGCATGTGTCAGCCGAGGCTGTCGATCGCCGCCTGACGTTCCTCGCTCGACCCTGCACGCAGCAGGTGGGAATCGGGGCGCATCAACGCTTCCGGCGCATGGACCAGTTCGCGCAACCGCTCCAGATCCTCGCGCGTGTCAACATCGATCAGCTCGGCGGCGTTGGCGACGACATGCCGCCCCGACTGGATCAGGTCGCGTGCGCCCTGATCGCCGGTGATCGCCAGCACTTCCTCGAACCGGTCGCGTCCGAACAGCACCGGCGGGCGCGGCGTCGTCCCGTCGCTCGACGCCACCACCGCCTGACCATCCAGATCAGCGGCCGCGTCGAACAGGCGGTAGATGTGCGCGGCCGTCACGCGCGGCATGTCGGCCAGCGCGATCAGCACCGCCGCCGCATCGTGCGCGCGCGCGCAATCCACCCCCATCCGCACCGATGATGCCATGTCACGATCCGGCACTTCATTGTGCAGCACGCTGAAATGATGCGCGGCATAATCGATGGTGCAGCCATCGACGACCACCAGCCGCTCGCGAAACGGCATGTCCTCCAGCGCGACCGCGACATGCAGCCCCAGCGGACGGGCGAGGAACTGCTCATCCAGCTTGTTGCCCGCGCCGAACCGGTCGGAACGGCCGGCGGCCAGCAGGATCAGCACGGTGTCTTCAACGGCGATCATGAAACGCTCCCACCATGGCGGCGGCGATCGACAATGCGATTTCCGCCGGGCCGATCGCGCCGATGTCGATGCCCACCGGGCCATCGATGCGGTCGAGTTGATCCGGGTCAACGCCCGACGCCGCCAGTCGCTCCCGCCGCGCGGCGTGGCTGCGGCGGCTGCCCAGCGCGCCGACGTAAGCGGCGTCGCTCGCCAGCGCGGCGAGCAGTGCGGGATCGTCGATCTTGATGTCATGGCTCAGCGTCACGACCGCGGTCGCACGCCCCGGCTTCCACGCCGCCACCGCCTCGTCGGGCCAGCGATCGTCGAGCGTCACACCCGGAAAGCGCTCCTCGGTCAGGAACCGGCCGCGCGGATCGATCACCACCACCTCGATCCCCAGCGTCGTCGCGAGCGCGGCGAGGCTTTGCGCGATTTGCACCGCGCCGACGATCAGCAGCCGGCGCGGCGGGTCGTAGCGGTTGACGAACACCTCCCCCGTCTCCTGCGGGCGCAGGTCGGCGTGACCGGTGGACAGGTCGGTGGTGACGGTCAGCGACTCGCCCGCCGCGCGCGCCGCGGCGATGCGATCGAACAATTCGGGATCGAAGCCATCGGCGCTGACCGGCTGGACCATCACCGAAATCTCGCCGCCGCACGGCAGCCCGGCCTGCCATGCGCTATCGTCGGCGACGCCATATGTCTTCACCGCGAACGGCGCGCCCGCGATCACCTGCGCGGCGGTGTCGAGGATGTCGCCCTCGACGCACCCGCCCGATACCGAGCCCTCGAACCGCCCATCGGCATGGACGAGCATATGGCTCCCGCGCGGCCGCGGCGCCGAGCCCCATGTCGAGACGACGGTGGCGAGCGCCAGCGGCTCGCCCTTCCAGGCGGCAGCGGCGGCGAGGACGGAGTCATTGTCGGCCATTAGGTTCTTTCAAGGAATTACGTCGGTGCGGGTTCCACGCGCTATGCTTGCCCAACTCCCCCGTCATCCCGGACTTGATCCGGGATCCCGCTTCTTCTTATCCGCCGCAAGAAAGAAGCGAAGCCCCGGATCAAGTCCGGGGCGACGAACGACGGCCCACTAATCCTCAAACCGCCGGCAGCTCCGCCAGCAACTTGTCGCAGGTGATCGGATAGTCGCGCACCCGCACCCCGGTCGCATGATAGATCGCATTGGCGATCGCCGCGCCCGCGCCCGAGATGCCCAGCTCGCCGATCCCCTTGGCGTGGATCGGGTTGGCGTGCACGTCGCGCTCGTCGAGGAACGCGACCTCGATCTGCGGAATGTCGGCGTTCACCGGCACGTGATATTCGGCGAGATCGCGGTTCACGACCTTGCCGTTGCGCGGATCGTGGACCAGCTCCTCGGTCAGCGCGGCGCCGATCCCGAACGTCATCCCGCCAAGGCATTGCGAGCGTGCGGTCTTCGCGTTGAGGATCCGCCCCGCCGAGAACACGCCGAGCATCCGCTCGACCCGTACCTCGCCGGTGGTCACGTTCACCTTCACCTCGGCGAAATGCGCGCCATAGCTGGCCTGGCGGTGAAGCTTCTCCTGCTTGCCCGGCGCGATCGTGCCGGTGACGGACATGCCGTCCCCGACAAGTTCGCCGATCTCGACCGCGCGGTTCTCGGCAATCGCGCGCCCGTCCTTGAGCGTCATCGCGTCGACTTCGACACCCATCGCCCTGGCCAGCTTCTCGCGCAGCCCCTCGCAGGCCAGATACACCGAAGACCCCGACGATCCTGCGCCCCACGACCCGCCTGACCCCGCCGAGGGCGGAGCGGCTCCATCGCCGAGCTGGACAGTGACGCGCTCCAACGGCAGCCCCAGCGTTTCCGCCGCGATCTGCGCGAGGATCGTATAGGTGCCCGTTCCGATATCGGTCATGTCGGTCGACACGATCGCGCGCCCGTCGCTGGCCAGTTCGACGCTTGCCGACGACTTCTGGAGCATGTTCGAGCGCACCGCCGCCGCGACGCCGACGCCGTGCAGCCACTCGCCGCGCCGATCGCTCGCCGGCACGGCCTTGCGGTCCGACCAGCCGAACAATGCCGCGCCCTTGTCGAGACACGGGATCAGCTGCCGCGTCGAGAAGGGCACGTCCTCGGTCGGATCGATCGCCGGCTCGTTGCGGCGGCGCAATTCGATCGGGTCGATGCCGACCTTGTACGCCAGCTCGTCCATCGCCGCTTCCAGCGCCAGCATCCCAACCGCCTCGCCCGGCGCGCGCATCGACCCCGACAACAGCCAGTTGAGCCGCACCAATTTGTGGTCGATCAGCCGGTTCTCGGCGGCATAGGCGAATTGCGTGCCGATCCCGGCCGGCTCGAAATAATCCTCGCCGGGCAGATTGCTGGCCAGCGTCTCATGCCCAAGCCCGGTCAGCTTGCCATGCGCGTCCGCCGCCAGCCGGATGCGTTGCTCGGTGTTCGAGCGGCGGACGGTGGCGTCGAACACCTGCTGGCGCGCCATCGCGACCTTCACCGGCCGGTCGAGCCGCTTGGCCGCGATCGCCGCCGCGACGCTTTCGGGCGCGATCCCGAGCTTCGACCCGAACCCGCCGCCGACATAGCGCGAGATGATCCGCACCTTGTCCTTGCCGACCCCCAGCGCCGCGGCGAGCTGCATCTGGTCGGAGGCGACCATCTGGTAGCTGCCGTGCAGAACCAAAGTGCCGTCCTGCCACTCGGCGATCGAGGCATGCGGCTCCATCGCCGCCGAATTCTGGCTCGGCGTGGTATAGGTTGCGTCGATCGTGAACGCCGCCTCCGCCATCGCTGTGTCGAGATCTCCCTTCGCCATATGCGGAGGGATCTGGTCAGGGGGCGGCCGGTCCGCCTGATCGCGATGTGCGGCGAAGACGTAATGGCCCTCGCGCGGCTCGTAGGTCACCTCGACCTGCGCCGCCGCGTCGCGCGCCGCCTCGAACGTCTCGGCGACGACGATCGCAACGATCTCGCCGTGATAATCGACCTTCTCGACCCCCTGCGTCGGCGCCTTCTTCTCGCCGCCCTGCTGCGGATTGCGGATGAAGCTGGGGTAATCGGTGATGACGTCGATCACGCCGGGCAGGCTGCGCGCCGCGTCGGCGACCACGTCGGTGATCTTCCCCGACCCGAATGGCGCGCGCACCAGCACGCCATAGCTCAGCCGCTCGGCGGGATATTCGGCGGCATAGGTCGCCTGGCCCGACACCTTCAGCGGCCCCTCGACGCGGTCGAGCGGCTTGCCGATCACGCCTTGCGTACCCGCGTCGAGCCAGCTGTGCGGATGCGGCGCGTTCATCGTCAGGCTGCGCGTATCCTCGCGCCCGAGCACCTTGTCGATCAGTGTCATTGCGTCACCTCGCGCAGGCTGGCGATCAACGTGCGCCGCGCCAGCGGGATCTTGAAGTCATTGGTGCCGAAGCCCTTCGCGCCGTCGAGCAACGCATCGGCCGCGGCGTTGAAGGCGTCGTCGGAGGGGGCCTCGCCGACCAGCGCCGCCTCGACCGCCGGGTTTCGCCACGGCATGTGCGCGACGCCACCGAACGCCAGCGCCGCCTCGGTGATGACGCCATCCTCGACCGTCACGACCGCCGCGACCGAGAACAACGCGAATGCATAGGACGCACGGTCGCGCACCTTGCGGTACAGGTGCCGCCCGCCGGTCGGTGCGGGCAGTTCGACATGCGTGATGAGTTCACCCGCTTCCAGTACATTCTCGATGTGCGGCGTGTCGCCGGGCAACTGGTAGAAGTCGCCGATCGGTACGCGGCGCTTGTCGCCGTCCGCCTTCTGCGTGACGATCACTGCATCCAGCGCACGCATCGCCACCGGCATGTCGCCGGGGTGCGTCGCGATACATTGATCGCTGGTGCCGAGGATCGCATGGATGCGGTTGAACCCGCCGATCGCCTCGCACCCGCTGCCCGGCTGGCGTTTGTTGCACCCCGCCGCGGTGTCGTAGAAATAATAGCAGCGCGTCCGTTGGAGCAGATTGCCGCCGGTCGTCGCCTTGTTGCGCAACTGCCCCGACGCGCCGGCCAGCAATGCGCGGCTCAGCACCTCATACTTCGCGATCACGCGCGGGTCCGCGGCAAGGTCGCTGTTCGGCACCAACGCACCGATCGTCAGCCCGCCATCCTCGCGTTCCTCGATCGTGTCGAGATCGAGCCGGCTGATGTCGACCAGCTTGTCCGGCGTCTCGACCTGCAATTTCATCAGGTCGAGCAGGTTGGTACCGCCGGCGATGAACCGCCCTCCCGCGCGCGTCGCGTCCGCGACGCTGTCGGCGCGCGCATAGTCGAAGGTCTTCATGCGTCCACCTTCGCGCTGGCGTCGGCGACTTCACGGATCGCGTCGACGATGTTGGGATAGGCGGCACAGCGGCAGATATTGCCGCTCATCCGCTCGCTGATCTCGGCATTGTCGAGTTCGGCGCTGGTCAGGTCGGCGGAGGCATGGCTCGGCCAGCCCTTCTTGACCTCGTCGAGCATCCCGACCGCCGAACAGATCTGCCCCGGCGTGCAATAGCCGCATTGATAGCCGTCGTGCCGCACGAATGCGGACTGCAACGGATGGAGGTTCTCCGGCGTGCCCAGCCCCTCGATCGTCACGATCTCGTCGTCCTGATGCATCACCGCCAGCGTCAGGCAGGAATTGATCCGCCGCCCGTTGACCAGCATCGTGCACGCGCCGCACTGCCCATGGTCGCAGCCTTTCTTGGAGCCGGTCAGCCCCAGATGTTCGCGGCACAGGTCGAGCAACGAGGTCCGGACATCCACCTCCGCCTCGAACGACTGGCCATTGATCGTGAAATGCATGGAAACCGCCTCTCGCTTACCCGCCAAGAACGTCAGTTGATCGGGGGAGGTCCGTGCGAACGATTCTCATGGGGTTCGTTCAGCTTTGCGCTGCTATGCGGCGGGGAAGGCGGGAGGCTGGTATGATGCGTAAGGTGATCTTGGCGTGCGCGGTGCTGCTGGCGACCAGCGGATGCGTGCGCACCGCATGGAACGTCGCGACGTTGCCGGTGAAGGCGGTCGGCAAGACCGCCGACCTGATGACGACCAGCCCGAAGGAGCGCGACGAGAAATACGTTCGCAAAATGCGCAAGGAACAGGAACGTCGCGACAAGGAGTGCCGCAAGCATCCGGAAGCCTGCGAGGTTGATGGGTATCAGGAGCCCCGCCTGCCTGCCCGATATTGACCTAAGTATCGTCGCCCCGGACTTGATCCGGGGCCCCGCTTCCTTTTCTGCGGTCCGACAGAAGCGGGACCCCGGATCAAGTCCGGGGTGACGGCAAGAGTTTCACTCCGTCGAGGGCGCGTTTGGCTGATGCCCGTCCTTCTCGTCACCGGCCTGATTCCCGCCGTGATAGCCGCGCTCGCTCTGCCCGCCCTGAAAGTGCCCGCCATCCTTCCCCGTATGCGGGTTAGGATAGGCGCCGCCCTGGCTCTCGCCGCTGCTGTCGCGCCGGCTCGCCACCTCGCCGCTGCCATCGGGATCGTGCGGCGCGGTGCCCTCGCCATCGGCCTGCATCGGTTGCTTGTCGGTCATGGGATCCTCCAGACCTCACCTACGCACCGGCATGGCAAAAAGGTGCGTCTTCAGCTTCCTATACCGTCGCCCCGGACTTGATCCGGGGCCCCGCTTCTTCTTGGCAGAGAGGCAGGAAGCGGGATCCCGGATCGAGCCTGGGATGACGGACGCGCCAAATCACACCAGCTCGGCCAGCGCGCTCGCCTCGAAGCCCTTCAGCCCCGCCGCGTCGCCCGCGCGCACCTTCGCCACCCATTCCGGGTCGCTGATCAGCGCGCGCCCGACCGCGATCAGGTCGAATTCGTCGCGCTCCATCCGTGCCACCAGCCGGTCGAGATCGGTGCTGGTCGACCCTTCGCCGCCGAACGCCGCGAGGAACTCACCCGACAGCCCGACCGAACCGACGCTGATCGTCGTCGCGCCGGTCAGCTTCTTGGCCCAGCCTGCGAAATTGAGGCCCTGCTCGCCGTCCAGCTCGGGGAACTCCGGCTCCCAGAAGCGCCGCTGCGAGCAATGCAGCACGTTCGCGCCCGCCTCGACCAGCGGCAGCAGCCAATCGGTCATCGCCTCCGGCGTCTCGGCGAGCCGCGCGCGATAATCCTGCTGCTTCCACTGGCTGACGCGCAGGATCACCGGCATGTCGGGTCCGACCGCCGCGCGCACCGCCTTGACCACCTCGCCCGCGAACCGCGACCGCTCGCGGATCGTCGCGCCGCCGTAATTGTCGTTGCGCTGGTTGGTGCCGCCCCAGAAGAACTGGTCGATCAGGTAACCGTGCGCGCCGTGGATCTCGACCGTGTCGAAGCCGAGCGCCTTAGCCTCGGCGGCCGCGCGCGCGAAGGCGGCGATCGTGTCGGCGACGTCCTCGTCGCTCATCGCCTGCCCGCGCGCTTCCGAGGGCGCGTTATAGCCCGACGGGCTCTCGACCGGCTGCGGCGGCGCCCAGTCCCCCGCAGGCGGGCCGCTGGTCGCGCCGGTGTGCCAGATCTGCGGCCCCATCTTGCCGCCTGCCGCGTGCACCGCGTCGATCACGCCCTTCCAGCCCGCCAGCGCAGCGTCGCCGTGGAAGAACGGGATCCCCGGATGGTTACGCGACGACGGCCGGTCGATCACCGTGCCCTCGGACAGGATCAGCCCGACGCCACCCTCGGCGCGCCGGCGGTAATAAGCGGCGTTCGCCTCGCCGACCACGCCGCCCGGCGCCATCGTGCGCGTCATCGGCGCCATGACGATGCGGTTGGGCAGCTCGAGCGAGCCGAGCGAGAACGGACGGAACAACGTATCGACCGAAGCGGAGGACATCCACGGCGCCTTTTCTTGTGATTGCGGCCCTTCAGGTATATATCGGAAACCTGAGGTCAATAACGCACCTGCGATCGACTAGGTATACTCATGGAAACCGCCACGCTCACGCCGCCGCACGTCTGCCAGCATTTCTCGGTCGATTGCCCGAGCCGCGCGCTGCTCGACCAGATCGCGGACAAATGGTCGATGATGGTGCTCACCGTACTGGACGCCGGGCCGATGCGCTTCAACGCGATCCGCCGCCATCTGGAGGGCGTGACGCAAAAGGCGCTGACGCAATGCCTGCGCCGGTTGGAGCGCAACGGCATGGTGTCGCGGCGCGTGATCCCGGCGTCGCCGGTCGCGGTCGAATATGCGATTACGCCGCTGGGCCGCTCACTGCACCAGCCGTTCAAGGCGCTGTACCGCTGGACGATCGAGAACATGCCGCACGTCGAGGAGGCGCGCCGCAGCTTCGACGAGAAGGTGGCGGCGTAACGCCCATTATCCGCCCCCACCCGTTCGTGCTGAGGAGCCATCGAGCGAAGCCGAGATGGCGTCTCGAAGTACCGCCCCGCACGGACCCTTCGAGACAAGGCTTCGACAGGCTCAGCCTTTCCTCAGGGCGATCGGAAAAAGGATCATGATGTGAAAAAGATCGGCTTCCTCTCCTTCGGCCATTGGTCGACCGCGCACGGCTCCGCCACCCGCTCGGCCAGCGACGTGCTCCTGCAATCGATCGACCTCGCGGTCGCGGCGGAAGAACTCGGCGCGGACGGTGCCTATTACCGCGTCCACCATTTCGCGCAGCAGCTCGCCTCGCCGTTCCCGCTGCTCGCGGCGGTCGGCGCGCGCACCCGGTCGATCGAGATCGGCACCGGCGTGATCGACATGCGCTACGAAAACCCGTTCTACATGACCGAGAATGCCGGCGCGGCGGACCTGATCGCGGGCGGCCGCCTGCAACTCGGCATCAGCCGCGGCTCGCCCGAGCAGGTGATCGAGGGCTGGCGCTATTTCGGCTACGCCCCCGCATCCGGGGAGAGCGACGCGGACATGGGCCGTCGCCACAGCGAATTGTTCCTGCGCCTGTTGCAGGGCGAGGGCTTCGCCAGGCCCAACCCGCAGCCGATGTTCCCCAACCCGCCCGGGCTGCTCCGCCTCGAACCGCATGCCGAAGGGTTGCGCGAGCGGATCTGGTGGGGCTCGGCGTCGAACGCCACCGCGGTCTGGGCGGCGCAAATGGGGATGAACCTGCAAAGCTCGACCTTGAAGGCCGACGAAAGCGGCGAGCCGTTCCAGGTCCAGCAGGCCAAGCAGATCCGCGTCTATCGTGAAGCATGGAAGGCCGCCGGCCACACCCGCACCCCGCGCGTCTCGGTATCGCGCTCGATCTTCGCGCTGACCGACGACCGCGACCGCGCCTATTTCGGGCGCGACGGTGGCGGCGACCAGATCGGCGTGATCGACAACATGCGCGCGGTGTTCGGCCGCTCCTATGCCGCCGAGCCCGAGCGGCTGATCGAACAACTCCGCGCCGACGAGGGCATCGCCGAGGCCGATACGTTGCTGCTGACCGTCCCCAACCAGCTCGGCGTCGATTACAACGCGCACGTGCTGGAGAACATCCTCCGCCACGTCGCGCCCGCGCTCGGCTGGCGGTGAGGCCAGCGTTTTTACCACCCCGGCGCACGCCGGGGCCCAGTTGGGAAGGCTCGCGGGTTGGAGTGCAGTCCTCCACCATTATCGTCACGTAACTGGACCCCGGCGTTCGCCGGGGAGGCAAGGGAAAGATCGACGTACGCTTACCTCTGACAATCCCCGCGAACCCCGCTAAAGCCCCGCCGCCATGATCCGCATCACCGACCTGAAACTGCCGCTCCACCATGCCGACGAAGCGCTGCCCGCCGCGATCGTCAAGCGGCTGCGGATCACCCCGCGCGAGCTGATCCGCTTCACGATCGCACGGCGCGGCAATGATGCGCGCGAACATGGCCGGATCCAGCTCGTCTACACCGTCGATGTCGCGGTGAAGAACGAGGGCACGGTGCTCGCGCGCAACCGCCGCGACCGCGACGTCTCGCTCACTCCCGACACGCGCTACCGCGCCCCCGAGCCTGCCAAAGACGGCGCGCCGCGCCCGGTGGTGATCGGCGCGGGCCCGTGCGGATTGTTTGCCGCGCTGATCCTCGCGCAGGCCGGCTACCGCCCGATCATCGTGGAGCGCGGCAAGGTGGTGCGCGAGCGGACCAAGGACACTTGGGGCCTGTGGCGGCGCAGCGTCCTCAACCCCGAATCGAACGTCCAGTACGGCGAGGGCGGGGCAGGGACCTTCTCGGACGGCAAGCTCTACAGCCGCATCAAGGATCCGCGCCACCTCAACCGCAAGGTGCTGACCGAATTCGTCAAGGCCGGTGCGCCCGAGGAGATCCTGACCGAGGCGCATCCCCACATCGGCACCTTCCGCCTCGTGACGATGGTCGAGAGCATGCGCGCGACGATCGAGGAACTCGGCGGCGAATACCGCTTCTCGACCCGCGTCACCGGCTTCGACGTCGCGGAGCAGGGCGGGGAGCGCCGCATCAAGGGCCTGCACCTCCACGACGGCGGCTATCTGGCGGCCGAGCATGTCGTGATGGCGATCGGCCACAGCGCGCGCGATACGTTCGAAATGCTGGTCGAGGCCGGCGTCCATGCCGAAGCCAAGCCCTTTTCGATCGGCGTCCGCATCGAGCATCCGCAATCGTGGATCGACCGCGCGCGCTTCGGCCCCGACGCCGGCCATCCGGTACTCGGCGCGGCCGAATATCACATCTCGCATCACTGTTCGAACGGGCGGACGGTCTACAGCTTCTGCATGTGCCCCGGCGGCACCGTCGTCGCGGCGACCAGCGAGGAAGGCCGCGTCGCCACGAACGGCATGAGCCAATATTCGCGCAACGAGCGCAACGCCAATTCCGGCTTCGTCGTCGCGATCGACCCCGAGCGCGACTATCCCGGCGACCCGCTCGCCGGGCTGACGCTGCAACGCGAGATCGAGGCGAAGGCGTTCGTCGCGGGCGGGTCGACCTATCACGCCCCGGCGCAGCGCGTCGGCGACTTCCTCGCCGGACGCGCCTCGACGACGCTCGGCAGCGTCGTGCCGTCGTACAGGCCCGGCGTCACCCCCACCGATCTCGCCGAATGCCTTCCCGACTTCGCGATTGCGGCGATGCGCGAGGCGATCCCGGTGTTCGGCCGCCAGATCAAGGGCTACGACCATCCCGATGTCGTGATGACCGGGGTCGAGACGCGCACCTCCTCGCCGGTGCGCTTCACGCGCGGCGAGGACATGCAGAGCCTCAACACCCGCGGCCTGTATCCCGCGGGCGAGGGCGCGGGCTATGCCGGCGGCATCCTGTCGGCGGCGGTCGACGGCATCCGGGTCGCGGAGGCGGTGGCGCAGCAGATCGGGCGCGCATGACATTGATCCTGTTCAACAAGCCCTATGACGTGCTGAGCCAGTTCACCGACCGCGGCTCCCCGACGACCCGCGCCACGCTGTCCGATCACATCGACGTCCCCGGCGTCTATCCCGCCGGGCGGCTGGACCGCGACAGCGAGGGGCTGTTGTTGCTCACCGACGACGGACGACTCCAGTCGCGGATCGCCGATCCGAAGTTCAAGCTGCCCAAGACCTATTGGGTGCAGGTCGAGGGCGTACCCGACGCGGCCGCGCTGGCCGCGCTGCGTGCGGGCGTGATGTTGAAGGATGGCATGACCCTTCCGGCCGAGGTCGAGCCGCTCGACACGCCCGACATCTGGCCGCGCACGCCCCCGATCCGCTACCGGGCGAGCATCCCCGACACATGGATCGCGCTGACGATCCGCGAGGGGCGCAACCGTCAGGTGCGCCGTATGACCGCCGCGGTCGGCCACCCGACGCTGCGGCTGATCCGCTGGCGCGTCGGCGACTGGTCGCTCGGCGATCTCGCGCCGGGGGCGTGGCGGCACGCATGAAGATCTTCTTCGACGGCGGCTATTCGCCCGCCGGGATGGAATATGCTTTGGTCGCGGGCGGGCGGACGTACATGCGCCGCGATCTCGGGCCCGGCACCAGCATGGAGGCCGAATGGCTGGCGCTGACCGCCGCGTTGATGCTGGCCAACGATCTGGCGCTCGCCGAGGCGGTGCTGCTCGGCGACGCCGCCGCGGTGATCGCGCAGGCGCACGGCGCCATCCGCTGTCCGCCCGCCTGCCGTGCGCATTACGAGCGATTCCAGTCGCTCCCACGCCCCGCCGGCCGGCTGCGCATCCGCTACATCAAGCGCACGCAGAATCTCGCCGGCATCGCACTGGAAGCGGTGCAGCGCTGGGCTCTTCCGCCGCCGCTGCCCGCCATCACCCCGTCGTCGCGGGCCTGACCGGACCCCCGCATCGCCCATCCCCGTCATTCCCGCCTGCGCGGGAATGACGGAAAACGGGCCACCTTCCCCGGATCAAGTCCGGGGCGACGCGCGCCCGCCTACGCCGCCGCCTCGCGCTCGCAGGTCAGGAACGCCACGAAGCGATTGGTCGACCCATGCAGGTCGCGCGCGCTGGTCGCCAGCGCGCTCGCGCTGTTGCGCACCGTCGCCGACAGCGTCGAGGCCTTGCCGACCGTCTCGACCAGCGCGCCGATCCCGCCGCCGATCGCCTCCGCCATGTCCGCCGCGCGCGTCGCGCCGCCATCGACTTCGGTCGCGCTGTTGCGCTGCTCGTCTGCTGCCACCGCGATCCCGCGCGCCGCGCCCGACACTTCGGCGACCGCCTGCGTCACGCTGCGCAATTTCTCGCCGGTCTCCGCCACCCCCTCGCGTATCCCCGCGATCAATACCCCGATCCGGTCGCTGGCCCGCGTCGTGTCGGCGGAGAGCGCCTTCACCTCGCCCGCGACCACCGCGAAGCCGCGCCCCGCCTCGCCGGCGCGCGATGCCTCGATCGTCGCGTTCAGCGCCAGCAAATTGGTCTGCGCCGCGATCCGCCGGATGTCGGCGAGGAAGCCTTCGATCTGCACCGCCTGCTCCTC
Organism: Sphingomonas phyllosphaerae; assembly: GCA_036946405.1. Taxonomy (NCBI): domain Bacteria; kingdom Pseudomonadati; phylum Pseudomonadota; class Alphaproteobacteria; order Sphingomonadales; family Sphingomonadaceae; genus Sphingomonas; species Sphingomonas phyllosphaerae. Next base: position 97,763 of record JAQIJC010000001.1, on the reverse strand, counting down.
CAGCATCGCAGCGGTCTGGACACTGCGTTGCGCGGCGATGCTCACGCCGTCGGTCAGCTGCGACTGCCGCTCGGCGGCGACCGCGATCGTCTGGATCGACTGGGTCAGGTCGCGGATCGATGCCGCGACCTGCGCGATGCCGGATGCCGCCTCACCCGCGCTCGCCGCCGCCGACACGGCGTCGCCCCGCGCGGCGGTGGTGCCGCCCTCAAGCTGGATGGCGGCCTGCTCCAGACGCTCGCTCGCCTGCGCGATCCCGCCGACGATCGACGTCACCGATCGCTCGAACTCGCCCGCCAGCATCATCAGCTCGCCGCGCCGCTCCTGTGCGATCTGCGCCGCCTGATCCTCGCGCCGCCGCCGCTCGCGCGCGGCGCGATCCTCGGCGAGCCGCGCCTGCTCCAGCGCGCTTTCGGTGGCGCGGCGGCCCTCTTCGGCGATCGCGGTCAACTCGCGCGCGCGCCGCAGGCTGCGCTCCTGCGCGGCGAACAGCCGCTCCAGCATCAACGTCACCACGGTCAGCGCCCCGAACTGCAGCCCGACCGCCACGACATGGAACAGCACGCGTCCCAGATCGCCGTTGCCGTCGAACACCCAATCGGGCGCGAACCATTCGAGCAGCAGGTGGTGCACCGCGGTCAGGACGGTGCAGATCAGGATCGGGCGCCAGTCGGCAAGCACCAGCAACGCCGCCATCGCGACGAAGAAATACATGTGCGCGTCCATCTGCCACGCGCGCCCTTGCAGCACGAACACCAACAGCGACGGCAACACCGACGCCAGCACGCCCATCGTCGCACGCGCCGCCGCATCCTGCCGCCCGAGCACCATCATCGCCGTCGGCCCGATATTGGCGAGCAGCCCGACCGCCAGCACCACCGGCAGCTTGCCGCCACCGATCAGCAGGTCGCCCGCGCACAGCCCGGCCAGCACGATCCAGCCCGCCCAGGCCCAGCCCTTCACGCCATACATGCGCATCCGGTCGAGCGGATCGGTCGGCGCGCTCATGCGACGTTCGCCTGTCTGGAGGGGGTGCCGCATCCGGCCGGCGGGGCGGCGAGCATCAGCATTCGCCACGGCCGGCTATGCGCCGCCAGCCGTGCGCGGTTACCGACCACCACCAGCGAGCCGCGTAGCGGTCCCGCGCCCAGCAGCCTCGCGCCCGACGAAAGCGCCAGCCGAGCGGTGGCATTGGTATCGCGATCGATCACCGGCACCAGCAGGATGCGCCCATCGTCGGGCGGGTACAGGCTCATGATCGCAAGCGCGGCGACGCCGACGCTGGCCTGCGCCACGATGAACAGCCGGTCGGAACGATGATCCATTCCGGCCTTGTAAGATTTGGTGCTTAACGGAGTGTGATGGTCGCGCCTTTGGTGTGCGATATCATGGTGTTGATGCAGATAAGCCCCTCTCAGCGTATCGTTGCGAAATCGCCTTCTCGTGCCCCGGCGAAGGCCGTGGCCCGGTTGGGGGCCGCTCGTAACTAGCGGAAAGACCTTTCCAACGGGACCTCGGCCTTCGCTGGGGTACGGCGTGGAAAGGGCGCGGTCCCGACCTTTCGCAACGATCCCCTTCAAAGGAGGAATGGGGGTAGGGAAGTCGAGGCAGCAGCGGCTGATCGATCGAAACCGAAGCGTCGCCTCCCCGAAATCCCAGCCGTCATGCCGGACTTGTTCCGGCATCCACCGTTCCGCCGGCACAAAGGCGGCTGCTCTTGCGGGCCGGTAGACCCCGGAGCCAGTCCGGGGTGACGCCGGAGGTTGGTTCGAGCGCGGTGGCGTACACGTTAGGGCCGATCGACATTCATGCAGGTGTCCTGCTGCCCTCGCCCCTGGACAGGGGAGAGGGATAGCGGAGCTTGCCAGCTTGCTGGCTAGCGCAGCTTGGGTGAGGGGTCGAGCGAGCCGAAGGCTCGCGCGCGCGCTTTCGCGAGCGCCACCCCTCACCCAGCTCCGACTAGGGCGTTACCGGAGCAGGTTGGATCATCGGCACGGAGGCGATTTTGGTGTGGTGCAAGGCGTGAGGAGGGAGCGATGCAAAAGCATCGTGACCGACGAGCAACGCGGCATCACGCCGAAAGCGTCCCGCCGCGCAGCGGTCGCCCGCAGGGCGATGACGGTGGTTCAACCTGGTCCGGTAACGCCCTAAGACTTTGCTGCGCAAAGCCCAAGTCTGCGCAACCCTCTCCCCTATGCGAGGGGCGAGGGCAGCGAAGCCACCCAAGCCTCGGTAAGACACGTTCCCCTCCCATGCCCCTGCCCGTTCGGGCGGGGGCTGGCGTCCGGTTCCCTTGCGTCAGCCCTCACCGAGCCGCGCGAAGGCGGGCGCGTGGATGGCGGCGCCGCGCTCGCCGCACGGCATCAGTCCGCCCTGGATCGGCAGCGCCATCAGATGCTCGCCCGCATAAGGCGAGGCGAAGTTCTTCGCGTAATCGGCGTGGAAGCCGAACCGCGCGTAGAAAGCCGGCTCGCCCAGTACGAAGCACAGCACGACCCGCGCCGCCTCGATCCGTTCGATCCCGGCGTGGATCAACGCCTCGGCGACGCCCTGCCGGCGATAATGCTCGGCGACCGCGACCGGCGCGAGTGCGACCGCGGCGATCGCCTTGCCGCCGACGTCGACCGCCATCCGGCTGAACGCCACCGCGCCGACCAGCGTGCCACGCTCCTCATCCACGGCAACCATCATCAGCACCATGTCGCCGTCGACGCACAGCTGCCGCACCAGATCGGCCTCGTCGGCGCGCGGGAAGACCGCGCGGATCAGCGCGTCGATCGCGGCGACGTCGCCGCCCGCGGCCGGACGGATCGCGATCGTCACGCCGCCAATACTCGCACCCGCAACGCTCACGCCAGCGCGATGTCGGGCGCGTCCTCGGCCTTCATCCCGATCACGTTATAGCCCGCGTCGACATGGTGGATCTCGCCGGTCACGCCGCTCGCCAGGTCGGAGAGCATGTAGAGCCCCGCACCGCCGACATCCTCGATCGTCACGGTACGGCGCAGCGGCGCGTTCAGCTCGTTCCACTTGAGGATATAGTTGAAGTCGCCGATCCCGCGTGCCGCCAGCGTCTGGATCGGCCCGGCCGAGACGGCATTGATGCGGATGTTGTCGGGGCCAAGATCGACCGCGAGATACTTGACGCTCGTCTCCAGCGCCGCTTTCGCCACACCCATCACATTGTAATGCGGGATGACCTTCTCGGCGCCGTAATAGGTCAGCGTCAGGATCGAGCCGCCTTCCGGCATCATCCGCCGCGCGCGCTGCGCCACCGCGACCAGCGAATAGGCCGAGATGTTCATCGTCATCAGGAAATTGTCGAGCGTGGTGTCGTAATAGCGCCCGCGCAGCTGCGACTTGTCCGAAAAGCCGATCGCATGGACGACGAAGTCGATCGTCGGCCATTCCTCGGCCAGCGCCGCGAAGGTCGCATCCAGCGCGTCCATGTCCGCGACGTCGCAATCGAACAGTCGCGCGACGCCCAGTTGCTCGGCAAGCGGGCGCACGCGCTTCTCCATCGCCGCGCCCTGATAGGAGAAGGCGATTTCCGCGCCGGCCTCGCTCAGCTTCTTGGCGATCCCCCACGCCAGCGACTTGTCGTTGGCCAGCCCCATGATGAGCCCGCGCTTGCCCGCCATCAATCCGTTCACGCGTGTACCTGCATTATGATTCACCCTGTCCGGTCCCCTCTACAACCGGTTCGGGCGGCTCCGCCAGTGCCGCGTTGAGGTGCGCGCCGAACACCAGCCCCAGCCCGATCAGATAGAAGAACAACAGCATGACCACCACACCGGCAAGGCTGCCATAGGTGAGGTCATAGCCGCCGAGCTGCGACAGCGCCCATGGCAGCCCCGCGGTCATGCTCACCCACCACAAGGTCGTGAACAATGCGCCCGGCCATTTGCGCGCGTCGCTGCGGCGGTATTTGCCCGGCGTCACCGAATAGAACAGCATGTACAGCGCGCCGAACATGATCGCCGCCGGCACCAGCCGCGCGATGTTGAGCCACTCCGCGACATGCTGCGCGACCGGCAGCAGCCGGTAGATGAACTGCTCGGCGGCGGTCAGGATGCCCTGCACGAGGAACGCGAACAGCGCGATCACCACCGAGGCGATGATCGCGATGCTCAGCCCCAGCCGCGCGCGCCACAGCGATTGCGACGAGCGTGTGCCATAGGCCTTGCGGAAAATGTCGCGGATCGTCTCGGCGAAGCTGCCGACCGTCCACAGCCCGACCAGCGCGCCGAACCACAGCAAAGGCCCGGTCCGCGCCTGCAACACATTGGCGATCGGCGTCCGCAACACCTCCGCCACGTCGTGCGGCAGCACCGACAGGAAGCTGGCGAGCCCGTGCTGCACTTCGTCGCTCTGCCCGAACAGCGACGCCACCGCGGCGGCGACGATGAAGAACGGAAACACCGTCATCAGCGCGAGATAGGCGAGGTTGCCCGCGTAGATGAACCCGTCGGTCCACACGCCGATCGCCGCGCGCTTGAACACCTCCCACGCATAGGCGCCGGGGCGAAGATGCGCGAGCTGGCGGTCGAGCCGGCGACGCGCGGCGCCGTGGTGGCGCCCGCGGTCTTCAGGCGTCAGCGAGAGCGGGGCGTCGGTCACGCACGATCAGACGCCCATCGCCGCGCGCGGGTTCCCGCCACCGTCCCAGCCGGCGACGAACGCCTTCAGCGCCGCATCGTCGGCGGGCACGTCGACGATCAGCGTCACCAGCTGATCGCCACGCTCGCCGCCTTTGCGGTGAAAGCCCTTTCCCTTCAAACGCAACGTCTTGCCGGAGGTTGCCCCGGTCGGCACGGTAATCATCACCGGCTTGTCGACCGTCGGGCACTTCACCTTGCCGCCCTCGACCGCCTCCTTCAGCGTGATCGGCAGGTCGAGCCGCACATCGTCGCCGTCGCGCGTGAAGAAGCGGTGCGGCTGGACCTCGATCGTCACGATCGCGTCGCCCGCGCCGCCTGGCCCCTCGTCGCCCTTGCCGGCAAGCCGCATCTGCGTGCCGGTATCGACCCCGGCGGGCAGCTTGAGATCGATCGTGTTCCCGCCCGCCAGCGTCACGCGCTGCGGCGCGAGCGTTGCGGCATCGGTGAACGGCACGCGCAGCGCATAGGCGACGTTGCCGCCCTTGGGCGGCGGCTGCCGCCGGCCGAACCCGCTGGCGAACCCGCCGCCGCCGCCACCGCCGCCGCGCGCGCGACCGCCGCCGAACAGCCCCTCGAAGATATCGCTCATGTCCGGGCCGCCGGCACCGCCGCCCATCCCGCTCATGTCGAACCCTTCGGAGCGGAACCCGCCGTTGCCGGCCTGTCCCCGCCCGCCGGCCCCGAAGCCGAACGGCGCGGTCGGGTTGCCGTCGCCGTCGATCTCGCCGCGGTCGAACCGCGCGCGCTTGTCCTTGTCGGTCAGCAGGTCATAGGCGCTGGTGACCTGCCCGAACTTCTCCGCCGCCTTGGGATTGTCGCGGTTGCGGTCGGGATGCAGCTCTTTCGCGAGCTTGCGATACGCTTTCTTGATGTCCGCCTCGCTGGCGCCGCGCGCCACGCCCAGCGTCGCATATGGATCGGCCATGTCGTCCCCGGTTGGTGTGTTACTCGCCTATGTGGGGGAGCGCGCGCCGAAGCGCAATCGTTACGCGGGCTCCATGATCGGGGCGACGTCGACGCTGACCTCCATCGCCTGCGCCCCCGATCCCAGCACGACGCCGTCGACTGGCGCGATCTCCGCATAGTCGCGCCCGATCGCGACGACGATATGGTCGCCCGCCATCCAGATGCCGTTGGTCGGATCGACCCCGACCCAGCCGCGCTGCGGCCCGCACCAGATCAGCACCCAGGCGTGCGTCGCGTCCGCCCCGACCAGCCGCTCCTGACCGGGCGGCGGGATCGTGCGGATATAGCCCGAGGCATAAGCGGCGGGCAGCCCGGCGGCGCGCAGGCCGGTCAGCATGATCTGCGCGAAATCCTGACAAACGCCGCTGCGCTTGGCGAACGCCTCGTGCGGCGGCGTGTCGACCAATGTCGCGGTCGGGTCGAACGCGAAGTCGCGCTGGATACGCCGCGCGAGCGCGATCCCGGCCTCCAGCACGTTGCGATCGGGCGTCAGATCGGGCGCGCAATAATCGGCGATCGCGCGATCAAGCGGGATCAGCGGCGAGGGGAACAGATACGCCGCCGGCCCCGCCGCCGACACGTCGCTCGACGCGCGGGCGAGCGCGCAAACCTCGGCGATCGTCGGGTCGCTCGCCTCGGGCACCGGCACCAGCCGGTCGACCGTCAGCCGCGCGACGCTCTCGATCGTCAGCCGCCGGACGCGCTCGTCGACCACCAGCCGCGTGACATGCGCCAGCCCGGCCTCGGCATAGGCCGCGGTCGTCCGCCCGGACGGCGCGACGTGCAGCGCATAGTCCTCCAGCTTCTGCCCGGGCCAGTCGATCGGCTTCAGCCGCAGGTTGCAGCGCGCGAACTTGACCGCATTGCCATAGTCGAAGCGGGTGATGTGGCGGATGTCATAGCGCATCGGTCAGAGCCACTTTCCCCACGTCATTGCGTCTCGGACTTGGGGTCGAGACATCTGCGAAACTCCACCCGTCATGCCGGACGTGTTCCGGCATCGACCGTTCCGCGAGCATGGCAAATGTTGCTCTTGCGGAGCAGTGGACCCCGGAACAAGTCCGGGGTGACGAGCGATTCGGGCGGTTTTCGGACCTTCGCAGCGGTCTCGCCTGAAGTCGGGGTCGCAATGACGAAATATCAGTGTGTCGCTCACGCCAGCGTCAACCCGCTCGCCCGCAACGGCTCGGCGCCTTGCAGAAAATACCGCCGCGCGATCGCCTCGGACAGCCGGAACAACCGGCGCTCCACCTCCAACAGCGTCTCCGGGTCAAGCAACGCCGCCTGTGCCGGCGCGACCAGCGCCAGCAGCTCGGTCGCCTCGATCTGCTGCGGCTCCGCCATGCCGTCGTCGTCGAGCACCGGCAGCGCGGCGAGATGCTCGCGGATCCGCTCGACCTGAAACGCCAAGGCGCGTGGATTGCCCGGATCGAGCACGGTCAGGTCGACCACCGGCACCCGCGCGATCCCGGTCAGGTAACGCTGGCGATAGCTGATCTGGCTGTCGGCGAGGTCGAGCAACGTCGACAGGTCGCCCGCCGACGCGCCGCTCATCCCGAAGATTCGCGCCGCGCGCGTGATCGCGCGCGCGCGCTCGATCCGCCGCCCGAGATCGTGGAACCGCCACGCCGCGGTCCGCCCCATATGCTCGGCGGACAGCCCGGCGATCGCGGCATAGCGGCGCTGGAGCGACCCGGCACGGTCGAGCATCCCGCGATGCGTCGGGAAGGGCGCGTCGAGCAGCCGGACCATGTCGACCGACAGCCGGTCGCGCGACCCGCCCGCGATCCGCTGCGCATGGGTGTTGATCGCCGCGACCGACTGCCACCCGCCGTCGCGCGCCTCCATCGCGGTGCGCGCGAACGCGATCAGCTCGGCGCGGCGGAAACCGGTCGGGGCAGGGGCCGCGCCGCTGTCGACGATCTCGGCGACCAACTTGGCGAGCGTCGCATCATCGGGGGCCGCGCCGGTATCGGCGTCGATCGAATGGCCCAGCATCACGCGGATCGCCGCCAGCAACGCCTCGCCGCGCTCCAGATAGCGGCCGAGCCAGAAGAAATTGTCCGCGACCCGGCTCGGCAGCGTCCCCGGATTGCGCCGGACGTGCAGCGAATCGGGCGCGGGCAGCAACGACACCGGCGACACCGGCTCCGCGCCGTGCACGCACACGTCCGCGGACCATGTCCCTTCGCCCAGCACCGCCGCACGCGGGTCGGGATGCGCGCCGATCCGCGCGAACCCGCCCGGCAACACCTGCCAGTCGCCGTGCGCATCGCGCGCCGCGAAAACGCGCAGCGTAAACGGCCGCGGCTCCAGCCGGTCCTCGATGATGACCGGCATCGTCGACAGCCGGACGATCTCCTGCCCGACATAATCCTGCGGCCGGCGGGTGAGATCGTCGAGGAACGCCGCGCGCTGCTCTGGCGTCAGGTCCGCGCCCGCCACCGGCGCATCACCGGGCAGCCCCAGCGTCCGCGCCCCGAACGCCGGAGACAGCAGCATCGACCCGAACTCGCCCGCGACATGCGCCGCCTCGCGCTTTTGCCCGCACCACCAGGTCGCGATATTGGGCAGGATCAGGTCCGCGCCGGTCAGCCGCGTGCTCAGCTGCGGCAGGAACGCCCCGAATGCCGGGCTTTCCAGCACGCCCGCGCCGGGCGCGTTGGCGAGCACGACATTGCCCTGCGCCCACACGTCGATCAGCCCCGGCACCCCGATCCGCGAATGCGAGTCGAACGCCAGCGGATCGAGCAGCCGCGGATCGAGCCGCCGCCACAACGCGTCGACGCGCTTCAGTCCGGCGATCGTGCGGACATAGAGTCGGTCCTCCAGCGCGGCGAGATCGTCGCCCTCGACCAGCAACAACCCCAGATAGCGCGCCAGATGCGCCTGCTCGGGGTAGCTGGGATTGTAGCGCCCCGGCGTCAGCAACCCGATGCGCGGATCGCTGCGCCGGCACGCCGCCGCCAGCCCCTCGCGGAACGCCGCGAAGAACGGCGCATGGCGGCGCACGTTGAGCCGCGCCTGCAACCCGCCCAGCGTCCGGCTGATCGCCAGTCGGTTCTCCAGCGCATAGCCTGCCCCGGTCGGCGCGCGCAGATGGTCGGCGAGCACGCGCCACTCACCCGAGGGACTGCGCCCCAGGTCGATCGCGACGAAATGCAAATGATGCCCGCCCGGTGGCGCGAGCCCGACCAGCGGGCGCAGGAAGAACGGGCTGCCCGTGACCAGCGTCGCGGGAAAATAGCCGCGCTCCGCCAGTGTCGACGGACCATAGAGATCGGCAAGGATCGTCTCGAACAGATCGGCGCGCTGGACGACCCCGCGCTCGATGTGCGCCCACTCCTGCGCCTCGATCAGCAGCGGCACCGGGCTGACCGGCCACGGCCGCTCGCTGTCCTCGCCGATGATGCGGAAGCCGGTGCCGATATCGATCGCGTGCCGCTGCACCCGCTCGCGCGCATGGCCGAGATCGTCGCCCGCGACCGCGGACAATTCCTCCAGCACTGCCAGCCACGGCGCGGCGGCACCGCTGCGCATCGTGTCGGACGGCGTGCCGGCGTAATCATCGAACCGGCGGCGGGCGAGGGTGCTGTTGTCGAAGAGCGGCTGCGTGGCCAGCGGTTCCTCCTTAGCCAACCGGGGCGGACCCTAATGAAGCGATCCGGTTAAGCAATCGGAATCGACCCGCTGCGCTCAAAGGTCCGGCAGCACCTGATCGGCGACGCCCCAGCCCGTCAGCGACCGCCCGTTGGCGCGCGCGATCAGCGCTTCGGCATCGCCGACATGCCACTGCGCGGCGCTGTCGAGGTCGCGCAACTCGGTCCACGACACCGGCGCCGCAACCGGTGCGCCGGCGCGCGCCCGCGCCGCATAGGGCATGATCGCGGTCGCGCCGCGCTGGTTGCGCAGATAGTCGATGAAGATCCGTCCCTTGCGCTTGGCCTTGCTCATCACCGCCACGAACCGCTCGGGGTCGGCATGGGCCAGCGCCCGCGCGAACCGCTCGGCGAAGTCGCGCACCGCCGGCCATTCGGCCTTCGGCGTCAGCGGCACGACGACATGCACGCCCTTGCCCCCCGACAGCAGCGGGAAGCTGACCAGCCCCAGCTCGGCGAGCTGTTCCTTCAGGTGCGCGGCGGCGCGCTTGGTTTCCGCGAAGCCGAGCCCTTCGTCGGGGTCGAGGTCGAACACCATCCGGTCGGGGCGTTCCAGTGCATCGACGCGCGATCCCCAGCCGTGGAACTCGATCGTCCCCATCTGCACGCACGCGACCAGCCCGTCGGCGTCGTCGACGTAGAGATAATTTTCGGTGCTGCCATCCTTCTCGCGAATCGGCACCTGCTGCACGGCATCGCCGAACGACCCGGCGTCATGCTTCTGGAAAAAGCATTGCCGCGCGCGGCCCTGCGGGCAGCGCACGAGGCTGACGGGCCGATGCCCGGCCCATGGCAGCATGATCCCGGCGACCGCGGCATAGTAATCGGCGAGTTGCCCCTTGGTGACGTCGCTCTCGGGAAAGATCACGCGGTTGCGGTTGGTCATCTTGATCCGCGACTTGACCTCCGGCGTCGGCGCGGGCCGCTCGGCAACCACCTCCTGCGCGGGCTTGTCGCCGCGCAGTCCGATGAAACTCGAATGGCGCAACACCCCGTCTGGCGTCGTCTCGGCAAAGGCGACTTCGGCGACCAGCTTGGGCTTCACCCATTGCGCGCCTTTGACCGCAGCGCGCGGCGCCTCGACGGTCGCGGTCTTGCGCGCCAGTCTGTCGAGCCGCGTCCGCAGCTCGTCGATCATCGCCGCATCGAACCCGGTGCCGACCTTGCCGGCATAGCGCAAAGTGTCGCCGTCATGCACCCCGAGCAGCAGTGACCGCAGCCCGCGCGCCTTGGTGGAGGGCAGCCAGCCGACGATGACGAACTCCTGCCGCCGAATGCACTTGATCTTCAGCCACGCCGACGTCCGCCGTCCGCGATACGGCGCGTCGGCGCGCTTGGATACGACGCCCTCATAGCCCTCGCGGCACATCGTCTCGAACAATTGCTCACCGGACCCGACGATATGCTCGGCAAAGCGCAGCCGCTCCTCGCCGTCGCCGACCAGCGTGCGCAGCCGCTCCTTGCGTGCGACATTGGGCCGGTCGCGCAGATCCTCGCCATCGACTTCGAGCAGGTCGAACGCGAACAGCGTCATCGCCCCGCCCGTGCCGATCGCATCCTTCAGCGTCGAGAAATCGGGCCGGCCGTCCTTGAACGCGACGATCTCGCCATCGATCAGCGCGGTCGTCGCGGGCAGCGCGGCGGCGGCTTCGGCGATGCCGGGGAATTTGTCGCTCCAATCGAGTCCGCTGCGCGTGAAAACCTTCGCCTTGCCGCCCCCGATCGCGACCAACGCGCGATAGCCGTCGTATTTTACCTCATGTATCCACTCCGCGCCGGTCGGAACGTGATCCACGAGCGTACAAAGCTGCGGCGGTTCATAGGCGGGCGGCTTCCCCGCCTTGCGCTTTTTAGCGGGCTTCTGATTCTTGCCCTCAGCGATTTCCTGCATCGTCCGCCCGGTCGAAACGCTGGTCAGCGCGGTCTCTACCAACGTGTCGGTGCCGCCCGCTTCGGCGTCCTCGATCTTGCGTAACAGCCAGTTTTCGCGGCGTTCTTTTCCTCGGGGGCGCAGCCGGATCAGCAGCCATTCGCCCTTCATCCGCTCGCCATCGAGGATGAAATGCAGGTGCCCCTTGTCGATGTCGGCGGCGCTCTTGCCCTTGACCGGCGACCAGGTCCCGCGATCCCACAACATCACCGTCCCGCCCCCATATTCCCCCGATGGAATAGTCCCCTCAAACGTCTGATAAGAAAGCGGATGATCCTCGGTGCGCACCGCCAGACGCTTTTCGTTCGGGTCGAGACTCGGCCCGCGCGTCACCGCCCAGCTCTTCAGGACGCCATCGGCCTCCAGCCGGAAATCCCAATGCAGCCGGGTAGCGTCATGCTTTTGAACGATAAAGCGCGCCTGTCCTGAGCTTGCCGAAGGGCCCTTGCCGGGCGCGAGCATCCCGGCCGGCTCCGCGGTCTTCGCGAAATCGCGTTTCGCATTATAGGAGGCGAGCGGATCGGTCGTCATCTGACTCTCCGGCTAACGTCGCTCTCAAGCACGCTTTTTCGCCGCCGACTTGCGCGCCGGTGCCTTCTTTGCCGGAGGTTTGTCCTTTCCCTCCATCGATTTCTTGAGCGCCGCCATCAGGTCGACGACGTTCGAGCCCGAGCGTGCTCCGTCGTCGCCCTTGTCCTCGATGATCTTGCGGCCTTTCGCCTTGCGCTTGCGCTCGATTAAGTCTTTCAGCGCATCGACATAGCGGTCGTGGAACTCTGCCGGGTCGAACGCCGCCGCCTTCTTCTCGATCAGCGCCTCGGCGAGATCGAGCAACTCGGCATCGGGCTTATCGTCGGGAATGTCACGGAAATAACCCTGCGCGCGGTGCACCTCGTCGGCGTAGCGCAGCGTCTCGAGGATCATCCCGCGCCCGCACGGCTTCAGGCTGACGACATATTCGCGCCCGCGCATCGCGAGTTGCCCAAGCCCGACCTTCTTGGTCCGGCGCAGCGCCTCGCGCAGCACAATGAACGCCTCCTCGGCGAGATCGTCGGCGGGAACGACGAAATAGGGCTTCTCATAATAAAGCACGTCGATCTCATGCGCATCGACGAACTGGGTCAGTTCCAGCGTCTTCTTCGACTCGAGCTTGACCGCGTCGATTTCTTCCTGTTCGAGCAGGACATATTCGCCCTTCTCGATCTCGAAGCCCTTCATGATCTCGTCGGTGTCGACCGGGCCGACGCCGGGCGCGACCTTCTCATATTTGATCCGCTGCCCGCTCGGTTCGTGGATCTGGTGAAACGCCACCTGCGCACCGGACTTGGTGGCGGAGTAGATCTCGACCGGGATCGACACCAGCGCCAACCGGATCTGCCCCTGCCAATATGCGCGCGCCGCCATCGGATCAGCCTCTCGTTGCGAGGGCGATTCAATCGTTTGGCGCGGCGGGGGTTCCGATTGGGTCAGAAAGACATGTTGGGATCGCGCGCGGCATGTACGATAGCAACGATCACGACATCGTCGCCCTGAAGGCGATAGAGGATATGGTAGTTGCGATAAGTGCGCCTTCTTATGCCGGTGCCGAGCTGGGACGCTTCCGGAAAGCGACGGGGAAAAATACTTAACTCGGTACAAGCGACGCGCAGCTCGGTGATGAAGGAAAGCGCAGCATCAGGATTGTCGCGCGCGATCCAGTCGGCGAGATCACGCAAATTGGTCTGCGCCCGCCGTGACAGGCTTACCGAGGCCATTGCCGATATCGTTCGGATAGATCGTCGAACACCTGATCAAGGCTTGTGACCCGCCCGGCGCCGACGTCGGCGAGACCTTCATCCACCTGCGCCTGCACCATCTCCAGCCATGCTTCGCGTTCGTGGACGAGCCGCACGCCCTCGCGGAGCACCTCGCTGCGCGAACCATAGCGGCCCTTCTCCACCAATTCATCGACGTAGCTCTCCAGCCGATCGCCGAGTTTGACGCTGCTCGCCATAGGTCACCTCCGCGGTGATAATAAACAATACCGGCGACAACGACAATGATGACCTTTTCGGCTGACCGCAGTATGAGCGCCGCCATGGCCGACGATCCCTTTTCCTTGTTCGACCGCTGGTTCGCGGAGGCCCGTGATAGCGAGCCGAACGACCCCAATGCGATGGCGCTCGCGACCGCCGACGCGCGCGGGCGCCCGTCGGTGCGGATGGTGCTGCTCAAGGGGTACGGGCCGGAAGGATTCGTTTTCTATACCAACCGCGGCAGCCGCAAGGCCGGCGACCTCGCGGACAATGCGCAGGCGGCGTTGCTCTTCCACTGGAAATCGCTGCGGCGGCAGATCCGGATCGAGGGACCGGTGACGCACGCCAGCGACGAAGAAAGCGACGCCTATTTCGCGACGCGCGGCCGCGACTCGCAGCTCGGCGCCTGGGCTTCCGACCAATCGCAACCGCTCGACGATCGCGCGACCTTCGAGGCGCGGTTCGCGGAGATGAAGGCGCGCTTCGAGGGGAGGGACGTGCCGCGGCCGCCGCATTGGGGTGGCTACCGCGTCACGCCCGACCTGTTCGAATTCTGGCACGACCGCGCGCATCGCCTGCACGAGCGGCGGGTGTTCACCCCGACCGGGTCCGGCGGGTGGAGCGAGGGGCTGCTGTTCCCATGACCCGCGACGAACGCCGCCGCATCATCCCGCTCGCGATGCGCGCCGCGCTGGCGAGCGTGGCGATGGCCTGTACGCTGTTGATCGTGAAGGCTTATGCCGCCTGGCATACCGGATCGGTCGCGATGCTGGGCAGCCTTGCGGACACCGGGCTCGATCTGCTCGCCAGCCTTGTCACCCTCTACGGCGTGAAGCTCGCCGCCGAGCCTGCCGACCATGACCATCGTTTCGGTCATGGCAAGGCCGAGGCGCTGGCGGCGCTGTTTCAGGTGGTGCTTATCACCGCCTCGGCGATCGGAATCGCCGTGCAGGCGATCCGGCGCTTCTCCGATCCGGTCGCCAACGAGGATGCGGGACTGGGGATCGGCGTGTCGATCGCGGCCATTGTCGCGACCTTCGCGCTGCTCGCTTATCAGCGCAGCATCATCCGCCAGACCGGCTCGATCGCGATCATGGCCGACAATGTCCATTATCAATCGGACATGCTGCTCAACGTCGCGGTGATCGCGGCCCTGGTGCTCGACCAATATGTCGGCATCGCGGGCGCCGACCCGGTGTTCGGCATCGCGATCGCGGCGTGGCTGGTCTGGGGCGCCTTTCAGGCGTCGAGCCAGGCGATCGACATGCTCATGGACAAGGAATGGCCGGAGGCGCAGCGTGCCGCCTTCATGGAGGTCGCTGCGCGCCAGCCCGGCATCCGCGGCATCCACGATTTCCGTACGCGCCGCGCGGGCAGTCACGATTTCGCGCAATTCCACATGGAGGTCGACGCCGACCTGTCGGTCCGCTCCGCGCATGACATCGTCGAGCGCGTCGAACGCGCGCTGCGCGACACCTTCCCCCGCGTCGAAACGCTGATCCACCTCGATCCGGAGGGGCATGTCGATACCGACAATCCGTTGGTCGAGGCGGACGTCACCCCGCACTGGTTCTCGAAGCGCCTGTAGAAAGCCCGCTGACGATGCGCATACCGTTCACGCAGGTCGATGCCTTCGCCGAACAGGCGTTCGGCGGCAATCCGGCGGCGGTGATGCCATTGTCGACATGGCTCGACGATGCGACGTTGTTGCGGATCGCGCAGGAGAACAACCTGTCGGAGACGGCCTTTCTGGTGCCGGACGACGGCGGCACGGCGGCGTACGAATTGCGCTGGTTCACGCCCGCTGCCGAAATCGCGCTGTGTGGCCATGCAACGCTTGCCGCCGGGCATGTCGTGCTGACGTCCGACACCGATCGACCGTCGGTGCGGTTCCGTACGCGCCAATCGGGCATCTTGGAGGTAACCCGCGATGGCGCGGGATATGCGCTGTCGCTGCCGGCGCTTCGCCCGACACCACGGGATCTGCCCGCGATCGTCGCGGCGCTGCACGTCGAGGCGGTCGAAACCTTGTGGCATGACGGCGGCTATGCGGTCGTCGTGCTCGCGGACGAGGCGGCCGTTCGTGCCTGCGCGCCCGATCAGGCCGCGCTCGCCGCGCAGGGCCGTCTGCTGGTGATCGTCACCGCCCGCGGGGCCACCAGCGATATCGTCAGCCGCGCCTTCACCCCGGCGTTCGGAATCCCCGAAGATCCCGTCACCGGCGGTGCCCATGCGGTCGTGGTGCCCTATTGGGCGGAGCGGCTCGGGCGCGATCGTTTTTCGGCCTATCAGGCCAGCGCACGGGGCGGACGGCTCGGTTGCCGCCTCGACGGTGAGCGGGTGGTGCTCAGCGGCAGCTGCATCACGATCATCGAAGGCACGTTCCTGCTGCCCTGATCGTCAGATCAACCCCTTGGCGCGTAGACTGACCTGTCCGTTGCGCCCGACGATCAGATGATCGTGGACCGCGATGTTGAGTGGCTTCCCTGCCGCGACGATCGCGCGGGTGATATCGATATCCGCGCGGCTCGGTGACGGATCGCCCGACGGGTGGTTGTGGACGAGGATCAGCGCCGCCGATCCGAAATCGAGCGCGCGCTTGATGACCTCGCGAACGTGCACCGCCGCCTCGTCGATCGTGCCGCGCGCCATCACCTCGTCGCGGACGAGCATGTTGCGCGTATTTAGATGCAGCACGCGGAACCGTTCGACCATGTCGTGCGCCATATCGGCATGAAGATAATCGGACAGCGCCTGCCAGTTCGACAGGACCGGCGCCTCCCGCGCACGCGCACGCACCAGCCGGATCGCGGTGGCGTGCGCGATGCGAACCGCTGCGGCGCTCGTATCGCCCATGCCGGAAACGCGCGCGAGGGCGGCGGCCTCGGCGGCGAACACGCCCGGCAAGCCCCCGAACTCGCGCAGCAATTCCTTGGCCAGCGGTTTCGTATCCTGTCGCGGAATCGCCAGGGCGAGCAAATATTCCAGCAACTCGTGGTCGAGCAATCCGTCGGGATCGGCGAGCAACCGCGCACGCAGCCGGGCGCGGTGCCCTTTCGCATCCAGCGCGCGCGTCTGGTCGTCGGCCATGCGCGCCCGGTTAGGTCGGTTCGCCGCGTCGCGCAATTGCGCCGCCCGCGCGCGCTGCCCTATGACGGCGAAATAATGAGCGAGGCAGGCCAGCAACCGACAGGGCGCGCGTGAGCGACGCGGGCCGGCGCATGGCGGTGGCGGTTTCGGTACTGGCGCTCGCCGCCGGCGGTGGGCTGTGGCTGTCGCGCGTGCCGATCGCGACGCGGGTGATCGACAAGGAACTGGCGGCCAAGGGCGTGCCCGCGCGCTATCACATCGCCGATCTGGGGCTGGGGCGGCAACGTCTGACCGATGTCGTGATCGGCGATCCGGCTCGCCCCGATCTGGTCGCCGACTGGGTTGAGACGCAGACCGACCTGACATTGTCCGGACCGAAGCTGGTGGCGGTGCGCGCAGGGCAGGTGCGCGTGGCGGCGCGGCTGCGCGACGGCACGCTGTCGCTGGGCGTGATCGATCGACTACTGCCGAAATCCTCGGGCGGACCCGTGACGTTGCCCGCCCTGGACGTCGATGTCGCCGACGCCCGGATCGCGCTCGACACGCCTTACGGCGCTGCGGCGCTGCGGCTGAGCGGGCGCGGGCGGCTCAACGACGGGTTCCGCGGGCGGCTGGCGGCGCACGCGCCGCAGCTGACGGTCGCGGGATGCCAGGTCGGTGCGCTACAGGCCGATATGGCGCTGCGCGTGACCGCGACCGCGCCGCGTATCGCCGGGCCGGCGCGCGCAGCGGCGGTCGCGTGCGACGGCATGACGGCACAGGCGATCGCCGGCGATCTCGATCTCGGCCTGTCGCCGCACTTCGATCGCTGGTTCGGGCGGACGCAAGTGACGGCAGCGCGCGTGCAGACCGCGGCGGCGACGCTCCGTAACGTCAATCTGGCGACGCGCTTCCGCGGCGATGCCGACCGCACGACCGGCCTCGCGACTGCGATGGTGGACGGGGTGCGAACCGCGGCGGTGACCAGCGGCGCCACCGACTGGCAAGGGCAATGGCGGCTGGCGAACGGTCGTGCGACGCTCGCAGGGCGGCTCGTCGCGCAACACGTCGCGCTCGCCGCCGCAGCGCAGCGCCGGATCGTCACGCTTGGCGATGGCGCGGCGGGGCTGCCGGTCGCACCGCTGCTGGCAGGCGCGGCGCGCGATGCGGCACGCGCGAGCCGCGACATGCAGGTCGCGGCCGAACTGGCACTGGCGACCGGTGACCGCACCTTGCTGACCATCGAGCGGGCGACGATGACCGCGACCAGCGGTGCACATGCCACACTCGACGATGGTGCGGTGACGATCGGGCACCCGGCGGGGATACAAGCGGCCGGCCGACTGACGCTCGGCGGCGGTGGGCTTCCGACTGCGACGGTTCGTCTTGCGCAGGACGCGCCCGGTGCGGCGATCAGCGGGACGGCGCAACTCGCGCCCTATGCCCGCGACGGTGCGGCGTTGACGCTGACGCCGGTGCAATTCCAGACGGGCGGGCGGGGGGCGACGCGCGTCACGACCGAGGCGACGCTCAGCGGGCCTCTGGCCGGCGGGCGTGTCGAGCGGTTGCGCGTTCCAGTCGCCGCGCTGTGGGATCGGCGCGGACGGCTGACCGTCAATCGCGATTGCACCCCGGTCGGGTTCGAGCGGCTGACGGTCTCCAGCCTGATGCTCGCGAACGGCGCGCTGCGACTTTGCCCAACGGGCACAGCGCTGGTCGAGGTCGCCGACGGCGGCGTCCGCGGCGGGGCGCGGCTGGGCGCGACGCGGCTCGCCGGAACGCTGGGCGGATCGGCGTTCCGGCTCGACACCGGTGGCGCGACGCTGGCGCTCGCCGATCGCGACTTCGTGCTGAGCGATGTCGCGACCACGATCGGCACCACGCGCATCGCGGCGACGCGGCTCGCCGGGCAGGTCAACGGCGGCGGCGCGCAGGGCACGTTCGCCGGTGGCGGCGGGCAGATCGGGACGGTGCCGCTGCTGATGAGCGCGGGCGACGGCCACTGGCGGTTCGATGGCCGCCGGCTGGTGCTGGACGGCGCGCTGCGCGTCGCGGACACCGCTGCGGCGCCGCGTTTCCAGCCGATGACGGCGCGCGATATCGCCTTCGTGCTCGACGGCGGAACGATTCACGCGACCGGCCGGCTGGTCGAACCGACCACCGGCACGCCGGTCGCACAGCTGGCGATCGATCACCGGCTGTCGAGCGGCAGCGGCGAAGCAACGCTGACGGTACCGGGCATCACCTTCGCCAAGGGCTTCCAGCCCGAGCTGCTCACGCGCCTTACCTTCGGTGTGATCGCCGACGTCGCGGGGACGGTGCGCGGGCAGGGCGAGATCCGCTGGACGCCACAAGGGGTGGACAGCACGGGCACCTTTTCGACCGACGCAATGAACCTCGCCGCCGCCTTCGGCCCCGTGACCGGGCTGGCCGGGACGCTCCGCTTCACCGATCTGCTCGGGCTGGTCAGCGCCCCCGATCAGGTCGCGACGGTCACCTCGATCAATCCCGGCATCGCGGTCACCGATGGCCGGATCGTGTATCGGCTGCTCCCGGACCTGAAGGTGCAGGTCGAAACCGCGCACTGGCCGTTCGCGGGCGGCACGCTGACGCTCGATCTGACCACGCTTGATTTCGGATCGGACGCCGAGCGGCGGATGACCTTCCGCGTCGGCGGGATGGATGCCGGCAAGTTCCTGCAACAGTTCGACTTCTCGAACCTCAACGCTACCGGCACCTTCGACGGCGTGCTGCCGATGATCTTCGACGAGCAGGGCGGGCGGATCGCGGACGGACGCCTGACCGCGCGCGAGGGCGGCGGGTCGATCGCCTATCTGGGCGAGCTGACCGAGAAGGATCTCGGCTTCTGGGGCAATCTCGCCTTCCAGTCGCTGCGCTCGCTGACCTATCGCAGCCTCGACGTGCAGATGAACGGGCCGCTGGCGGGCGAGATGGTGACCGGCGTCAGCTTCACGGGGATCAAGCAGGGCGCGGGCGCGAAGAGCAATTTCCTGCTCCGCCGCCTGACCCGTCTGCCGATCCGCTTCAACATCACGATTCGCGCGCCGTTCCGCGGACTGATCGATTCGGCAGCGAGCTTCTACGACCCGCAGCGGCTGGTGAAGCGCAACCTGCAGGCCTTGATCGACGAGCAGAACCGGAAGACGGGCGTTCAGCCGCCCGCAAGCGAGAAGGTGCCATGACCGCAACAGGATTGACGAACGCGATGCGCCCCACGACCTATGCCTTGATGGCGATGCTGACGCTGACCGGCGGCCTTGGGGGATGCGTGAACATTTCCGCGCCCGACAAGCCGATCCAGATCAACCTCAACATCAATGTGACGCAGGAAGTGGTGTACCGTCTCGACAATGACGCCAAGTCGTTGATCCAGCAAAATCCGGGGATTTTCTAAGCCATGCGTATGAAGAGCCTTGTCCTGATCGCCGCATTGGCCGCGGTCGCGGTGCCGGTCGCCGCCTGGGCGCAGCGCGATCCCGCCTATGCCGCCGCGCGCGCGGCCGGCGAGGTCGGCGAACAGCCCGACGGTTATCTCGGCGTGGTCGGCAGCGGATCGGCGTCGCTGCGCGCGCTGGTCAGCAACATCAACATCCAGCGCAAGGCGGCGTACACGCAAAAGGCGCAGGCGTCGGGCGCGACCGTCGAGCAGCTCGCCTTCACCAGCGGCTGCAACCTGATCGCGCAGACCAAGCCGGGCGAGAAGTATCGCACGCCGGGTGGCGAGTGGGAGACGCGCGGCGCCAGCGCCCCGCAACGCGACCCGCGCTGCGTGTAATGCCGTCGCCCCTGCGTAGGCAGGGGCCCATGTCTGTGTCGTCCTGCGCTCAGGACTGACACATACGCCGCGCTCCTTGGGTCAAATGTCTCACGGCACGGCACAGTCATAGGCTCCTGCCTGCGCAGGAGCGACGGGGATGGTGGCCTCGACCAACCCCCGGTGCTTCGCAACGGTTGACACCCCTTAACCCCCCGTCTAACCGGGCCGGGCCTTGGCGGGGCTGCTCGCCGCTTGCGCGCATCCGTGTCCCCGGCGAGAAAAAACCAGGGTGAGGGTGGCTGCGTGGCGGAGAACGGTTCCGGACGGGATTTCCACGACGCGGACGACCCGCGCCTGACCCAGCTCGATCGTCGACTGGAACAGGCGCGCCGGGACGAAGCGATTCGGCAGGGAACGGTACGTGACGATGCGGATGCAGGGTATTCGCTCGGCAATCGCGTGCTCGCCGCCCTGATCGGAAGTCTCGTCGGATCGGCGCTGATCGGCTGGTGTATCGACCGCTGGTTCGGCACCGCGCCCTGGGGACTGATCGTCATGCTGTTCCTCGGGATCGCGGTGGCGTTCAGGCAAATCATTCGGTTGACGAGCAAGCGTCCGGGTGATCCGGGCGCTTGACGTATGTGGTAAACGGGAACCTCGCAGTGGCGGCAGAAGGCGGCAAGATCGATCCGATGCACCAGTTCCTGATCGAGCCCGTGCTCGGTCGGCCCTGGATCGTGGGCGGCTATGATCTGTCGTTCACCAATTCGGCGCTGTGGATGGTCATCACGCTGGTCGCGTTGTGGCTGTTCATGCTCGGCGGGATGAAGCGCGAGCTGGTGCCCGGCCGCTGGCAGGCTGCGGTGGAGGGGTTCACCGGCTTCGTCCAGAACATGCTGGTCTCGAACGTCGGGCCGGAGGGCAAGCGCTTCGTCCCCTACGTCTTCTCGCTGTTCATGTTCATCCTGTTCGCCAACGTGCTGGGCCTGATGCCGGTCGGCATCGTGCCGGGCTGGCACCCGTTCACGATCACCAGTCACCTGACCGTCACCGGCGTGCTGGCGATCATCAGCTTCTCGATCGTGCTGATCGTCGGCTTCGGCAAGCACGGCTTCCACTTCTTCAGCCTGTTCGTGCCGCACGGCACGCCGCTGCCGATGATCCCGCTGATCTTCGTCGTCGAGCTGCTGAGCTTCCTCGTCCGTCCGTTCTCGCTGGGGCTGCGACTGTTCGTCGCGATGACCGCGGGGCACATCCTGCTCAAGGTGCTGGCGGCCTTCGTGATCAACGGCATCAATCTCGGGCCGGGCTATATGGCGATCGTGTCGCTGCCCAGCTTCGTGCTGATGATCGGCATCACGCTGCTGGAGCTGCTCGTCGCGGCGATTCAGGCCTATGTTTTCGCGTTGCTGACCAGCGTCTATCTGAACGACGCGGTCAACCTTCACTGAGTTTTTCCTTCCACCACGAAGTTTCAACGGGAGTTATTATCATGGACGCAAACGCCGCAAAGCTGCTCGGCGCCGGTCTCGCTGCAATCGGCATGGGCATTGCCGCGCTGGGCGTGGGCAACGTCTTCGCCGCCTTCCTCGAGGGCGCGCTGCGCAACCCGGGCGCTGCCGACGGTCAGCAGGGCCGCCTGTTCATCGGCTTCGCCGGTGCCGAGCTTCTGGGCCTGCTCGCCTTCGTGACGATGATCATCCTGGTGTTCGTCGCGTAATCACGCCGACGATATGGCCCCGTCCGCACCGGGCGGGGCTGACCTGGGAAAGCGGACACCATGCCCCAAATCAGTCAGATCGCCGCCACCTATGCCTCGCAGCTCTTCTGGCTGCTCATCACCTTCGGCATCCTGTATTTCGGGATCGGCAAGGTGATGGTGCCGCGGGTTCAAGGTGTGATGGACTTGCGTGAATCGCAGATCGCGCAGGACCTTGCCACCGCCGAGGCGGCACGGGTCGAGGCCGATCGGACCGAAGCGGCGTGGAACGCCGACATGGATGCCGCGCGTGCGGCGGCGCAGGCCGAGGTTGCCGCCGCCAAGGCGAAGGCCCAAGCTGCCGCCGAAGCGCAATTGCGCAGCGCCGACGCCGATCTGGCCGAGCGTATCGCGCATCACGACGTCGCCATCGGCAATGCCAAGGCGGCGGCGATGGTCAACGTACAGACGATCGCGACCGAAGCCGCGCAGGAGCTGGTGCAGCGCCTGTCGGGCGTCGCGGTCCCCACGGACGCCGCCAACGAGGCGGTCCGCAGGCAGCTGAATCATGGCTAATCCCTCCTCCACGCTGGCGCAGGATCTCGAGGCGCAACCGCTCGAGCATCAGGACATGGCGAACGGCAGCGGCATCCATGCCGGCACCAGCGCCGGTGACGGCGAGTCGCACGCCGCACCGACCGCGCTTGGTCTCAACGACACTGGCTGGGTCGGTGTCGCTGCGCTGGTCGTGCTGATCGGCATGGTCGTTTGGAAGGTGCCGGCGGCGATTGGCGCGATGCTTGACAAGCGCATCGGCGGGATTCGGCACCAGCTCGACGAGGCCGCCGCGCTCCGCAAGGAAGCCGAGGCGCTGCGCGACGAATATGCCGCGCGCGCGCGCGGTGCCGAGGCCGATGCCGCCAAGATGCGCGACAATGCGCATCACGAAGCGGCCGAGATCGTCGCCAAGGCCAAGCACGATACCGAGGCGCTGATGGAGCGTCGCACGCGCATGGCCGAGGACAAGATCGCCGCTGCCGAGCGTGCCGCGATCGCCGAGGTCCGCGCGCGTACCGCCGAAGCGGCGACCGCTGCGGCCGCCGCGCTGATCGCCGAGCGTCACGATGCCGGCGCCGACCGCGCGCTGGTCGAGCGCGCGATCTCCGAGGTCGGTCGCCTCAACTGAGCTGATTGCCTCTGGATTGGCTGAGACGGAGCGGGCGCCATCGGCGCCCGTTTTCGTGTTGGCGGTTCGTCTTCGTTGCCGCACTGGCAATGATCCAATGGCGTTGACAAGAAAACTTCCTCCGTCATTGCGAGTGCCGTCCGACCCGAAGGAACCCCGACGATGCGTTTCTCGATCACCGCCGCCGCCGTGCTGCTCGCCTCCGCCGCCGCGCCCACGATCGCGCAGGCCCCCGCTGCCCCGGCCACCGCCCCCGCCAGCGCCGACGCTCGGCTCCGCCAGCTCTTCCACGACAGCGACGAGGGCAGCCTGCGCCGCAACCCGGTGCAGGCGCTGTTCCGCGGCGACATGCGCTACGCCGACCAGCTCGGTGACTTCTTTTCCGACGCGCATCTCGCAGCCGAGGAAGCGGCGACGCGGCAGGACCTTGCGACGCTGGCGACGATCGACCGCGCCAAGCTGACCCCCGTCGACCAGATCGCCTATGACGTCTTCAAGCAGCAGGCCGAACTCAACCTGCGCGGCTATGCACCCGACCTGCTCGCGGTACAGATCGTCCGCCCGCTCGATCATTTCTACGGGTTGCACACCTTCTACCCGGAACTGGCGTCGGGACAGGGCGCAGCGCCGTTCAAGTCGGTTGCGGACTATGACAACAACCTGAAGCGCAACGCCCAATATGCCGCGCAGCTCGACGCCGCGATCGCCCGCTTTCGCGAGGGCATGAAGAGCGGGATTGTCCAGCCCAAGCTGGTCGTCCGCAACATGATCGGGCAACTCGACAATCTGCTCGCCGGTGGGGTCGAGGCGTCGCCCTTCTACGGCCCGGTCAAGACTTTCCCCGCCGCGATCCCCGCCGCCGACCAGACGCGGCTGCGTGCCGCCTACACGCGCCAGATCAGCGAGGTGCTCAACCCCGTCCAGCAGCGGCTGCGCGATTTTCTCCAGAACGACTATCTGCCGGTCGCGCGCGACAGCGTCGGGCTGTCGGCGATGCCGGGCGGCGCGAAGCTCTACGATTATCTGATCGAATCGAACACGACGCTGCCGCTCAAGGCCGATGCGGTCCACAAGCTCGGCCTGTCCGAAGTCGCGCGGATCACCCGCGAGATGGAGACGCAAAAGGCCAAGGTCGGCTTCAAGGGCTCGCTGCCCGAATTCTTCGCCTTCCTGCGCACCGACAAGCGTTTCCAGCCGTCGTCGGCGACGCAGCTGCGCGAGGGCTATGAAGCGATCGGCCGCCGTGTCGACGCGCGCGTGCGCGAGCAATTCTCGCTCGTCCCGAAGACGCGGCTGGAGATCCGTCCGGTCCCGGCGTTCAAGGAGAAGACCGACGCGGGCGGCTCCTACCAGCCGGGCACCCCGGACGGATCGCGCCCCGGTGTCTTCTATTACAACACCTACGACCTCCCGACGCGCTACATGTGGGAGATGGAGACGCTGTACCTGCACGAAGCGGTGCCGGGGCATCACTTCCAGATCAGCCTCGCGCAGGAAAACGACGCATTGCCCGCGTTCATGCGCTTCGGCGGCAACACCGCCTATGTCGAAGGCTGGGCGCTCTATTCCGAGACGTTGTGGCCGCAACTGGGAATGGAGACCGATCCGTACCAGCGGATGGGCGGGCTGAACGACGAGATGCTGCGCGCGATGCGGCTGGTGGTCGACACCGGGATCCACGCCAAGGGTTGGACGCGCGATCAGGCGATCGAGTATATGCTCGCCAACTCGCCGATGTCGCGCACCGACGCGACCGCCGAGGTCGAGCGCTACATCGCGATCCCCGGGCAGGCGCTGGCGTACAAGATCGGGCAGCTGACGATCTCGCGCGTCAAGGCTGACGCGCAGAAGCGACTCGGCGCGCGCTTCGATCCGCGCAAATTCCACGCGCAGGTGCTGGACACCGGCGCGCTGCCGATGCCGGTGCTTGAGAAGAAGATCGCCGACTGGGTGAAGGCGGGCGGCAAGTAAGCTCCGTCGCCCCTGCGCAGGCAGGGGCCCATGTCTGTCGAATGACGAGATCGGTCTGACACAGGCAGCACGCTCCCTGTGTCAGACCCTTCGACATACGACACAGCCATAAGCCCCTGCCTGCGCAGGGGCGACGCTCTCCCCGTTGCCCCACCCGGCCGCACTACCTAGATCGCGGGAGATGACAGGCAGCTACGGCCCCCCCGACCGTTTCAACGAGGAAAAAGCCACCTACGCGATCCGCGGCGCCGACGCGCCCGATCTGGAAGGCGGGGTGGCGGCGATCCGCAACGTGCTCAAGACGCTGCCGCTCAAGCCCGGCGTCTACCGGATGCACGATGCCAAGGGCGACGTGCTCTACGTCGGCAAGGCGCGCGCGCTCAAGAACCGCGTCGGCAATTACGTGCAGGTCGAGCGGCTGTCCAAGCGGCTCCAGCGGATGGTCGCGCAGACGCGGTCGATGACGATCGTCACCACCAACAACGAGGCCGAGGCGCTGCTGCTCGAGGCGCAGCTCATCAAGCGCTATCGGCCGGCATACAACGTGCTGCTGCGCGACGATAAGTCGTTCCCGTTCATCCTGTTACGCGCCGACCATCAGTTTCCGCGCATCCAGAAGCATCGCGGCGCGCGCCGCGCCAAGGGCGATTATTACGGCCCGTTCGCCAATGCGGGGAGCGTCAACAACACGCTTAACGCGCTCCAGAAACTATTCTTGCTGCGGTCGTGCACCGACGGCTTCTTCAAGACGCGCGATCGCCCGTGCCTGCTGTACCAGATCAAGCGCTGCTCCGCGCCCTGCGTCGGGCGGATCGACGAGGCCGGCTATGCCGAGCTGGTGTCCGATTCGAAGAAGTTCCTCGCCGGCAAGGCCACCGACGTGCAGGCCAAGCTCGGCGCGCAGATGGAGGCGGCCGCCGCCAATATGGACTTCGAGCTGGCCGCGATCCTGCGCGACCGGCTCAAGGCGCTGACCTTCATCCAGGGCACGCAATTCATCAATGCCGAGGGGGTCGGCGACGCCGATATCTTCGCGCTCGCGTGCCACGAAGGGCTGATCGGGATCGAAGCGTTCTTCATCCGTGGCGGGCAAAATTGGGGCCACCGCAGCTTCTTCCCCGCGCACACCGCCGACGTGCCCGAGGACGAGGTGCTGACGCAGTTCATGGCGCAATTCTACGAGGAAGTGCCCCCGGCGCGGACGATCCTGATCGACCGCGTGCTCCCCGACGCCGAGGTGCTGATCGAGGCACTGTCCGAACAGGCCGGGCGCAAGGTCGAGATAACCGTGCCCCAGCGCGGGGTGCGCAGGCGGCTGCTCGACCAAGCGACGCGCAACGCGAAGGAAGCGCTGGAGCGCCGCCTCGCCGAAAGCACCACGCAGGCGCGGCTGCATCGCGAGCTGGCCGAGCTGTTCGAGTTGGGCGATCCGCCCGACCGGATCGAGGTCTATGACAACAGCCATATCCAGGGTACCAACGCGCTGGGCGCGATGGTCGTCGCCGGGCCTGAGGGCTTCCGCAAGGGCCAGTATCGCAAGTTCAACATCAAGCAGGCCGCCACCGACGACGATTATGCGATGATGCGCGAGGTGCTGACGCGCCGCTTTTCGCGCGCGCTGGAGGAGGACCCCGATCGCGACGGCGAGACCTGGCCGGATCTGGTGCTGCTCGACGGCGGGCGCGGGCAGCTTAACGCCGCCAAGGCGGTGCTCGAGGATCTCGGGATCGAGGACGTCTGTCTGGTCGGCGTCGCCAAGGGACCGCACCACGGCCGCGAGGGGCGCGAGGTCTTCCACCTGATGGACGGCCGCGAGCTGACGCTGCCGGTCAATGCGCCGTTGCTGTTCTATCTCCAGCGGTTGCGCGACGAGGTCCACCGCTTCGCGATCGGCGCGCACCGCGCCAAGCGCGCGAAGGCGATCGGCGCGAGCCCGCTCGACGAGGTGCCGGGGATCGGCCCGGCGCGCAAGAAGGCGCTGCTGATGCACTTCGGCACCGGCCGCGCGGTGCGCAACGCGTCGCTCGAGGACCTGCGCAAGGCGCCGGGGGTGAGCGCCGCGGTCGCGCAGCAGGTGTACGACTTCTACCATGCGCGGTGACCATCCCGTCGCCCCGGACTTGATCCGGGGCCCCGCTTCTTTCTCCTGCCGCCTGCAAGAGAAAGCGGGGCCCCGGATCAAGTCCGGGGCGACGATAAACTTACAACCGTCATTCCCGCGAAGGCGGGAATCCAGACGCGCAGGTCTGGCGATAGAAGCGCGACCGTCGGAGGTTCTGGATTCCCGCCTTTGCGGGAATGACGGCCTTGTGGCTGGCGCGGTCGGATGCACCTGACCGCCGACGCCATCCTGCTCGCCGTCCGCGCGCACGGCGAGCATGGCGCGGTGGCGCGGGCGTTGACGCGCGATGATGGTGTCCGCCCCGGCTACGTTCGCGGCGGTCACGCCCGCGGGCTGCGGCCCGTCTTACAACCCGGCAACCTGATCCGCGGCGAATGGCGCGCGCGTACCGAGGAACAACTCGCCGCACTCACCTGCGAACTGGTCCACACCCGCGCCGCGCTCCACGAATCGGCGCTCCCCGCCGCGGGGCTCGACTGGCTCACCGCGCTCACCGCCGCCGCGCTGCCCGAGGCGCAGCCCTATCCGTACCTCTACGACGCGCTCGGCGGCGTGCTCGACGCGATCGAAGCGGCACCCAGCGCGCGCGGCTGGGCGGCGGTGATGGCGCGCTACGAACTGCTGCTGCTCGCCGAACTCGGCTTCGGGCTCGACCTCACGACGTGCATCGCGACCGGCGCCACCGACGACCTCGCTTTCGTCAGCCCGAAGAGCGGCGCGGCGGTGTCGCGCGCCGCGGCGGCGGGCTATGAGGCGCGACTTTTTCCGCTGCCGGCGTTCCTGCGCGACGGTGGGACAGCGGACGGCGCGCAGGTGCTGGAGGCGCTGGCGATCACCGGCCATTTCCTTGCGCGCGACGTGCTGCTCGACCGACGCCGTGATCCGCTGCCAGCGCGTGCGCGGCTGATCGAGCGATTGAAGAGGGCGGTTGCGTGACGCGCGCGGGCGCGCCATGCGGTGCGGCCATGACACACGGCAAGCTCATCGCAATCCTGCCCGGCGACGGGATCGGCCCCGAAGTGACCGCCGAGGCGCGGCGCGTGCTCGACGCGCTCGATCTCGGGCTGGTGTTCGAGGAGGCACCGGTCGGCGGCGCGGGCTATCGCGCCAGCGGGCACCCGCTGCCCGACGCGACGCTGGCGCTCGCCAAGCGTGCCGATGCGGTGCTGTTCGGCGCGGTCGGTGATCCCGCGTTCGACTCGCTCGAACGCGCGCTGCGCCCCGAACAGGCGATCCTCGGGCTGCGCAAGAATTTGACGACCTTCGCCAATCTGCGTCCGGCCAAGATGTTCGCCGGGCTCGAAGACGCCTCCACACTGAAGCCCGAGGTGGCGAATGCGATCGATCTGGTGATCGTCCGCGAGCTGAACGGCGACGTCTATTTCGGCGCCAAGGGCCGCGGCACCACCGAGGAGGGCTTGCGCGAAGGCCACGACCTGATGCGCTATGACGAAAGCGAAGTCCGCCGCATCGCGCACGTCGGGTTCCAGACCGCGGCCAAGCGGCGCGGCAAACTCTGCTCGGTCGACAAGGCCAATGTGCTCGAAACCTCGCAATTGTGGCGCGACGTGGTGATCGAGGTCGCCGCCGACTATCCGCAGGTCGAGCTGACCCACATGTACGTCGACAATGCCGCGATGCAGCTGGTCCGCAACCCGGGTGCGTTCGATACGATCGTGACCGGCAATCTGTTCGGCGACATTCTTTCGGATCAGGCGAGCATGTGCGTCGGATCGATCGGGATGCTGCCCTCGGCATCGCTCGATGCCAACGGCAAGGGGCTGTACGAGCCGATCCACGGCTCCGCGCCCGACATCTCCGGGCAGGGCAAGGCCAATCCGTGCGCGGCGATTCTGTCGGCGGCGATGATGCTGCGCCACTCGCTCGACGCGAGTGACGCGGCCGACCGGATCGAGGCGGCGGTGTCGGCGGCGCTGGCGACCGGCGCGCGCACCCCCGATCTGGGCGGCACCGCGACCACCCGTGCGATGGGTGACGCGGTGCTGGCGGCGCTGTAACTTCTTTTTACGACCCCGGCGGACGCCGGGGCCCAGTTTGGAAAGCCGTGTTGGTCGAACGCAGCGTCCTGCCACAAACCGTCCCCGACTGGCCCCCGGCGTTCGCCGGGGTGGTGGCTAAGAATTAATGCTCGACCTCGCGATCGTCGTCCCGACCTTCAACGAACGCGGCAATGTCGCGTCGGTCGTGGCGCGGCTGGCGGCGGCGCTCGACGGGCTCGACTGGGAAGTGCTGTTCGTCGACGACGACAGCCCCGACGGCACCGCACAAACCGCGCGCGACCTCGCGCTCCACGACCCGCGCGTGCGGGTGATCCAGCGGATCGGCCGGCGCGGGCTGTCGAGCGCGTGTATCGAGGGGATGTGCGCCACGGCCGCGCCGGTCGTCGCGGTCATGGACGGGGACCTCCAGCACGACGAAACGCTGCTGCCGACGATGCTCGCCGCGCTCCGCGACGACCCGGCGCTCGACCTGGCGATCGGCTCGCGCTTCGTCGCGGGCGGCGGGACCGGCGAATGGGACCGCGACCGGGTTGCGAAATCGGCGCTGGCGACGCGGATCGCCGCACGCGTGGTGCATACCGACCTGAGCGATCCGATGAGCGGCTTCTTCGCGATCCGTACCGATGTGCTGCGCGCGCTGGTCCCGCACCTCGGCGGGATCGGGTTCAAGATCCTGCTCGACATCATCGGCGCATCGCCGCGCCCGCTGCGCTTCGTCGAACTTCCCTATGTCTTCCGCACGCGCGCGGTCGGCGAGAGTAAGCTCGATCACGTCGTCGCGATGGAATATTTAATCGCGCTCTACGACCGGCGGCTCGGGCGCATCGTGCCGGTGCGCTTTGCGATGTTCTCGATGATCGGCGCGCTGGGGGCCGGGGTGCATATGAGCGTGCTGTCGCTGCTCTACGTCGTCGCCGGGCTGACGTTCCTGACCGGACAGATCGTCGCGACCTTTGCGGCGATGACCTTCAACTTCTTCCTCAACAATGCGCTGACCTATCGCGACCGGCGGTTGCGCGGCGCGCGCGCCTTGCTCGACGGCTGGGTGGCGTTCTGCCTCGTCTGTTCGGTCGGCGCGGTGGCGAACGTCGGAGTGGCGGCATTCCTCCACGACGTACGGCAGGGGGCGTGGGCGGCGTCGGCGCTGCTCGGCGTGCTGGTCGGCGCGGTATGGAATTACGCGCTGTCGTCGCGGTTTACCTGGGGACGGTATCGGTGAACTCTCCACTTCCGTTCGCCCTGAGGAGAGGCTGAGCTTGTCGAAGCCTCGTCTCGAAGGGCATGTGCTTCGAGACGATGATCGGGTCGGATCGTCCCCCGGACGATCCTGAACATGCCGGGGGCATGTTCACCCGATCATTTCGACAGGCTCAATGCCTCCTCAGCACGAACGGTTCTGGGTGAGAACTACACCCAGCTATTGAACCACGTAAACCGATGGAACGCCGCCGGATTGGCGAGCGCCTGCGCGCTGAGCACCGGCAGGAAATACAGCCACAGCGCGAACACCAGCAGCAGGAACAGCTCGACCCATCGCCCGAGCGCCACGCGATGGTAATCGATCGCCACTGCCAGCGCGACGCACAGCAGCACGCTCGACGGATAGTAATAATAATAAAAGCCGAGCGACTTGGGGATGATCGCGAAGATCGCCACCGAGAAGGTCCATAGCGCCGCGGGGGCGAGCAGCCGCGCCGCGCCGGTCTTTACCCATGCTTGATAGCAGGCGGCCACCGCGACCAGCCCGCCCCACATCACCGCCGGATTGCCGAGCAGCAGGATGCCGCGCTGCGCGCCGTCGACCGGCTCGTAGAGATACCAGATCGGGCGGATCAGGAACGGCCAGGTCCACCAGGTCGACTGATAGGTGTGCGGCGGCAGCTTCTGCGTCTGGCGCAGATACATATCCCATTGGAATTGCGGCAGGGTGCGCAGCGTCAGCGCGTCGCTGGCGTAGAAGAAGGCGGGCGCGAACGTCAGGACGTAGGTGAGCACCGAGAGCCCGCCGAGCAGCGCCAGCGCCGGGACGGTGCCGAGTCCCGGCCAGCGCTGCGGCCGTTCGCGGCGCATCAGCACGAAGGTGATTGCGGCCGCGGCGACATAGGGGGCGGTGGCCCATTTGCACGCGGTGGCCAGTCCCAACAGCACGCTGCCCGCGCTCCACCGTAAGACGCTGCCGTCGCGGATCGCCGAACTGAGCAAGACGATGCCCCAGATCAGGAACGCGACCATGAACGTGTCGAGCATCGCGATCCGCGCCTGGATGTAGATCGTGAAGCCGAGCAGCGCGAATATCGTCGCGAGCAGCGCCGGGCGGACGCGCTGCGTCAACAAGTGCGTAAGCGCGAACACGCCCGCCATCGTCGCGCTGCCCGCCAGCGTCGAGGCGATCCGCCATCCGAACGGCACGTCGCCGAACAGATGAATGCCCGCCGCGATCAACTCCTTGGCAAGCAAAGGATGTTCGATGTTGGTCGGCCCGGATAGCGCGAGCAGCGCGCGCGCGGCGGGGAGGTAATGAACCTCGTCGAACACCGGTTTGGCGGGCACCGACAGGCGAAAGACGAATACCAGCCAGCTGAAGACGGCGATGCCCAGCGCGATCAGTCGCGGCGTTCCCTGCTGTCGTCCGACCCTCGTCACCGCCGCTTTTCCTCCGCCACGCGCCGCGCGGGCTTGCGACAGCCACGCGGCGCCGACAAGCCCGCTGGTGACGGTTTGACTTGTTCTGACGGGGGCGCGGAGGCTAAGCGGGGGCATGAAGCGGCATAGCGGACAGGATCGGTCGATCACCCAGAACTGGCGCCCTGCGACCCTCGCGGTTCGCGGCGGCACCGCCCGGTCGGAATATGGTGAAACATCCGAGGCGATGTTCCTGACATCGGGCTATTGCTACGATCGCGCCGAGGATGCGGCGGCGCGCTTCGCCGGTGAACAGACCGGCATGACCTATTCGCGACTCCAAAATCCGACCGTCGAGATGCTCGAACAGCGGATCGCGTTGCTGGAGGGGGCCGAAGCGTGCCGGACGATGGCGACCGGCATGGCGGCGATGACCGCGGTGCTGCTCTGCCAGCTGCAACAGGGCGATCATGTCGTCGCGGGGCGCGCGGCGTTCGGCTCGTGCCGCTGGCTGGTCGATACCCTGCTGCCAAAGTTCGGCATCCAGACCACCACCGTCGACGCGCGCGATCCGCAAGCGTTTCGGGATGCGGTGCGCCCCAATACCAAGGTCTTCTTCTTCGAGACCCCCGCCAATCCGACCATGGACGTGGTGGACCTGCGGGCGGTGTGCGGGATCGCGCGCGAGCGCGGGATCACCAGCGTCGTCGACAATGCCTTCGCCACCCCCGCGCTTCAGCGGCCGATGGAATTCGGCGCGGACGTGACGGCTTATTCCGCGACCAAGATGATGGACGGGCAGGGCCGCGTGCTCGCCGGGGCGGTGTGCGGGACGCAGGACTTCATCGACAACACGCTGCTGCCGTTCACGCGCAACACCGGGCCGACGCTCAGCGCGTTCAACGCCTGGGTGGTGCTCAAGGGGCTGGAGACGCTCGACCTGCGCATCCGTCGCCAGTCGGAGAATGCGCTGGCGGTCGGGCGCTTCCTCGAAGCGCGCGTCCCGCGCATCCTCCACCCCGGCCTGCCGAGCCATCCGCAGCACGATCTCGCCATGTCGCAGATGAGCGCGGTCGGCGGCATCTTCGCGTTCGAGGTCGAGGATCGCGCGCAGGCGCATGCCCTGCTCAACGCGCTGGAGCTGATCGACATCTCGAACAACATCGGCGATTCGCGCTCGCTGATGACGCATCCCGCCTCGACCACCCATTACGGCGTCTCGGCCGAGGCGCGCGCCGAGATGGGCGTCACCGAGGGGCTGCTCCGCCTCAACGTCGGGCTCGAGGATCCGCAGGACCTGATCGACGACCTCGACCGCGCGTTGCGGCAGGTCGGGTTGTGAGCATCGCCACCGGCATGGAGGCGCTGTTCACCGACGCCGCCACGACCGAGAACGTCACCGTGCGCGTTTCGGTCAGCTATCTCGCCGAACAGTCGGAGCCGGCGCGCGGGCGCTGGTTCTGGGCCTATCACATCCGTATTGAGAACGACGGCGCGGGCGCGGTGCAGTTGCTGACGCGGCACTGGATCATCACCGACGGCGGCGGCGCGCGCCACACCGTCGAGGGCGAGGGCGTCGTCGGCGAACAGCCGGTGATCCGTCCCGAGGGCAGCTACGACTATGTGTCCGGCTGCCCGCTGTCGACGCCCAGCGGCACGATGCAGGGCAGCTATCGCATGGTCGCCGAGGACGGACGCGTGTTCGACGTCGCGATCCCGCGCTTCGCGCTCCACGCGCCGGCGGTGGCGGAGTAGCGCGGTGAAGCGGACGCATCTGCCGCTCAACGGGCTGCGCGTGCTGGACGCCGCGGCGCGTCATCTGTCCTTCACCCGCGCCGCCGACGAGCTGGCGGTGACCCCCGCTGCCGTCGGGCAGCAGATCCGCGCGCTCGAGGATACGCTCGGCGTCGTGCTGTTCCGCCGCACCACCAAGGGGCTGGAACTCACCCCGGAGGGCGAGGCCGGGCTCGCGCCGCTCCGGCAGGCGTTCCTCGAATTCGAGGAAGCGGTGCGCGCGATGCAGGCCGGGCAATCGTCCAAGTCGCTGACGATCGCGGCCCCGCGCGACGTGACCGAGAAATGGTTGCTACCGCGATTGGCCGAGATCGCTGCGGCCGACCCCGACCTCCGCTTCGTGCTGGTCGCCGCGGACGAGGGAATGGACTTCACCGAGGCCAACCTCGATCTCGCGGTCCGTTGGGGCGAGGGGCCGGGCGCGCACGAGGGCGAGGCGATCGAAAGCGAGGGGCTGGTGACGGTCGCGCGCGCCGAGGGCGCGGCGGACACCGCGATCCTGTGGCCTGGCGCGCCCGAGCCGGACAGCGCCGGGCAGGTGCGCGTCGGCGACGCCGGGCTGGCGATCGACGCCGCAGCCGCCGGGCTGGGTCGCGCGACGGTCCCCGAGATGCTCGCGGCGCGCGACATCGCCGCCGGTCGCGTCGTGGTGGTCGGGGAAGCGCAGCCATCGCGGCTCGGCTATTGGCTGGTCGCGCCGACCCCGCAGTGGCGGCAGCGCAAGGTGCAGGTGCTGGTCGAGGCGCTCGGACGGTAGAGCGTCATCCATCAAAGCCGAAGCGTAGCCGCCACCCGTCATGCCGGACGTGTTCCGGCATCCACCGTTCCGCCAGCATACGGGCGGTTGCTCTTGCGGAACGGTAGACCCCGGAACACGTCCGGGTGACGGCGGGAGATAGTTCAGGCGGGATAGATCGAATACCTGACGTCTGTTTCCGACACGCACCGCGCCATCGGAAAACCGCGCCCCGCGCTACACATGCCCCCGCCGACGCCGCAACGGCACGATCAGCACGCCCCCCGCGAGCGTCAATCCGGCGAGCACCAGGAGCAGCAGCGTGAAGTCGCCCGGCGTCGCCAATGCCCAGGTCAGCAGCGGTCCGAGCAGCGACGGCACCGTGTTCGACAGGTTGATGAGCCCGAGATCGCGCCCGCGGTGATGCGGGTCGGGTAGCAGTCGTACTGCAAAGGCCTGATGCAGCGCGAGGAACACCGCCGCCGCTACCGAATAGGTGACGAAGCCGATCGCCCCCGCCACCGGATGTGCGACGACGGCCATCGCCAGCAGCCCGATCGTCGCCACGACCGCCGCGCCGACCAGAAACGGCGTGCGCCGCGCCGCCTGATCCGACAATCGCCCGGCGAGCACCGCGACGGGTAAAGGCAGGATGTAGCTGATCGTCAGCAACGTGCCGACGCGCGTGGCCAGCGTCGCGGGCGGAACGCTGCCGGCGATGCTCTGGAAATAATAGAGCAGGTACAGCGACAATGCGCCCCCGGCGAGTTGGACCAGCAATCGCGCGAGGCTGGCGACCCACAGCCGATGCGCGGGCGCTACGCTGGGCGATCGTGGCGCGGCGGGCATCGGTGCGCGCCGGACGAACAGCAAGGGTAGCACCGCCGCGACCGACAGCCCGGCGATGAGGACCAACTGCGCCGCCTCGCTCCGGCCGGCATCGGCGACCAGCATCGCCGAAACCGCGCCCGCGGCCGGCGGTCCGATCGCGAGCAATCCGCCCGCCAGCCCGCGCTGATCGTCGGGGATTTCGTCGGCCATGATTGCCATCATCGGCGCGAGCACCGCGTTGACCGCGCACTGGAACGCCAGCACCGCCGCGATCAGCACCACCGGTTGCGCGGCGGTCGCGATCGCGGCGTAACTGACCGACAGCGCGACCAGCCCGCCCGCGATCCACCCGCGCCGTCCGCCGCCGCGCCTCACCGATCGGTCGCTGAGCCAGCCGAACAGGACGTTCGCGCCGCTGGCGGTCGCCGCGCCGAGCACGATCGCCACCGTCAGCCAGCCGATCCGCGCCTCACCCGCCAGCCGGTCGATCTTGAGCGGCAGCAGCAGCGACAGGAACGGCAGGTAACCGATCACCGCGCCGGCATGGGCGAGCGAAAAGGCGACGAGTAACCGGTAGGTCGGGGGGAAAGCGCGCGGCATGAGCGGCGTGCGCTAGGGTCTGTACTCGATCGCCACAAGGTCGTGACGGAGCGGATTTTTGCGCCAGGCCAGGAGCAAGGAGGGAGCGATGCTCTCGCATCGTGACCGACGCGCGACGCCGCATGGCGCAAAAATCCGCCCGCCGCGAAGCGGTCGACCGTGGAAGGCCGCCCAGCTTCGTCGCTTGCTTGCGGGTAGCGCCGCTACCCGGCTGCGCTGCGCTCCTCGTGGGCGGCCTTCCACGGTCGATCACGATCCTTGTGGCGATAGAGTACAGACCCTAGCATGGATGCGCACGGCCCCGAAATCACACGACGCGGCCGATCAGGCGGCGCGGCGCTCGATGATCCGCACCACGTCGGGAAGCAGCGCCACCGGCAACGGTTCCGAGAAGAGATAGCCCTGCATGTGCTCGCACCCCATCCGCAACAAGGTTTCGAGCTGATCGGCGGTCTGCACGCCCTCCGCGACGCATTCGAGCGACAGCGCGCGGCACAGCCCGATCATCGCCTTCACCACCGCCCGGCCGCGCTGCGGCTGAAGGTCGTCGATGAAGCTGCGGTCGATCTTCACTTTGTCGAGCGGTAACTGGCGCAGATTGCTGAGACTGGAATGGCCGGTGCCGAAATCGTCGAGCGCGATCTTCACGCCAAGCCGACGCAGACGCTGCAATACCCGCCGCGCGGCGGCGGGATCGCGCATGACGGCGGTTTCGGTGACCTCGATCCAGATCCGTGCCGGCGCGACCCCCGACGCGAGCAGTTCGCGTTTGATTTCGGTCAGCGTGGCCGGCGAATGGAGGTCGCACGCCGAGACGTTGAACGACAGCGAGACGTCGGGTGGCAGCAGCCGCGCGGCGGCCAAACCCTTGCGGAACATCGCCAGCGTGATCCCGTGGATCAGCGTCGACCGCTCCGCGATCGTGATGAAGTCGCATGGCGATACCTCGCCGATCAGCGGACTGTGCCAGCGCGCCAGCAGCTCGATCGCGTCGACCTGCCCGGTACGCGCACCGACGATCGGCTGGCCATAGACCTGCAGTTCCTCGTCGAACACGCAGGCCTGCAACGCCGCTTCGATCGCGCGTTCGCGTCGGATCGCGGTTTCGAGATCGGGGGTGAAGATGCACATGCCCCCGCCCTGGACGCGTTTGGCATGATAGAGCGCGTAATCGGCCCGGTCGAACAATTCGGTCGCGACCAGCCCGGCTTCGGGAAACGATGCGATCCCCAGCGAGCCGCCGACCGTAACGGTCAACTCGCCGATGCCGAACGGCGCGAGCAAGGCGGCGCACAGCCGTTCGCCGACGATCGCCGCCGCATGTGGCCCGCCCGCGACCAATAGACCGAACTCGTCGCCGCCGAGTCGATACAATGTCGCGCCTGGCGCGAGCAGTCCCTGTACCCGCTCCGCCAATTGCACCAGCAGGATGTCGCCGACATGATGACCGAAGGTGTCGTTGACCGGCTTGAAGCGATCGAGGTCGAGCAGCCCGACCGCGAAGGGCATGGCGTTGGCGCCGGTCACCAGCTCGGCGAGATCGTCGTGGAAGCGGCGGCGGTTGGGAAGTGCGGTCAGGCTGTCGGTACGCGCCAGCCGCTCGTTCTCACGATTCAGCCGGACCAGTTCGTCATGCTGGCGTTCGAACCGGCTTTGCGAGATCACCTGTCGTCGGAATTGATCGAAGCTGTTGAACAGCACGCGCAGCAACACGGTCAACACCACCGCGACATTCACCGCCATGACGGTGCATATCGTGTCATGCTGCGCCAGGCAGATGCCGACGAAGGCAGGAACCACGATCACGCCCACCAGCATCGCGGCTTGTGGCAGCGCGCTGAGGCAGAACATGCAGCCGATCACGGTGGTCGTGACGTAGATCATCATATGCGCTTTCTGGGCCGCATCGCCGTATCCCAGGAGCGCGATCGCCCAGGCCGTATAGGCGAGCGCCAGGCACGTTCCGATCATTATGATCCTGCGAAGCCGACCCTTCGCCTTGGCCGGGCCGAGCGTTTCGCCGCGTCGCGCCCGGCGCGTCCAATAGACCAGCCGCACGCTGCTGAGCATGCAAAGCGCCAGCGGAACCGACGTGCTGAGCGCAAGGGGAACGACAGCGTGGTGGGTAGCGACGATCACCAGTGAGTTGACGAGCAACACGGCGTAGAGAAAGGGCAATTGTCGTTGAATAGCCGTGGCTTGGGCTATGGCGAGGCGGGGATTCCTGCCGACATCGGCATACCATCGATACAGTCGACGGATTTTTCTCCCAAGCACACGCGTCCCCCGCAGTAAACTTCCCCTCCTGCATGTTTATCGTAAGTTGGTTAGGAAGGCATCAATTCGGGTCATCTTTGTTTGAGATAAGCTCCATTCTTTGCGGCTTCGTTCCTATGTCGATGTTTTCTTTGCGAAAGCGGCGCAGCAATACGGTGAGCGAGGCACTGCGCGCGCTATAGGCCGCGCGCGGCGAGGCGACATGAGCAAAGCAATTGAAGAAGATCCGGCCGTCCGCGATCGAATCGATGAACACCTTGGGTGCGGGGTCGTCGAGAATGTCGGGCTCGGCGGCGAACGTCTCGGCGACGATCGCGCTGACGCGGTCGGCATCGGTTTCCAGCGGTACCGAGAACTGGATCTGGACACGTCCGAGCGGACCGGACAGCGTCTTGTTGAGGACCGGTTTGGTGATGAGCTCGGAATTGGGGACGATCAGCGTCGAATGATCGGCAAGCGCGATTTCGGTCGAACGGACGCTGATCCGCTTGACGTCGCCTTCGTCGGTGCCGACCCGGATCCAGTCGCCGATCTTGATCGGGCGCTCGGCAAGCAGGATCAGCCCGGACACGAAGTTGGACGTGATGGCCTGCAGGCCGAAACCGATGCCGACCGACAGCGCCGACAACAGCAGCGCGATCCGCTCGACGCCGATCCCCAGCGAGGCGAGCGACCAGATCACCGCCAGCGCGATCCCGACATAGCGCGCGACCAGCCCGACCGAATTGCGCGCCGATCCGTCGAGATCGGTGGCGGGCAGGTATTTGTCCTCCAGCCAGCGCCGGAATGCGCGCACCAGCGCCAGCCCGATGAACAGCACCGCGATCCCGCGGACGATCGCGCCGGGCGATACCGCGATCCCGCCGACCTGGACGCCCTGGGCGAGCAGGCCGAGCCGCGCCATCAGCGTGCCGATCCCGCTTCCGGTCCCGAACGGTACGAAGAACAATCCGAGCGCGGTCAGCGCGAGCGTCAGTCGCACCACACCCGACAACAGCACGCCAAATTGGTCGACGACCGCGCCCCGCAGCCCCAATCCGCGCGACAGGGCGCGACCGAGCGCGCTGTCGCGTGCGAAGATCGTCACCGCCAGATCGTCGGCGGCCGCCATCAGCAGATAGGTCGCGGCGGCAAGCACCACGCTCCAGCCGATCAACTGCATGACGAACAGGGCAAATCCGAGGAAGCCGAGCAGCAGCGCGGCGAGCGTCGCCAGTGCCAGCAGCCACGCGAACAGCGCCACCGCGCCCAGTCCGGCGCGCGCCGGCGCGGTCGCCGCTTCCTCGGCGCGATGCGCCCGCAGCCGCCCTACCGCCAGCAACGCGCCAGCAAGTATTGCAAGATGCAGGATAATTTCCAGCACATGCGTTGCGCCTTGCGCGGCCGGGCTGATGCCGGTCGCGGTGCCAAGCGCCTCCAGCATGTAGCTGAGGAACGCGATCGCGGCGAGCAGCAGGCTGTACGGACGCAATTGCGTGGCGACGTCGTCGGCGATCGGCGCAACCCGCCAGCTCGGTTGCCGCCGCATCAGCAACGCGCCGGTCACCGCGGAGGCGAAACACGCGTAAGTGGTTGCGACGGTGAGAGCATCCGCACTCGCCTCCCAGGCCGCAGGCAGCAAGCGCGCCCAGCGAAGCCCGGTCATCAATACGGCGATCGCGAGGAAGGGGGCCAATGTTCCGATCAGAACGCGCCAGATGGCGGCAGCCGAGCGGCGCACGCGATGCCCCGGCGCATCTTCGATCAAAAAGCGCTGTCCCACCCGTTGCGCAGCACCGCGCGCCGGAAAGCCGATCACGAGTGCCGCAACGACGCCAAGCAGCGCTGGCCACAGTCTCGCCCGAGCCCGCCCGATCTCCTCGATGCCCGCAGCGAGATATCCCTCGGTGCGGCGCAGGTCGCGCGGCAACGCATCGACCACTGCCACCCAGAAGCCGGGCAGTACCGGCGACGGGCCGTGCGCGGTGATCGTCTGGCTGAAGCGTTCGGCAACACTTTGATCGAGTTCGTCGGCGAGTTGCTGCGCCTCGACCCCGATCAGCCGCCCGCGCTTGACGCTCGAATCGAGCATCGTGTGCTGTCGCGACAGCCGCTGGCGCTGCGTGCGCAGGTCGCTGGCCTCGGCGCTGGCGGCGTGGCCCAATCCGGCGAGACGGGCGTCGACCAGCGCGAGTTGCTCGGCAAGGTCGCTCGTCGCCGCGGTGGCGGCAACGCGCGCGGCGATGATCCGCTCACGCAATACCCCCCGCGCGTCATCGTCGACACGCTGGTCCATCGCGCGGTCGACGGCCCGAACGTCGGCCTCCGCACGCGAAAGTCGCGCCGC